>JBILED010000091.1:0-10089 GCA_044352305.1 Gemmatimonas sp.
CAGCCGGGCCTGGGTGGCGATCACGGCGTTCTCGGCCATCACCCGCGCCACCGCGTCGCTGGCGCTCACCTCCGCCTGCCGCATCCCCCGCCGGGCGCTGGCCCCGGCCACGGCGGTCAGCGACACCAGCACGGCGATCAGCACCAGGACCAGCGCCAGCGCCATGCCGCGCCGCGGGCGCCCTCCCGTCTCCCGTGCGCCCCCGGCGGGGAGCCGCTGCGTGGCGGCCATCATGGCGCCCCCTCCCCCAACGGAGCCAGCCGCACCCGCAGCGGCGGCGGGGCGGCCGAGGGGAGCATCCACGCCACCTCCAGCGCCTGCGGAAGGCGGCCAGTCAACGCCCCCCCCGCCTGCCACGGCCGCGCTTCGGCGTCCAGGACGCGCACCGACAGCCGGGTCACCCCAGGTACGGCCAGACGGCGCATCGCCCCGGTGGACGCGGTCGGCGGCACCGCTTCCACCAGCAGCGAGTCCCCGGAGCGCCACACAGTCACCCACCAGATGCCTCCGGTGCCGAAGGGAGGCACGACGCCGCGGGAGGCGAAGCGCAGCACCGGGCGGTCCGCCTCCCCATCAAGGCGCAGGCGTGCCCCCTCCACCATCGATGCGGGCGGGATGTGGCGCGCGGCGTCCGTCAGGAGGGTACGCAGGCGGGTCTCCCCTTCGGCGGCACGCCGCCCGCGGGTCACCCGGTCGCTGGCCGTGCTGGCCGCCTGCACGGCCGACGCCGCGGCCATTCCGGTGATCGCCGCCATGGTGACCGCCAGCACCACCTCCAGCAGCGTGAAGCCCCACCGTCGGCTCATGGCACCCCCTCCGGCACCAGACGGGCCGTGCGATGCACCCCGCCGTGGGGGAGCCGCACGGTCACCTCGACCAGCGCCACGCGCGGCGCGTACCGCCGCCGGACCACCTGCACCCGCGGGTCGGTCCCCGAGGCGGGGACGGTGGGGAGGGCCAGCGCTTCATCGGCCTGCGCCACGGCCTCCTGCCATGCCGCGGCGCGGCGGGAGGCGGCCACCGCCTCCCGCGTGGACTCCAGGCAGGTGACTGCCGCCACCGCCAGCAGCACCGTCGCCACCGCCGTTTCGAGCAGGGTCATGATCCCCCAATTCTCGGGGGCGGGCCGGGGATGTCAACGCACCCCCGGCCCCCCGGGCTCACTTCTTGATCAGCGGCTGGACCGCGGCCGGGATGGCAAAGGCCGAGTCGGGGACGCCGTTCAGGGTCACCTCCTTCACCACGGTGATCATCTGCTGCGGCCCCACCGTCATCTCGGTGCGCGTCGGGAACTTGATGCCCCCGAACGCCTTGTAGTCCGACAGCTTGATCGACGCCTGGATGGGCCCCATGGGGGAGTCCTGCGTCATTTCGTACCCCAGCGCCAGGCCGCTGGCCGCCGAGAAGTACATCAGCATCTCCACCCCCGTCTCCTTGTGGACCAGGCGCAGCTTCCACGCCTGCTCCCCGGCGAAGGGGGCCGCACCCAGGTTCTCCGCGGTGCTGAAGCTCTCGATCCCCTTGGTCAGGTTGCCGCGGAAATCGGCCGTCTGGCGCATCTGGGCCAGTTCCTTGTCGGCCAGCAGCCGCGGGCCCTGCATGGGGTTCACGTCCCAGGCCACGGTGCCATCGGTCCCCTGCAGCATCTCGCCCATGCCGGGGATGGTGGCCCTGGTGGTCATCTTGTTCGGGGCCGCCATGAGCACTTCCACGGCCGCCTCCAGCCCCACGGCCGGGATCTGCAGGGTGGCCTGCTGCCGGATGGAGGTCACCTGATCCAGTGCCGCCCGCCCACCCACGGCATCGATCTGCCGAGCGAGGACCGCGGCGGCGGTGGGGGTGCCTTGAGCAGACAGTGCGGCGGGAGCCGCCCACGCCAGCACGGCGGCGGACAGGACGGCAGCCGCCAGGGTGCGGCGGGGACGAAGCGTGCGGGTCATCGGAGCGGTCTCGGAGAGAGGGAGGGGAAAGCCGGCCGGGGCCCCCGCGCGCGCGACGCGCTGGCCCCCCAACGGATCGCGGCGTCCAGCGCCGGATCCTCCCCCGCCAACAGCGCGCGGCGGGTCAAGCGGACCTCCACGTCCGGGGTGACCCCCGGCCCTTCGACGGGACGCCCCGTCACGGCGGTGAAGTCGCCGATGGCATGATACAGCAGATCGCCGGAGGGGAGCGGCTCCGGCACCGACGGCAGCGCCTGGCCCCCCGTCGTGACGCCAAACACCCGCGCCCGCCCCAGCCCCTGCAGCCCGGCCGCGAAGATCTCGCTGGTGCTGAACGACTGCTCGTCCACCACGAGGGCCAGCGGTCCGGCAAAGGGCGTCACCAACTGCTGCCGCGTGTCTACCCGCCGCGGGAACGCCACCACGCGCAGGGTGTTGCCCCGCTGCCGCATGGTCCCCAGCGGGGCCAGCGAGTCCACGAACTGCCCGGCCAGCCCCATGGCCATCCCCACCACGCCGCCCGGGTTCCCCCGCAGGTCCAGCACGATGGCATCGGCTCCGCGCAAGGCATCCACGGCCGAGTCCAGCGCCGGAATGATGCCGGGCATCCACACGTTGAAGCGCACCACGCCGACCGTACGCCCATCCACGAGCCGCGGCTCGCTGGCCACCACCGCCTCCACCGGCGGCAGGTTGCCGAAACGGACCGTGCGCCCCGGTGGGAGGACGCGCTCCAGGCGCACCGTGCGGGAGGCACCGTCGCGCTCCACCGTGACGTGGACGGGTTCCCCCGTCGGGCCGGCCAGGCGCCGGTGCACGGCGGTCACGCGCTGCCACGCCAGGCGACGGGGATCCACGGCGGAATCCGCCGGGGTGGCGGCGAGGCCCACGGGGCGTCCGTCGATGGCGGCCACGAGCGCCCCCGGCCGAATGCCCGCCCGGGCGGCCGGGGAACCGGGGTCGACGCGCCAGACCACTGGGGCCCCTTCAACCCATCGCACGGTGATCCCGGGGGAGGCGTCCCCTCGGGCGGACGCGTCGGCCCCCTCGGGGTCCACGGCTTCGCGCGGAATGATGGCAAAGTGCGACTGCCCGAGCCGGCCAAGCATGTCGGTGAGCACCAGCCGGAGCTCGGGGGTGGTTCGCGCCGCCGCGGCGCGCGGGCGCAGCGTGTCGCGCAGGGCCCGCCAGTTGACCCCGTTGTAGGTGGTGTCCCAGTACGTCCGCGCGATGATCCCCCAGGCGGAGTCGAAGGTGGCCACCGCGTCGGGACGCGGGGCGGCGGCGGGGGGCGGGGGCACGACCCGCGCGCCCCCACAGCCGGCGGCCAGTCCACTGGCCGCCCCGAGGCACAGCACCAGCCCGGCCGACGTCAACCGGTGAGCCAGGAGCAGGCGCGGGGAGGGTGGGCGAGGCGGCACGAGGGCAGCAGGCAGGGGGGAGGACGCAGGACGGTGGGGCATCGGCGGGCCGGCGATCGACGTGCGCACGCGGTAAGGACGTGCGGAGGGGCGCGCGGGTTTCGGCGGGGCACCGGCGGGGCACCGGCGGGGCCGCACCCCTCCCCACCGAGGCGCTCCGCACATTACCATGCGAGGTCGGTTCCCCTTCTCCCCTCTTCCATGTCCACTCGCCTTCACGCCCTGCACGCGGCCGGCCAGTCGTTGTGGCTCGACTACATCGACCGCGCCATGCTCCGCAACGGGGACCTTGCGCGCCGCATCCGGGAGGACGCCCTCACCGGGATGACCTCCAACCCCACCATTTTCGAGAAGGCGCTGGCCGAGGGGGACGCCTACGACGCGCAGCTCGCGGCGCTCCCCGCGGGAATGGACGACCGGGACGCCTTCTTCGCGCTGGCGGCGAGCGACGTGCAGGACGCGTGCGACGCATTCCGGGGGGTGTACGACGCCACGCAGGCGGTGGACGGCTACGTGTCGCTGGAAGTCAGCCCTGATCTGGCGCGCGATGCGGCCGGGACCGTGGCCGAGGCGCGCCGCCTGTGGGTGGCGGTGGATCGCCCCAACCTCATGATCAAGGTGCCCGGGACGGTGGAAGGCGCCGAGGCCGTCCGCCAGCTCATCGCGGACGGCATCAACGTGAATGTCACGCTGCTGTTCGCGCTGGACGCCCACGCCCGCGTGATCGAGGCGTACGTGGCCGGGCTGGAGGCGCGGGTGGCCGCCGGCCAGCCCGTGGACCGGATCGCCTCGGTGGCCAGCTTCTTCATCAGCCGGGTCGACTCGGCGGTGGACAAGGCGCTGGCCGGGCGCGGGGCCGCCCACCCCGCACAGGCCGCCGCGTGCGCCGCGTTGCAGGGGAAGGCCGCCATTGCCAACGCGCGGCTGGCCTACCGGCTGGTCCAGCAGGCGTTTGCCGGTCCGCGCTGGGCGCCGTTGGCCGCCGCCGGCGCCCGGCTGCAGCGGCCGCTGTGGGCCAGCACCAGCACCAAGAACCCGGCGTATCGTGACGTGCTGTACGTGGAGGAGCTGGTCGGTCCGGACACGGTCAACACGCTCCCGCCGGCCACCTTGGAGGCGTTCCGCGACCACGGCGAGGTGCGTCCGGGGTCGGTCACCGAGGCGGTGGACGGGGCGCTGAGCACCTTGGCCGCCCTGGAGGCGCACGGCATTGCGCTTGCCGAGGTCACCGACGCGCTGCTGCGCGAGGGGCTGGCCGCCTTCGAGCACTCGTTCGTCACCCTGCTGGCCGGGCTCCGCGCCAAGCGCGCGGCGCTGGCCGGCGCGTAACCCCTCTCCGCCCAGCTGCCGCCGACGATGACCGCAGTCGACCTCCTCCCCGCCGCCGTGACGGGCGAACATATGGTGCCCAGCCTCCACTCCCCCGCCCAGCTTGGCGCGGGGCGCCGCCACGTCCCCCGCACCAAGGTGGTGGGGACGCTGGGTCCGGCCAGCAACACGCCCGAGGGGATCCGGTCGCTGCTGGAGGCCGGGCTGGACGTGGTGCGCATCAACTTCTCGCACGGCACGCACGAGCAGCACGCGCGCACCATCGACAGCGTGCGCGCCGTCTCGGAGGCCATGGGACGCCCCGTGGCCATCCTGGGCGACCTGCAAGGGCCGCGCATTCGCATCGGCAAGCTGGCGGAGCCGGTGGAGCTGGTGCCGGGGCACGTGGTCACGCTGGCCCCCGAGGCGGTGGCCGAGGGGGAGGACATCCCCATCACCTACGCCGACCTCTGCCATGACGTGACGGCGGGGAACCGGATCCTGGTCAACGACGGGCTCTTCGAGCTGGTCGTGACGGCGGTGGCCGCGCCCCGGGTGTCGGCCCGGGTGGTGCACGGGGGCCGGCTCACCAGCAACAAGGGGATGAACCTCCCCGGCATCGCGGTGTCGGCCCCGTCGCTCACGGAGAAGGACCGCGCCGACCTGGCCTTCGCCGTGGAGCACGACCTCGACGCCGTGGCCCTGAGTTTCGTGCGCCGCGCCGAGGACATCGAGGGGCTGCGGGCGCTGATCCCCCGCCACATGTACGTGGTGGCCAAGATCGAGAAGGACGTGGCGCTCGAGAACATCGAGACCATCATGCAGGCCACCGACGCCATCATGGTGGCGCGCGGCGACCTGGGGGTGGAGCTCCCCTTCGAGGAGGTCCCCATCGCCCAGAAGCGGATCATCGCGCTGGCCAACCGCATGGGGCGCCCGGTCATCACCGCCACCCAGATGATGGAGTCGATGATCGAGAACCCGCGCCCCACGCGCGCGGAGGCGTCCGACGTGGCCAACGCCATCCTCGACGGCACCGACGCCGTCATGCTGTCGGCGGAGACCGCCACCGGGGCCCATCCGCGCCTGGCCGTGGAGGCGATGCGCCGCATCAGCACCGAGGTGGAGACCCGCTACGTGCCGGTGCCGCAGCGCACCGACCGCCGCGTCGGCGAGGCGCTGGGCACGGAGGAGGCGATCGCCGCCGCCACCGTGGCCGCGGGGCGCATGATCAACGCCCCGCTCGTCATCGTCTTCACCAAGAGCGGGTTCTCGGCGCGCATCGTCGCCTCCCACCGCCCCGCGGTGCCCATCCTCGCCCTCACCGACGAGGCGCGCACCTGCCGCCAGCTCAACCTGGTGTGGGGGGTCGTCCCCCGCCTGGTCCCGCCGGCCCGCGGCTACGATCACATGCTGGCGATGGCGCTCGAGCAGGCGCTGCAGCTGGGGCTCGTGCAGCGCGGCGACCGGGTGCTGGTGACCGCCGGGGTGCCCTTCGACGTGCCGGGCACCACCAACTTCATGAAGGTCGAGACTGTCTGACCGGCCACGGGCGGTGAGCGGGGCGCCCCCGTGCGCCTGACCTTTCTGGGGACCGGCACCAGCTTCGGCGTCCCCCAGGTGGGGTGCGCCTGCGCCACCTGCCGGTCGGACGATCCGCGGGACCGCCGCACGCGGTGCGCCGTGGTCATCGAGACCCCGGGCGGGACCCGGCTGCTGGTGGACACGCCCCCGGAGCTGCGCCTGCAGCTGGTGGCGGCGCAGGTGGCGGAGGTGGACGCGGTGCTGTTCACGCACGAGCACGCCGACCACCTGCACGGCATCGACGACCTGCGCGCCTTCACCGTGCGCCGTGACCGGCCGCTGCCGTTGTACGGGGATGCCCCCACGCTGGACGCCATCACCGCCCGCTTCCGCTACATCGTGGACCCCGCGTGCCGCCCCTTGCCGGGGACCAGCAAGCCCGAGGGGGCGCTGGTGCGCGTCGACGCGGGGGTGCCCTTCCGGGTGGGGGATGCCGACATCCTCCCCATCGCGGTGCCGCACGGGCCGGTCACCGTGCTGGGGTTCCGGGTGGGGCCGCTGGCGTACGTGACGGACGCGCAGCACCTCCCCGAGTCGGCCTTCGCCGCGCTGGCCGGCGTCGAGCTGCTGGTGCTCAACGCGCTGCGCCATCGCCCCCACCCCACGCACCTGTCCATCGCCGACGCGGTGGCCGCGGCGCGCCGCATCGGCGCCGCACGCACCTACCTCACCCACCTCACCCACGAGACGCCGCACGCGGCGCTGGCCGCCGAGCTGCCGCCGGGGATCGCGCCGGCGCACGACGGCCTCGTGGTGGAGTGGACGCCTCCCCTCCCTTCCTCCTGACCGCCGCGCATGGCCCTCGCCCTCGACTTCACCAACATGATGGCGGGCGCCCTCCCGGGGGGCGCCGGCATCACCGCCGCCCAGTGGGAGGCCGCCGCCCCGCGCTTCGCCGAGGCCCACGCGGCGGTGCATGCGCGCACCGCCGACCTGGGGTTCCTCTCCCTCCCGCACGACCAGGCCATGCGGACGCGGGTCGAGGCGCTCGCCGCCGAGGCGCGCGAGCGGGTGGACGACGTGCTGCTCCTGGGCATCGGCGGCTCCGCGCTCGGGCCGATCGCCGTGCGCACCGCCCTCTGCCCGCCGGGGTGGAACGCCCTCGATGCCGCGGCGCGCGGCGGGCGCCCGCGGTTGCACGTCCTCGACAACGTCGACCCGGGCACCATCGCCGCCACCCTCCAGCGGCTGGACCTGCAGCGCACGCTCGTGCTGGTGGTGTCCAAGTCGGGGGGCACCGTGGAGACCATGGCGCAGTACCTCATCGTGCGCGAGGCCATGGCGCGCCGGCTGGGGGAGGCGGGGGCGCGCCGGCAGCTGGTCTTCCTCACCGACCCCGCGGTGGGCGCGCTGCGCCGCATCGCGCGCGAGGAGGGGATTCGCACCCTCGACATCCCCCCCACCGTGGGGGGGCGCTTCTCGGTGCTCTCGCCGGTGGGGCTCCTCCCGGCCGCCCTGCTGGGGGTCGACGTGGCCGCGCTGCAGGCGGGGGCCGCCGATGTCATGGCGCGCGCCGCGCACCCCGCGCTCGCGGGCAACCTGCCGGGCGCCTTCGCCACCCTGCAGTGGCTGGCCGACACCGCCCACGGCCGCCCGATCCAGGTGCTCATGCCGTACGCCGACCCGCTGCGGGACCTGGCGCTCTGGTTCGTGCAGCTGTGGGCCGAGTCCCTCGGCAAGCGCCACCCGGCGGGCGGCCATGTGGGACCCACCCCGGTGCCGGCCCTGGGCGCCACCGACCAGCATGCGCAGGTGCAGCTGTTCATGGAGGGGCCCCTCGACAAGACGGTCACCTTCATCGCCGTGCGCGGTCGCGACGGGGAGGGGCGCATTCCGGTGCGCCACGCCGACATCCCCGAATTGGGCTACCTGGGGGGGCATACGCTCGGGGAGCTGCTGGGCATTGAGCAGCGCGCCACCGCCGGAGCGCTGGCCGCCCGCGGTCGCTTCAATGCCACGCTGGCGGTCGATGCCGTCGACGCCTGGCACCTGGGGGGGCTGTTCCAGACTTTTGCGCTGGCCACCGCCTACGCCGGTGCCCTGTACGGGGTCGACGCGTTCGACCAGCCCGGCGTGGAGCTGGGCAAGCAGTTTGCCTATGCCCTGCTGGGGCGCCCCGGCAGCGATGCCGCGCGCGCCGAGTGGGACCGGCTCCCGCGCCCCGACCCCCGCTGGCAGCTCTGACGGGGGCGCCCGCCCCTTGCCCGTGCCGCCCGTGGCATGGGACTTTTCAGGACCGCCCTCGGGGACCCTGTCCCTTCACCTCCGCCCAAGCCGCCCCATGTCGTCTGCGTCGCTCTTCGGTGGTGCCGTCTCCCTCGTGGACGGGCACCTCCAGCTGCATGATCCCGCCGCCCTCGCCACGCCCCACATGGACGCGCTGGTGCACCAGGCGGTCTTCGGCACCGAGGCGGAGCGCGAGGCGGCGCGCTGGATGGTGTGGGAACTGGGGCAGGCGGTGGGGGTCCGCGCCGCCTCCATCCACGACCTGTACGTGGCCCGCGGGCGCGGCGACTGCGGCGGCTTCACCGTCCCCGCCATCAACGTCCGCGCGCTCGCCTACGACACGGCGCGCGCCATCTTCCGCACGGCGCGCGCCCTCGATGCTGGCGCCTTCATCCTGGAGATCGCCCGGTCGGAGATCGCCTACACCGACCAGCGCCCGGCGGAGTACGTGACCGTGATGCTCGCCGCCGCGCTCCGCGAAGGATATCGCGGCCCGGTGTTCATCCAGGGCGACCACTTCCAGGTCAACCACAAGAAGTTCGCCGTCGATCCCGTCGCCGAGGTCAACGCCGTCAAGGCGCTGGTGCACGAGGCCGTGGCCGCCGGCTTCTACAACATCGACGTCGACACCTCCACGCTCGTCGACCTGTCGCACCCCACGCTGGCCGAGCAGCAGCGCCTCAACTTCGGCGTGTGCGTGGACATCACGCGCACCGTCCGCGCCGCCGAGCCCGCCGGAGTCACCATCTCCATCGGCGGCGAGATCGGCGAGGTGGGGACCGAGAACAGCACCCCCGAGGAGCTCGAGGCGTTCATGGACGGCTACAACGCCACCCTCCAGGCGGTCGCCCCCGGCACCGCGGGGCTCTCCAAGATCTCCGTGCAGTCGGGGACCTCGCATGGCGGCGTGGTGCTCGCCGACGGCTCCATCGCCGACGTGAAGCTCGACCTCGACACCCTGCAGCGACTCTCCGTCATCGCGCGCGAGCGCTACGGCATGGCGGGCGCGGTGCAGCACGGGGCCTCCACCCTCCCCGACACCGCCTTCGGCAACTTCCCGCGCATCGAGACCGCCGAGATCCACCTGGCCACCAACTTCCAGACCATGATGTTCGACCATCTCCCCGCCGACGTGCGGCAGGCGATGTACGCGTGGCTGGACGTCAACGCGAAGGACGAGCGCAAGGCGGGCGACTCCGACGAGCAGTTCTACTACAAGGCCCGCAAGAAGGCGATCGGCCCCTTCAAGCGCACCCTGTGGGACCTCCCCGCCGAGGTGCGCGAGGCGCTCGGGCGGGCGTACGACGCGAAGTTCGGCTTCCTCTTCGGCCAGCTGGGGATCGCCGGCACCCGGGCGACGGTCGACCGCTTCGTCCACGCCCCCGCGCAGCACCGGCCGTTCCCGACCGGCGCCAGCACCGTCGTGGCCGCGCCGGACGACGCCGACCTGAGCGACTGAGTTCGTGCCCCCCCTGCGCCCCGCCCTGGAGGCGTGGGGGGACGTCGCCCGTCGCGCCTGGCGGCAGGGGGTCGAGGACAACATTCCGTTCGTGGCGGGGGGGCTGGCGTTCAACATCCTCCTCGCCCTCGTCCCCTTCGTGCTGCTGCTC
>JBILED010000094.1:0-9598 GCA_044352305.1 Gemmatimonas sp.
GGGCGGGCGGTATCTGGTGTCGGCGGCGGGGTTGGCCGAGGCGGGGGCCATGCGGGCGGGGGTCGTGTTGACGCCGGCGCAGGTGGCGCGGCTGGCCTACGAGGACGCGGTGACCACGGAGCTGGATCGTGCGGTGGCTTCCCTGGCGCGGCAGCGTCGCAGCCGTCGTCAACTGGAGGGGGTGGCTCGGCGGCGCGGGGCGGATACCGAGGTGGTGGCCGAGGCGCTTGACCGTTTGGCGGCGTCGGGCGTGTTGGACGATAAGGGGATGGCTGAGGCGGAGGCGGCGGCGCGCCTTCGGCGGGGCGAGGCGCCGGCGCGGGTGCGCCAGCGGTTGCGGCAGAAGGGGGTGGAGGCCTCGGTGGTGGTGGAGGCGCTGGCCCGGTCGGTGGCGGAGGAGGGCTTTGACGAGGGGGCCGCATGCGAGGCGCTGGCCGTGCGCCGGTGGGCGGCCGTGGCCACGCTGCCGCCCGAGGTGCGTCGGCGTCGACTCACGGGGTTCCTGTTGCGCCGCGGGTTTTCCGGCGGGGAGGTGCAGCGGGTCGTGCGTCGGCTCGAACGGGAGGGGCTGGGGACTGGGGCGGGGGGCACGGGGGAGGAGGAGGAGGATGGGGAGCCGTTCGGCGCCTGATTCCCCTATATTTCCGGGCTTATGCTCGCCTCCGAAATCCGCGCCCGATTCCTGGCCTACTTTGCCGCGCAGGGGCATGCCGTCCGCCCCAGCTCGACCCTCGTCCCGGCCGACGATCCCACCCTGCTGTTCACCAACGCGGGGATGGTGCAGTTCAAGAAGGTTTTTCTGGGCATGGATGCTGTGCCCGATGGCAATCCGCGGGCCGTCACCGCCCAGAAGTGCGTGCGCGCGGGTGGGAAGCACAACGACCTCGAGCAGGTGGGGCACACCGCCCGGCACCACACCTTCTTCGAGATGTTGGGGAACTTCTCGTTTGGCGACTACTTCAAGCGGGATGCCATCCGCTTCGCGTGGACGTTTATCACCGAGGAGTTGAAGATCCCGCGCGAGCATCTGCGCGTCACGGTGTATCACGAGGACGACGAGGCGCGGCAGCTGTGGCAGGAGGTGGCCGGCGTGCCGCCGCATCGGGTGTACGGGCTGGGGGCCAAGGACAACTTCTGGCAGATGGCCGACACCGGCCCGTGCGGTCCCTGCACCGAGATCTATGTGGACCTGGCGCGGGTGGCGGCCGACTGGGCGTTTCCCAAGGATGCCACGGGCGAGTGGACCAACACGGAGTTGGAGGACTACTCGCTCGACGCGTTCGTCGAGGGGGCGGAGGCGGGGCGGTTCCTTGAGATCTGGAACCTCGTGTTCATGCAGTATGACCGTCAGGCGGACGGCACGCTGGTGCCGCTCCCCAAGCCCTCGGTGGACACCGGGGCCGGGTTGGAGCGCATCGCGGCCGTGATGCAGGGGGTGACCAACAACTTTCACACCGATGCCTTCGCCCCGCTCATTGCGCGGGTCGAGGAGGTGGTGGGGATTGCGTATCCGTACCGTCCCGGGGTGGGGTTGGGGGTGGCGCACGACCGGGAGGGGCGCGAGATCGATCCGGCGTCGTTCCGGGTGTTGGCCGATCATGCCCGGGCCGTGTCGTTTCTCCTGGCTGACGGGGTGTTCCCCAGCAACGAGGGGCGTGGCTACGTGCTGCGGCGCATCCTGCGCCGGGCGGTGCGGCATGCCTGGCTGCTGGGGCGGCGCGCGCCCACGCTCGTGCAGGTCGTGGAGGCGGTCATCGACAGCATGCAGGGGCAGTACCCCGAACTGCAGGCCCGGCGTGCGCACTTGCTGGAGACCACGCGGGCCGAGGAGGAGCGGTTCCTGGCCACCATCGACGCCGGGATGTCGCGCTTCGACGAGCTGGCGCCCACGGGCTCCACGCAGGGCTCCAAGGCCGTGCGCGGCACGATCGACGGGGTTGACGCCTTCCGGTTGTACGACACGTTCGGCTTCCCCATCGACCTCACCGAGTTGATGGCGCGGGAGCGCGGTTACCTGGTCGACATTGCGGGGTTCGAGGAGGCGCTTTCCGCCCAGCGGCGGCAGTCGCAGGAGGAGCGGAAGGCGCGGCAGCTGTCCGTCAGCGCCGACGACTTTGGCGATCCCACGCAGTGGTCGCACGATCAGCAGCACCGGGCCGCTCTGGGGCGGTTCGTCGGCTACGAGCGCACGGCCGTGGACACCGTGGTCACCGCCGTGCGCACCCTCCCCGACGGGCGGGTGGCGGTCATGCTGGGGGAGACCCCGTTCTATGCCGAGTCCGGGGGGCAGGTGTCCGACCAGGGCACCATCACCGGCGCCGGGTGGCGGGTGGGCGTCACCGAGGTGCGCAAGATCGACGGGCGCATCGCGGCCATCGGTGTGGCCGAGGGGGAAATCACCTTCGGAGCTGCCCATGCCGAGGTTCCCCGCGACCGACGGCAGGACACCGCGCGTCACCACACCGCCACTCACCTGCTGCATGCGGCGCTCCGGAAGGTGCTGGGGGACCATGTGCATCAGGCCGGGTCGCTGGTGGCCCCTGACCGGCTGCGCTTCGACTTCACGCACCACGGCCCCGTTACGGCGACCCAATTGGCGGCCATCGAGGCGCACGCCAACGCGGGCGTGTGGGCCGCGTCGCCCGTGCACACGCGGGAGGAGGCGTACGTGGACGCCGTGGCCTCCGGGGCCATGGCGCTGTTCGGGGAGAAGTACGGCGATGTCGTGCGCGTGGTTGACATCCCCGACTGGTCGGTGGAGCTGTGCGGCGGCACCCATGTGCGGAACACCGCCGAAATCGGCTGCATCCGGGTCGTGGCGGAAAGCGGGGTGGCCGCCGGGGTGCGTCGCCTCGAGGCGGTCACCGGTCCGCGGGCGTTTCAGTTCCTGACCGACCGGGAGCGCGCGCTGCAGCAGCTGGCCGCGCGGCTCAAGGTGCCGCTCACGGCGGCGCCGGCGTCGCTGGAGCAGGTGGAGCGCAAGCTGGACGCCCTGCTGGACGAGCGCCGGCAGCTGGAGAAGAAGCTGGACGAGGCCATGCGCGGCGGAGCCGGTGGCGGTGGGATGGCCGCGCGCCTCATCGAGGGGGCGCGGGAGCTGGGTGGGGTGCGCGTCGTGATCGCGCAGGTCGAGGTCCCGGACACCAAGGGGCTGCAGGCGCTTGGCGATGCCATCCGCGAAGGGATCGGCAGCGGGGCGGCCGTGCTGGCGGCGGCGGTGGACGGCAAGGGCGCGCTGCTGGCGGTGGTCACCGACGACCTGCGTGATCGTGGGGTGCGCGCCGATGCGCTGGTGCGCGAGGTGGCGGCCACCGTGGGAGGCCGTGGCGGCGGGAAGCCTCACATGGCGCAGGCGGGGGTCGAGCCGGCGCAGCTGGCTCAGGCGCTGGAGGCCGTGCCCACCGTCGTGGGGCGCCTGGTGGCTGGGGCCTGATCCTTCAGGGGAGAGAGCAATGACCGACGGGACGACGGGGGCGGCGGTGCAATCCGGGACGCTTCGGAGCTGGCTGGTCGCGGTCACCCCGCCGCCGCCCCCGTCGCTGGCGTCGCGTCTGGTCGCCGTGCTGGAGCCCTTTGCAGACCGTCCCGTGAGCGAGGTCCCCGAGTGCTGCCTGGAAGCGGGTGAGGGGTTGCTGGGCGCCATACTGGCGTCGGGGTCCACCTCGCGCGACACCGCCTTGGATCTGCTCACGGTTGACGCCCTCATCACCTATGCCTTTCAGGAGGCGGCGGGCGAGCCGGAGCGGTTGGAGTCGCGGGCGTCCCGCGCCATGGAGCGCATCGCCGCCATTCCCGGACGGGAGCCCTCCTGAGGTTGCGTCGGGCCGTGGCGCGGGTGCGCACGGGCACGTGATCGACCTGCACACGCACCTGCTCCCCGGTGTTGATGACGGGTCCCGGTCCGTGGAGGGGTCGCGGGCCGTCCTGGAGCGGTTTGCCGCCGAGGGGGTCACCATGGTGGCCTGCACCCCTCACCTGCGGGCGTCCGAGGCCGACCGCGCTCCCGTGGAGGCGCATCGCCAGCTGCGGGAGGCGCTGCAGCGGGCGGTGGCGCAGGGGCCTCGTCTGATTGGCGGGTGGGAGATCATGCTGGATGAGCCGGGGGCCGACCTGGCGCGCCCCGAGCTGGGGCTTGGAGGGGCGCGGGCCGTGCTGGTGGAGTTCCCGCGCGGGGGCGTCCCGGTGCGCGCCACCGATGAGTTGCATCGGCTGGTGCGCCAAGGGGTACGCCCCATCGTGGCGCACCCGGACCGATATGCCGGATGTACCCTGGACCAGGTGCGGGCCTGGCGCCACGCCGGAGCCCTGATCCAGTCCGATGCCATGGCGCTGGTTGGTCGGGGGCGGGGGAGCGCCCTCGGGCATGCCTTGCTGGCCAACGGCTTCATCGACCTGCTGGCCTCCGACAATCACGGAGACCGGCGGTCCCTGGCGGCCAGTGCCCACTGGCTGGCCACCAATGGGGGGGAGGAGCAACTTCTGTTGCTCACCCAGCTCAATCCCCAGCGGCTGCTGGCCAATCAGGACCCGCTCCCAGTGCCTCCCCTTCGACCGTCGGTGGCGCGGCGCCTCCAGCGGTGGCTGGGCCGTTGGCATCGCCGCCGGTAGGGCGGTTCACCCTCATCGTCAGGTGGTATCGTGAAGGCGTCAGCCGAACTGTCCCCGTCGATCGCCGCAGCCCTGGAAGAGTTGGCGGACACTGCGTCGCGTACCTTGGCGCGCCTGGCCCCGGAGATCGCGCGCGCGCATGCGCTGGTGCTGGCCACGGTGCAGCGCGGGGGTACCCTCTTCTTCTGCGGCAATGGCGGCTCCGCCGCCGATGCCCAGCATCTGGCCACGGAGTATGTGGTGCGTTACCGCCTCAACCGGCGGGCGTATCCGGCCATCG
This sequence comes from Gemmatimonas sp., assembly GCA_044352305.1. Taxonomy (GTDB): domain Bacteria; phylum Gemmatimonadota; class Gemmatimonadetes; order Gemmatimonadales; family Gemmatimonadaceae; genus Gemmatimonas. Next base: position 4,889 of record JBILED010000094.1, read on the forward strand.
CGCTCACCACCGACAGCTCCTTGTTGACCGCGGCGGGCAATGACATCGGCTTTGATCACATTTTTTCTCGTCAGGTCGAGGCGTTGGCAACTTCCGCCGATCTGTTGGTGATTCACAGCACCAGCGGCAACTCGCCCAATGTGCTCCGGGCCGCGGAGGCGGCGCGGGCGAAGGGAGTGCCGGTGTTGGCCATGTTGGCCAAGGATGGCGGGGCGCTCCGGTCTCTGGCGGATGTCGCCGTCGTGGTCCCTACTGACCGGACCGATCGGGCGCAGGAGATGCACCTGTGCATCCAGCACGCCATCTGCGATGCCATCGAGCCGTTGCTCGCGTGAGTGTCTTGGTGTTGGCAGCCGTGAAACAGGTTTCTTGAAAGCGACTTGGCCGCATTCACTTCATCCGGATTCTAGATCGATGATCGACCTCACCGGCAAGCGTGCGCTGGTCACCGGCGGTTCGCGCGGCATTGGAGCGGCCATTGCCCGCCTTCTCGGAGCGGCAGGGGCCGATGTGGGCATCGGCTTTCGGGCCCGCACCGCGGATGCGGCGGCCGTGGTGGCCGACCTGGAACGTGCCGGCCGTCGAGCCTTCGCGCTAGGCGGAGACTTTTCCACATTGGCGGTGAACACCGACTTTGTGGATAGAGCCTGCTCGTTGTGGGGAGGTGTGGATATCTATGTGGGAAACTCTGGGGTCTGGCCTGATCAGCCGGTCGCTGTGGAAAACCTTGATCCGCAGCGCTGGCAGGATGTCATGGACGTCAACCTCAACGGCATGTTCTACGGGGCGGCCGCCGCGGCCCGTGTGCTGCCGCGCGGGGGGCGCATGATCTTCATTGCCAGCACGGCCGGCCAGCGGGGTGAGGCCGGACACGCCGACTACGCGGCCACCAAGGGGGCGATGATCTCCTTCGTGAAGTCGCTGGCCGTGGAACTCGGGTCGCGGGACGTCACCGTCAATGCCGTGGCCCCCGGGTGGGTGGACACCGAGGCCGTGGCGCGTCCCTTCGCCGGCGAGGGGCGCGCCCGCATCGAGCGGGCCATCCCGCTGGGGCGCGTGGCGGCGCCCGAGGACATTGCCGGACCCGTGCTGTTCCTGGCCAGCCCGCTGGCGCGCCATGTCACCGGCGAGATCCTGAACGTCAACGGGGGGAGCGTGCTCTGCGGATGACCGAGGGCGCCTCCACCCCCGAGGGCTCGCGCCTCCGCCCCCCGGGGGCGGTGATCGACATTGCCCGGACCCTGCAGCAGGCAGGGCACGCGGCCTGGTGTGTGGGGGGGGCGGTCCGCGACGCGCTCCTGGGCGTTGAGAACCTCGACTGGGATCTGGCCACCTCCGCCACCCCCCCTGAGGTCCGGCGACTGTTCCGACGGACCGTGCCGGTGGGGATCGAGTTTGGCACGGTCGGGGTGTTCGGGCGCGACGGACGCATGCATGAGGTCACCACCTTCCGCCGGGATGTCCACACCGACGGGCGGCACGCGGTGGTGGAGTTCGGGGCGTCGCTGACCGAGGACCTGGCCCGCCGCGACTTCACGATCAATGCCATCGCCTGGGATCCGCTGGCCCGGCAGTTGGCCGACCCCTTCGGGGGGCAGGAGGACCTGGCCGCGCGCATCGTACGGGCGGTGGGCGATCCCGAGGCGCGGCTGACGGAAGATCGCCTTCGGGCGCTGCGGGCCATCCGGTTTGCCGCCCGCTTCGCCCTGACCATCGAGCCGGCCACCTGGGCGGCCATCCGTGGCAGCGCGCCCCACCTCCCCCGCCTCTCCCCGGAGCGGGTGCGGCAGGAGATCGAGAAGACGCTGGAACAGGTGGCCCGGCCGTCCGACGCCTTTCGGTTGTGGCGCGAGGCTGGGGCCTTTGCGTCGGTGGTGCCGCCCTTGGCGGACATCCCCGATCCGGTGCTGACGGCGGTGGATTGCCTCCCCCGTCCCGGGGCGCCCACCCGCCCGCTGCGCCGGAGCCTGCGGCTGGCCGCGCTGCTGTCGGGTTTGGACGCCACGGAGGCCGAGCGCGCCCTGCGCGGGCTGCGCGCGTCCAATCAGGAGGTGGCGACCGTCTCGGCGCTGGTGGCCGGGTGGCACCGGCATGGGGACACGCTGCGGGCGCTGGCCGTGGCCGAGGGAGAGCCGGAGGCGCAGCGGCTCCGCATGGCCGTCTCGCAGATGGGGCGGTTGCGGGTGGCGGGCACCTTGCGGCTGGTCGCCGCCCGCTGGGCGGCGGAGGGCGCGGCGTCTGGAGCGCCCGTCGGCGCGCCGGTTCGGCGGTTGTATCGGCGGGCGTTGCGGGTGGCCTTTCGCGATCCGGTGGAGGTGGGGGACCTCGCCATCGATGGCGAGGACCTGCGGGGCCTTGGGGTCCCCACCGGCCCGCAGATGGGGCAGTGGCTGCGCACCCTGCTGGTCGACGTCCTGGAGGATCCGGGGCGCAACCGGCGGGACTGGCTGATGGCCCGGGTGCGCGAGCACCGGGGCCAACCCGCGGCGGGCCCATGACGCGCCAACCCGCCCCCAGTGCGGAGCGGGCGGACGCCCCCCTCGCCGCCCGCATGCGTCCCCGCACGCTGGATGAGGTGGTAGGGCAGGGGAACCTCCTCGCCGTGGGGCGCCCCTTCCGCGAGGCCCTCAACCGCGGCGTGGTGGACTCGCTGGTGCTGTGGGGACCGCCCGGGGTGGGGAAGACCACCCTGGCCCAGCTGATCGCCCAGGCCACCGACGCCACCTTCGTGGCCTTCTCCGCGGTCACCGACGGGGTGGCGCGCGTGCGGGAGGTCGTGCAGGCGGCGGCCGCGCGGCGCCTGGCGGGGGGGCGGACGCTGCTCTTCGTGGACGAGATCCACCGCTTCAATCGCGCGCAGCAGGACGCCTTCCTGCCGCACGTGGAGGACGGCACCCTGGTGCTGGTCGGCGCCACCACCGAGAACCCCTCCTTCGCGCTCACGGGGGCGCTGCTCTCGCGGGTGCGCGTGCTGGTGCTGGAGGCGATTCCCGTGCCCGCCCTGGAACTGCTGGTGGATCGCGCCTTGGCCGACCGCGAGCGCGGGGTGGGTGGGCGCCTGCTGACCATCGCCCCGCAGGCCCGGCACCTGCTGGCCGAGCAGGTGGATGGCGACGCGCGTCGCCTGCTCGGGATGCTGGAGGCCGCCACCGCCCTGGTGGCGGATGGGGCGGAGATCGGCGTTGCGCAGGTCGAGGCGGCGGTGCAGCACCGGGTGCCGCACTACGACAAGGGCGGGGAGCAGCATTTCAACCTCATCTCCGCATTGCACAAGGCGGTCCGCGGCAGCGATCCGCAGGGGGCGCTGTACTGGATGGCGCGCATGGTGGAGGGCGGGGAGGATCCGCGCTACATCGCCCGACGGCTGGTGCGCATGGCCACCGAGGACATCGGGCTGGCCGATCCGCAGGCGCTCACGCTGGCGTCGGCGGCGGCGCAGGCCTTTGAGCGGTTGGGGTCGCCTGAAGGGGAGCTGGCCTTGGCCGAGGCGGTGGTGTATCTCGCCACCGCGCCCAAGTCGAATGCGGTGTATGCGGCGTGGAACGCGGCGCTCGACGCGGCCAGGCGCTCCCCGGCGGCTCCAGTCCCGCTGCATCTGCGCAATGCGCCCACCGGGCTCATGAAGGAGCTGGGGTACGGCAAGGGGTACCAGTACGCCCATGCCGTGCCCGAAGCGTACCTGCCGCAGGAGTACCTGCCGGCCGGGCTGCAGGGGCGGCAGTTCTACACCCCCGGCCCCTTTGGTTTCGAGCGGGACGTGGCCAAGCGCCTGGGGTGGTGGGCGGGGCTCCGGGACCGGATGCGCGCCACCGATGCCAACGACCAGAACGCGGAGGGATCAACGTGACTGACAGTGCGGGGCAGGGAAGGACGTCGAGTCCGGTGGGTGGAAGGCCCCGGCGGGGGCGCGCCGGGCGGCGCTGGCGCGCCCTGCTGGCAGGTGTGGGGATGGCGTCGGGGGCAGGCGGCTGCGCCACCCTGGGGCGCGCCACCTTTCGGGAGCCGGTGGTCACGGTGCAGTCCGTGGCGGTCACCGGCGTGTCGCTCACGGGCAGTACGCTCGAGGTGGTCTTGCAGGTCGCCAACCCCAACCGCTTTGCCTTGGACGCGCCGGGGGTGCGCTACCGCGTGGAGGTGGACACCGTGCCGGTGGCTGCCGGCGAGCTGACGGAGCGGTTCCGGGTGCCCGCGCGCGATTCCGCGGTGGTGCGCCTGCCGCTGAGCGTCAGCTTTCGCGGGTTGGGGGCGGCGGGACGATCCTTGCTGATGTCCGGCACCGTGCCATACCGGGTGCGTGGAGCCCTGACGGTGGCCACCCCCATCGGTAGCTTCACGCATCCGTTCGACCGGGCGGGGCAGTTTTCCGCGGCGCCGCGCCGCTGACCTGCCATCGCCCGGCCCACCCCACGTCCCAACCGGAACCGACCCATCAGCCGCCAGCCGATCTCCCTGACCCCGCCGCAGGAGCGCGCCATCCTGGTGAGCGCGCCGGCCAAGCGCAGCAGCGCCCGCTACCAGGTGGATGAGCACCTCGAGGAACTCGGTCGCCTGGCGGACACGGCGGGGGCCCTGGTGGTGGGGACCCTCACGCAGCATCTCGATCGCCCGCACCCGGGCACCTACCTGGGGAGCGGCAAGGTCGAGGAGCTCACGCTGCGCATCAAGGAGCTGGGGGCCACGCTGGTCATCTTCGATGACGAGCTGTCGCCG
>JBILED010000322.1:0-2731 GCA_044352305.1 Gemmatimonas sp.
CTTCCGCTCGTCGGCGGTGTTCCTGACGCAGGCGCACCCCAAGCAGACGCAGGGGAGCGACCTGTTCGTGGGGACGTCGTGGGACCAGGTGGTGGCGCGGCAGCTGGCGGGGGACACGCCGCTGCCGTCGATGCAGCTGTGCATCGAGAACCTGGACCAGGCCGGCGGGTGCTACTACAACTACGCCTGCGCCTACACCGACACGATCAGCTGGGCGTCGCCCAGCGAGCCGCTGCCGATGATCCGCAACCCGCGCACGGCGTTCGAGCTGCTGTTCGGGGCGGGGTCCAACAACGCCGACCGCGCGGCGCGGCGCAAGGACAACGGCTCCATCCTGGACTGGGTGGTGTCGGAGATGCGGGGGCTGTCGCGGCAGCTGGGTCCCGAGGACCGGCGGCGCGTGGACCAGTACCTGGAGAACGTGCGGGAGCTGGAGCGGCGCATCCAGGCGGTGGAGTCGAAGAACACCAGCGGCGAGGAGCGGGCGCTCCCCGAGGCGCCGGCCGGGGTGCCGGACGACTTCGCCGAGCACATGCGGCTGATGTTCGACATCCAGGTGCTGGCCTTCCAGTCGGACATGACGCGGGTGTTCTCCTTCAAGACCGGGCGCGACGCGTCCAGCCGCACCTTCCCCGAGAGCGGGACGAACAAGGGGTTCCACCCGGCGTCGCACCATGGCGGGCGCGAGTCGGCGATCCTGGACTTCAACCTGATCAACAAGTACCACGTGGGGATGATGCCGTACTTCCTCAAGCGGCTGCAGGAGACGCAGGACGGCGCGGGGTCGCTGCTGGACAGCACGCTGATCGTGTACGGCTCGCCGATGGCGGACGGGAACGTGCACAACCATCGCCGGTGCCCGCTGATCCTGATGGGCGGCGCCAACGGGATGCTGCCGGGGAACGCGCACCTCAAGGCGCCCGACGGGACGCCGATGGCGGACGTGTTCCTGGCGCTGATGCACAAGATGGGGATCGACGCGCCGTCGTTTGGCGACAGCGTGGCGCCCTTCGCGCTGTCGGTGAACGCCTGACCGCGAGGGCGGCTGCGATGATGCGCAACGGGAGTGCGGGGCGGGCGGCGTTGGCGGGGGTCGCGTTGGCGGCCTGTGCGGCGCCGGGGTGGGCCCAGGGGAACGGGGGCCAAGACACGCGGGCGGCGGTGCGGGTGCCGGCGGCGCGGGCGGCGGCGGTGCCGGCGCAGCAGGTGGTGCAGGCGGCGCAGCGCGGCGACCTGGCCGAGCTGCGGCGGCTGCTGGCGGCGGGGGGCGACGCGAACGCGGCCGGCGGCGACGGGATGACCCCGTTGCACTGGGCGGCGGAGCGGGGCGACTCGGCGATGGCCGCGGCGCTGCTGCGCGCCAAGGCCAACCCGGCGGCGACCACGCGGATCGGGGCGCACACGCCGCTGCACATCGCGGCGCGCACGGCCAGCGCCGCGGTGGCGCGGCAGCTGCTGGCGGCGGGGGCCAACCCCAACGCGCGCACGACGACGGGGGCCACGGCGCTGCACCTGGCGGCCACCGGCGGGAGCGGGGCGATCGTCTCGGCGATGCTGGCCAGGCAGGCCGACGTGAACGCGGTGGAGCAGAGCTGGGGGCAGACGCCGCTGATGTTCGCGGCGGCGGCCGACCGGGCGGAGGCGGTGCAGGCGCTGCTCAAGGGCGGGGCCAACACGGCGCTGCGCACCAAGGCGGTGGACCTGACGGAGGAGAACCAGCGGCAGCAGGCGGCGGCGCGCAAGCGCAACGAGCTGCTGTTCGCGGCGCTCCCGGCGTCGGTGCAGGACTCGGTGAAGCAGGCGATGCAGAAGGCGGCGGCCGACCGGGCGGCGCAGATGCGGCAGTTCCAGGGTGGTGGCGGCGGTGGTGCGGGTGCGGCGCCGGCCGCGGCCGCTCCAGCTGCTCCCGCGGCGGTGGCGAGTGCGGCCACGCCGGCCAAGGCGGATTCGGCCAAGGGGGCGGCGGCGGCTCCGGCTGCACCGGCCGCGCCGCGGCCGTTCTCCCCCGGGCTGGCCACGCCGCCGGTGAATGCGCTGCCGCTGGAGGTGGTGCAGGGGGCGATCCTGGCGGCGCGCGAGGTGCTGGCGGCCCCCGCGGTCCCCAGGGCGCCCACCGAGCAGGGGGAGCTGTTCGAGGGGCAGGTGGCGGGGTACGAGGCCACGGTGGGGTCGCTGGGCGGGCTCACGGCGCTGCACCACGCGGTGCGGCAGGGGAACACCGCCGCGGCGCTGGCGCTGGCAGACGGCGGGGCCGACCTGAACGCGGTCACCGCCGGCGACAGCACCACGCCGCTGCTGATGGCGGCGATCAACGGGCACTACGACCTGGCGATGGCGCTGGTCAAGCGCGGCGCCGACGTGAAGCGCGCCAGCACGGCGGGGCTCACCCCGCTGTACGCGGCGCTCAACACCTTCTGGTCCCCCAAGTCGCGCTACCCGCAGCCGCAGTCGGTGCAGGTGCAGGCCACGTCGCACCTGGAGCTGATGCAGGCGATGATCAAGGCCGGCGCCGACGTGAACGTGCGGCTGCGCAAGAACCTCTGGTTCTTCGGCTTCAACAACTGCGGCAACGCCAACTGCGGGCTGGAGTACCTGGACGGCACGACGCCCTTCTGGCGCGCGGTGTACGCCGTGGACCTGGAGGCGATGAAGCTGCTCAAGGCGGCGGGGGCGGTGGACACGATCCCGTCGTACCGTGAGCCGGCCAACAACCGCGCGCGCGCGGCGCTGG
>JBILED010000323.1:0-2724 GCA_044352305.1 Gemmatimonas sp.
ATGCCGTCGTGCTCGGCGTCGGCCCCGACCATGAAGCCGGAGACGTCCTGCACGAACAGCAGGGGCAGCCCCTGGCGCTCGCACCGCTCGATGAAGAACGCCACCTTCTCCGCGCTCTCGGCATAGCTGATCCCGCCGAAGCGGGGACGCTCGCCCTCGCGCCCCTTGATGAGCCCGCGCTGGTTGGCGATCACCCCCACGGGGATCCCCTCGATGCGCGCATCCCCGCACAGCATCTCGCCGGCGAGCGCGGGCTGGAACTCGTCCAGCGCCCCCTCGTCCAGGATGGTGCGCAGAAGGGCGCGCATGTCGTACGACAGGCGATGGTCGGCCGGGAGCACGTCATAGGCGGCCACCGGGGGATCGGCCGGGGGGCGCCACGGCGCGGGGGCGGGCCGGTGCGGGCGCGGGAGCCGCGCGACCAGCTCGCGGAGCTTGGCCAGGCAGGCGGCGTCGTCGTCGAGCGCGTAGTGGGCCACGCCGGAGATCTCGGTGTGGGTGCGCGCGCCGCCCAGCGTCTCGCCGTCCACCGACTGCCCTGTGGCGCCCTTCACCAAGTTGGGCCCCCCCAGTCCCATGAACGAGGTGCCCTTCACCATCAGGATCACGTCGCTGAGCGCGGGGAGGTAGGCGCCCCCGGCGACGCACTGCCCCAACACCGCGGCGAACTGCGGGATCCGGAGGTAGCGCCGCATGATGGAGTTGTAATAGAAGATCCGCGCCGCCCCATACTGCCCGGGAAACACGCCGTCCTGATAGGGGAGGTTGACCCCGGCGGAATCGACCAGATAGAGGATGGGCAGGCGGCAGCGCATGGCCACCTCCTGGGCGCGCAGGATCTTGGTGATCGTCTCGGGCCACCAGGCGCCGGCCTTGACGGTGGCGTCGTTGGCCACGACGACCACTTCGCGCCCCTCGACCGTCGCCAGGGCGGTCACCACGCCGGCGGCGGGCGCCTGCCCCTCGTAGCGGTCATGCGCGACCAGCAGGCCGATCTCCAGGAACGGCGCCTCCGGGTCGACCAGCCGCGCCACGCGCTCGCGGGCCGTGAGCTTCCCCTGCTGGTGCTGGCGGGCCGCCTTCTCGGCCCCGCCACCCTGACGGACCCTGGCCTCCAGCGCCCGCACCCCCTCGGCCAGCGTGCGGAGTCGCCCGCTCATGCCTCCTGCCGCTCCCGCTCCGCGAACCACTCCTGGATGTAGGTCACCAGGTCCTGCGTGGTGGTGCCCGGACCGAACAGCCGCCCGACGCCCCGTGCCTGCAGCGCCTCCATGTCCTCGCGGGGGATGATCCCGCCGCCGGTCACCAGCACGTCGTCGCGCCCCGCCTGGGCCAGCAGGTCGCACACCCGCGGAAACAGCGTCATGTGCGCCCCGCTCAGGATGGAGAGGCCCACCACATCCACGTCCTCCTGGACGGCGGCGGTGGCGATCATCTCGGGAGTCTGGTGGAGGCCGGTGTAGATGACCTCCATGCCGGCGTCTCGGAGCGCGGCGGCCACCACCTTGGCCCCGCGGTCATGTCCGTCCAGCCCGGGCTTGGCCACCAGCACGCGTATCGGTCGAGTCATGGGTGTGTGGAGATCGGGGATAAGCGGCGCCTCGCCGTCAAGCTAGCGCCGTGTCCTTGCGGGCCACCAGCAGCATTTCACCGGATCGGCGGGTGAGCGGGCGCTCCGACCAGCCGTCCCACGCCTGTTCAACAACGAGCCCCACCTCCTGCAGGCGCGCCGCCAGTTCCGACGCCGAGTACAAGCGGATGCGGTGGACCCGCTCGCCGTCACCGCGGGGCCCGCGCCAGGTGGAGGTGACCTCGAGAAACCCGGAGAGCGGATCGAAGCGGCGCTCCTGGCCGAACACCGTGCCGTCCCCAGTGGACCACCAGTCACGTGCCAGAAAGCGCGCCATGACCCCGTCGCGGCTGCCGCCATGCCACACCAGCACCCCGCCGGGCTTGAGCACCCGCGCGAACTGCGCCAGCACCCGCCAGTCATCCTGCGGGGCATCGAAGAAGCCGAACGAGGTGAAGAGGTTGACCACGGCGTCGAAGCGCCCGGTCCAGCGGGCCGGAAGCGACCGCATGTCCCCCTGCTGCCATTGGACGGCGCGCGCGCCGGGGGCGCGGGGACGCGCCCGCGCCACCTCGAGCAGGGGGGCGGAGTAGTCCACCCCGGTGACCCGGAAACCGGCCTCGGCCAACAGGTGCGCGTGGCGCCCCTGCCCGCACGGGCAGTCCAGGATGGCCGCGCCCGCGGGGAGCCCCAGCACCGCCTGCAGCCGCGCCACCTCGGCGCGGTCGCGCGCCGGGGTGAACAGCGGCTCGTACTCGTGCAGGTACTGCTGGTCGAAGTGCGTCTGCCACCAGGGCGCGGCGGCCGCGGGGCCGGCGCTCAGAAGAACACCGGCTCGCGGTACGCGCCGAACACGTCCTCAAGCGCGGCCCGGATCTCGTACAGCGTGCAGTAGGCGCGCGCGCAGTCGAGGATGCGCGGCACCACGTTCTCGGTGCCGCGCGCCGCGGCGCGCAGCGCCTCGAGGCGCTCGGCCACCAGCGCCGCATCCCGCCCGGCGCGGAGCGCCGCCAGGCGGTCGCGCTGCGCCGCCTCCGCCTCCGCCCCGATCCGCAGGGTGGGGATGGTGAGCTCGGGCTCCTCGGTGGTGAAGGCGTTGACCCCCACCACGAGCTTGCGCCGCTGCTCCACCTCCCACTGCTGGCGAGCCGCGC
>JBILED010000324.1:0-2723 GCA_044352305.1 Gemmatimonas sp.
GCTGCCGCGCGGCGTGGTGACCACCACGCTGGGGCGCACGTGGACGCGCTTCGTCACCGCGCAGCGCGACTCGCTGCTGGTGCCGGTGTTCGAGAGCCGCTCCACCGAGGGGGAGACCACGCTGCGCAGCGACCTGGCGTGGCTGCCGGCGCCCGGCGTGGAGCTGGAGGCCGGCACCATCGTGAAGTACGCCAGCGACCTGCGCTACGATGCCACACTGGCGGGGTTCACGCGGCGCGACGCGCAGGGCACCCCGCGCCCGCTGCGGGTGGACACCGCCTTCACCGCGCTGCGCAACGGCAGCTACGCGCAGGCCAGCTGGCAGGCGCGGCCGCGGCTGCGGCTGTCGGCCGGCGTGCGTGGCGACTGGTACGGCTTCCTGGACAACGCGGTGCGGCTGGCCCCGCGCCTGAGCGCCACGGTGCGGCTGGACGACGCCACCACGCTGGCGCTGGCGGGGGGGCGCTACTGGCAGGCGCCCAGCTACATCTGGCTGGTGGGGGACGCGCGCAACCGCGAGACGCTCCGCCCCTTCCGCGCCGACCAGCTGGTGGCGGGTGTCACGCGGCTGGTGGGGGCGGCGCTCAAGGTGCAGGTGGAGGTGTACGCCAAGCGCTACGGCGCGTACCCCGCGCGCGTCTTCCGGCCGCAGGCGGTGCTCAGCCCCAGCGGCTTTGACGACGCCACCACCGACATCCCCTTCGGGCTGGAGCCGCTCACGTCCACCGGCACCGGCGAGGCACAGGGGATCGAACTGTTCCTGCAGAAGAAGCTCGGGCAGAGCCCGTTCTACGGGCAGCTGAGCGCCAGCGCCAACCGCACACGCTTCACGGGGCTGGACGGCACCGCCACGCGCGGCGCCTTTGACACCCCCGTGCTGGCCAATGGCGTGCTGGGGTGGCGCCCCAACGCGCGCTGGGAGGTGGCGGTGCGCGGGCGCGGGGCCTCGGGGCTGCCGCTCACGCCGTTCGTGACGCAGGGGTCGCTGGCGGGGACGCTGGACTTTGCGCGCTACAACGCCGAGCGGCTGGGGACCTTCTTTGCCGCCGACGTGCGCGTGGACCGGCGCTTCGTCTTCGGCCGCCAGCAGCTGATCGCCTTTCTGGACCTGCAGAACGTGACCAACCGGCAGAACCCGGCGCCGCCGTCGTGGAACCCGCGGCGGCGGCAGGTGGAGACGCAGACCACGGTGGGGCTGCTCCCGTCGATCGGGCTCAACTGGGAGTTCTGACCAGGGGGCGAGGGGACCAGTCGGCGTCCGAGCCTTGCATGTCAGGTCAATTTATGGTATCGTATATGATACCATAAACAAAGAGCAACAGGAATCCATGCCGATGCATGTCGTGCTCGACACGAACGTCCTCATTGCCGGGCTTCGGTCGCGTCGGGGTGCGTCCTATCGGTTGCTCGAACTGCTCATGGATGGGGCCTACGAAATCAGCATTTCCGTCCCCTTGGTGCTCGAGTACGAGGCGGTCGCTCGTCGCCAGGGGCCGGAGCTTGGACTGTCGGAAGCTGATGTGGACACCGTGGTGGACTTCATCTGTGCACAGGCACACCATCGCCGAATCTTCTTTTTGTGGCGGCCGTTCTTGCGTGACCCGAAAGACGACATGGTGCTGGAGGTGGCGGTGGAAGCCCAGTGCCGCCACATCGTCACCTTCAACACACGCGACTTTGCCGGAACGGAGCAGTTCGGCGTGCGGCCGATCACGCCGCGTGAATTCCTGACCTTGCTGCAGGAGGAGGCATGAGCACGATCAGTCTGCGGTTGCCCGAGTCGCTGCATGCGCAGGCGCGCGTGATGGCCGAGCGGGAAGGGATCTCGATCAACCAACTCATCGCCACCTCGCTGGCGGAGAAGCTGGCGGCGTTGATGACCCATGAGTATCTCGAGGCCCGCGCAGCCCGGGCTTCCGGGGCGGCGTTCCAAGGGGTGTTGCAGCGGGTGGCCGATCGCCCGCCTGCCCCGGGCGACGAGCGATAGTCGCCGCGACCGACTCTCGATCAGTACTCCCGGAACATCCGCTGCAGCGCGGCCGCGTCGCGGCTGCGGGTGAGCGCCAGCATCAGCAGGATGCGCGCCTTCTGCGGGGTGAGGTGCTGCGCGGCAATCGACGGGGCCAGCGGGCGCGCCGGCGCGGCCGTGGAATCGGGGCGCATCGCGCCGCCGCCACTCCCCGCGCGTGGCGCTCCGGTGGCGTTGTCCCCCGACGGAAATGCCGTCACCAGCACCACCCCCTGCTCGCGCAGCGCGCGAAATGCCGCCGTCTCCGACGGCGCGAACCCGGTGGTGGCCACCACCACCCCCACGGGGGGCGTGGCAAAGGTGGGGCCCGTGCCGCCGGGGTAGGAGAACACCAACTCCACCCGTGGCAGCGAGTCCACCCCCGCCAGGTCGAACTCGCTGGCGGGACCGCGCCGCCGCGCGGGGGCGAAGTAGAACTCCGGGCCGCCGGCGGTGACCACCCCCAGCATCCCCATTTCGCCGCCGTCAAAGCCGCCCACGCGCTGGTACTGCTTGCGCACCTCGCGCGCCGAGAGGATGCGCTCGTCCATCACCACCAGCACCCCCTTGGCCACCGCCTGCGGCGACGCCGCGGTGCGCACCGCCGACAGCAGGTTCATGGGGCCGTCGGGGCTGATGCCGGTGGCCGGCCGCTGCGCGCCCACCACCACCACCGGCTTGTCGCTGCGCACGGTGAGGTACAGGAAGAACGCCG
>JBILED010000325.1:0-2714 GCA_044352305.1 Gemmatimonas sp.
CGCGGCCACCGACTGGAGCTGGGCGCCGCTGCTGGCCGACCTGGACGACGACGGGCGCAAGGACCTGTTCCTCACCACCGGGATCGTCCGGCGTCCCAACGACCTGGACTACATCAACTACGTCGGCAACGAGGCGGTGCAGGCTTCGCTGGCGCGGGGCATCACGCGCGAGAACCTCGCGCTCATCGCGCGGATGCCGCAGGTGCCGCTCCCCAGCCACGCCTTCCGCAACACCGGCGGCTGGCAGTTCACCGACATGGCGGCCGCGTGGGGGCTGGACGACCCCGGCTTCGCCACCGGCGCCGCCTACGCCGACCTGGACAACGACGGCGCGCTGGACCTGGTGGTCAACCGCGTCAACGCCCCCGTGGGCGTGTACCGCAACCGCACGCGCGAGCGTCCCGACGCGCCGCATTGGCTGCGCCTGCGCCTGGCCGGGCGCGGCGGCAACCGCCTGGGCGTGGGCGCGCGGGTGACCGTGGTGGCCGGCGGCGTGCGCCAGCTGCTGGAGCAGCAGCCGGTGCGCGGCTTCCAGTCCAGCGTCGACCCGCGCCTGCACGTGGGGCTGGGCGCCGCGGTGGTGGTGGACACGCTGGAGGTGGTGTGGCCCGACTGGCGGATGCAGCGGCTCACCGCCGTGGCCCCCGACCGCGAACTGGTGCTGGTGCAGGACTCCGCGACGCTGCGGTGGCGCCCTCCCGCGCCGGCGCCGCCGCTGGCCGCCGACGTGGCGCCGGCGCTGGGCGCGGCGGTGCCGCACCTGGAGAACGACGTCCTGGACTACGCGCGTGAGCCGCTGATGCCGCACGCCCTCTCCCGCGAGGGACCCGCGCTGGCGGTGGCCGACGTGAACGGCGACGGCCTGGACGACGTGTACGCGGGGGGCGCCAAGTGGCAGCCGGGCACGCTGCTGCTGCAGCGGCCGGACGGCCGCTTCGCCGCGGCGGCGGCGCCCGCCTTTGCCGCCGACTCGCTGCATGAGGATGTGGACGCCGCCTTCGCCGATGTGGACCGCGACGGCGACCCCGACCTGGTGGTGGCCAGCGGCGGCAACGAGTTCTTTGACGACGCGCCGGCGCTGCTCCCGCGGCTGTACCTCAACGACGGGCGTGGCAGCTTCACCCGTCGCGACGATCTCCTTCCGGCGGGGCTGCACGAGAACTGGGGGACTGTGGCGGTGGGCGACCTGGACGGCGATGGCGCCCCCGACCTGTTCCTGGGGGGGCGCGTGGTGTCGCGCCGCTATGGCGCGACGCCGCGCAGCGTGCTGCTGCGCAACGACGGGCGCGGGCGCTTTGCCGACGTGACCGAGGCGGTGGCCCCCGCGCTGGCGCGCGCCGGGATGGTGGCCGAGGCGCGGTTCGTGGACGTGGACGCCGACGGGCGACAGGACCTCGTGCTGGCCGGCGAGTGGATGCCGGTGCGCCTCTTCCGCAACGACGGGCGCCGCCTGGTGGAGGCGTCCGAGGGCGCGGGGTTCGCGGGGACCGAGGGGTGGTGGCAGTCGGTCACCGTGGCCGACGTGGACGGCAACGGCACCCCCGACCTGGTGTTGGGAAACCTGGGGACCAACGCCTGGCTGCGGGCCTCCGCGCGCGACCCGGTGCGGCTCTACCTCGCCGACTTCGGCGGCACCGGCACCGAGCGCGCCGTGCTCACCCACATGCGCGAGGGGCGCGAGGTGCCCGCCCATGGCCGGGACGATTTCGTGCGCCTGATCCCCGCGCTGCGCAGCCGCTACCCCTCGTATGCCAGCTTCGGGGCCAGCACGCTGGCCGACCTGTTCGGCGCCGAGGCGGTGCGCGCGGCCACCGTGCGCGAGGCCCGCACCTTTGCCAGCGCCCTGGCCCTCAATGACGGGCGCGGGCGCTTCACGCTGCGTCCGCTCCCCCCCGCCGCGCAGGTGGCGCCGGTGTATGCCGCGCTGGCCGCCGACCTCGTGGGCGACACCCTCCCCGACCTCTGGCTCGCCGGCAACCAGGCGGGGGTGCCGCCGCTGTTCGGGCGCTACGACGCCGGGTGGGGGACGCTGCTGCGCGCCACCGGCGGCGGCGCATTCTCGGCGCTGGAACCCGGCGATGGCGCCCCCGCGCTGGCCGGCGACGTGCGCGCCCTCCGCCTCCTGCGGCACGCCAGCGGGCGCCGCACCGTGGTGGTGGCGCGATCCGGTGCGCCGCTGCAAATCCTGCACTGGTCCGCGCAACCGGCGCGCTGACGCCCCGGCACGCGATCTCCCCTCACCATCCCACCCGTCCCCATGGCTCCCACCCGCCTCACCGCGCTGGACTTCGTCGTCATGGCCGCCTACTTCGCCGCGACGCTGGGGATCGGCTGGGCGTTGCGCCGCATGGCGCGCACCTCCTCCGACTTCTTCCTCTCCGGGCGGTCGCTCCCGCCGTGGGTGACCGGGCTGGCGTTCCTCTCCGCCAACCTGGGGGCGCAGGAGGTCATCGGCATGGGCGCGTCGGGGGCCAAGTACGGCATGGCCACCAGCCACTTCTACTGGGTGGGCGCGGTGCCGGCGATGCTGTTCGTGGGGCTGTTCATGATGCCCTTCTACTACGGGTCGCGCGCGCGCTCGGTCCCCGAGTACCTGCGCCTCCGCTTCGACGAGAAGACCCGCACGCTCAATGCCGTGGCCTTCGCCGCCATGACGGTGTTCTCCAGCGGCGTGTCCATGTACGCCATGGGGAAGCTCCTCAACCTCCTCCTCG
>JBILED010000326.1:0-2709 GCA_044352305.1 Gemmatimonas sp.
GGAAGCCGAAGCTCATGGTCCAGAGGGCGCCCCACGGGGTGCGGGGGGAGGCGGCAGGGGTGGAGGTCATCGCTCGTAGGTGGCGGTGAGGGCGCGCAGGCGGGCGGTGAGGCGGGGGGGGACGGCGTCCCAGCGGAAGCGGAACCCCCAGTTCCCCTGCTGGCGTCCGGGGAGGTTCATGCGGGCCGACGGCCCGAGCCCCAGGAGGTCCTGCATGGGGACCAGCACGGTGTCCGCGACCGACGCCATCGCCGCGCGGATGAGCGTCCAGTGAATGTCGTGGCCGTCAGTGGCCAGGTAGCGGCGGGCGAAGGCCTTCTCGCGCGCCACCGCCTCGGGCGGGCGGGTGGAGTCCCCGGCGCCCCCGGAGCGCCACCACCCCACGGTGGTGTCGTTGTCGTGCGTCCCGGTGTACACGACCAGGTCGCGCGCATGACGGTGGGGGAGGAAGTTGGAGTCCTGCCCGTCGAAGGCGAACTGCAGGATGGCCATCCCCGGATACCCGAAGCGGGCGCGGAGCGCCTCCACTCCCGGGGTGATCAGCCCCAGGTTCTCGGCGACGATGGGGAGGGGGCCCAGCGCGTTGGTGAGCGCGTCAAAGAGCGCGGCCCCGGGGCCGGGGAGCCACTGGCCGTGCACCGCGGTGGTGTGGTCGCCGGGGACGGCCCAGTAGGCCTCGAAGCCGCGGAAGTGATCCAGGCGGACCAGGTCGAAGTGCCGCAGCGCGGCGCGCACGCGCTCGATCCACCAGGCGTAGCCGGTGGCGGCCAGCTGCGCCCAGTCGTACAGCGGGTTGCCCCACAGCTGCCCGGTGGCGCTGAAGTAGTCGGGAGGCACGCCCGCCTGCTGGCGGAGGGTGCCGTCATGGTGGAGAAGGAACAGCGCGCGGTTGGCCCAGACGTCGGCGGAATCGTGGGCGACGTAGATGGGCAGGTCGCCCATGAGGCGCACGCCCAGCCGGCGGCAGTGGTCGCGCAGCGCTCCGAATTGCCGGGCGAACTCGTGTTGTTCCTTGTACGTGCGCGTGATGGCCGGGCGCAGGGCGTCGCGCCACCGGGCGAGCGCCTCCGGGTCGCGCTGCGCCGCGCCGGGCTCCCATGCGGTCCAGGGGGCGCCGCCGTGCGCGCCCTTGAGCGCCATGAACAGCGCGAAGTCGGGGAGCCACCCGGCTTCGGCCTCGACGAAGCGTGCCAGGTGGTCGTCGTCGGGGAGGGTGTCCAGCCAGGCGTCCAGCGCCGCGCGCTTGGCGGGGATGACGCGCCCGAAGTCCACCTGATCGGTCGGGGGGTCGCCGGCGTAGCCGGGGACGTGCAGCAGCAGCGGATTCCCCGCGAAGGCGGAGAAGCACTGGTAGGGGGAATCGCCGAAGCCGGTGGGGCCCAGCGGGAGCACCTGCCAGAGTCGGAGCCCGGCGTCGGCGCACCACTGGGCGAAGCGATGGGCGTCGGGGCCCAGGTCGCCGATGCCGCCGGGGGCGGGGAGGGAGGTGGGGTGGAGCAGGACGCCGGCGGCGCGGGGGAAGGGCATGGGTCGGGAAAGTCGCGAGGGGACCGGGGGTGCGCCAGCGGACGCGCGGGTTCGGACCGCACCTACAATGGTGGCGTGGGGCGAAATGGAGTGCTATCGGGACCAGCGGCTGGAAAAGCGGGGCGACGGGCGTCATGGAATCTTGACAGGGTGTGCGCACCGTTGTTGCGTGTGGCTCGCAGCACACGGCCGCGCCTCCCGGAACGGAGGCGCTTGTCGCGCGCCTTGGCACCGCCGCTCCCGGAGTTCCGGGGGCGAGGCACCACGCGGGGTCCCGGACTGGCCGGGGTCCCGGCAGACACGCCCACGGAGGCATGGCTTTTATGGCAGGGAAATTCCGCTGGTTGGCTGCGGCAGTCCTCGGACTGTGCGCGGCGGCGGGGCACCTCGAGGCCCAGGGGACCGGGCGCATCTCCGGCCGAGTGATCGACTCGGCCTCCACCGGCATCCTGGCCAACGCCTCGGTGTCCGTGGTGGGGTCGCAGGCGGGGACGTACACGCGCGCCGACGGCGGCTTCCTCCTCCCGGCGGTGCCGGCGGGGAGCGTGCGGCTGCGCGTGGCGCGCATCGGGTACGCGGCCAAGGAGGTGGCGGTGACGGTGGTGGCCGGGCAGACGGCCTCCGTCGAGGTGGCGCTGTCGGCGATCGCCGCGCAGCTGACCAGCGTGGTGACCATCGGCTACGGGCAGCAGCGGCGCGAGGCGATCACCGGCGCGGTGGCGACCGTGAAGGGCGCCGACGCCAACGTGGGGGTGATCCCCAACGCGACGGGGCTGCTGACCGGCCGGGTGGCGGGCGTGAACGTGATCACGAACAACGGCGAGCCGGGGGCGGGGGCGCAGATCCGCATCCGCGGCGGCACGTCGATCAGCGCGTCGAACGACCCGCTGTACGTGATTGACGGGGTGCCCATCCAGAACGACCAGACCGAGGCCTCGGGCTTCGGGATCGGCGGCGGGCCGGCGCTGGCGCGCAACCCGCTCAACATGCTGAACCCGGCCGACATCGTGAACATCACGGTGCTGAAGGACGCCTCGGCCACGGCGATCTACGGGTCGCGCGGCGCCAACGGCGTGGTGCTGATCGAGACCAAGCGCGGCGCGGCGGGCGTCTCCACGGTGGAGTACGAGTCGTTCATGGCGCTGTCGGCGCCGTCCAGCACGCTCAACTTCCTCTCGGGGA
>JBILED010000327.1:0-2700 GCA_044352305.1 Gemmatimonas sp.
TGGGCCATGGATCAGTCCCGTGGCGCCGGGGTAAAGGTCATCGGCGTCCCGCCGAAGAACTGACCGGCGGGTGGGGGCTCCCCACCCTCCTTCGGGCTCCGGCCCGGCAGCGCGGCGGACGGCCCTGGGGCTCGTCCGCCGCGTCGCGTTCCGGCCCCGGATCGTGTATCCTGCCGTGTCTTCCACCCACTTCCCCGTGACCGCTCAGCCCCCTCAGGAATCCCGGCGCGCCTACCGTCCTCCCATCGGGGTCCCCTCCCGCGCCCGGCGCGGCCTGGGAGGGCTCGTGGCGTCCGTCCTGTTCCACCTGCTCCTCATCCTCCTGGTCGTCATCCCCTTCTCCAACCCCGAACTGGTGCGCGCCGTCCTGGGCGCTGGCGGATTGGGGCCGGCAGGCGGCGGCGGCGGCAACCGCGGCGGGGGGGGAACCCCCAAGACGGAACGGTTGGAGTTCGTGCGCATGGCGCCCGTCCCCACCCCCACCCCCCCGGTCGTCAGGCCGCCCGAGGTCAAACCGGTGGTGCCCCCGCCACCCCCGCCGCCGCCCACCCCGACGCCCCCGGCCCCGCAGCCACCCACGCCGGCGCCACCGACTCCGGCCGCTGACACCAAGGGCACCGGCGCCGGTGGGACCGGCAGCGGCACCGACGGCGCCACCGGCAGCGGCTCCGGCACCGGCGGCGGCGTTGGTTCCGGGAGCGGCACCGGCAAGGGGACGGCCACGGGGGCGGGCACCGGGGGCGGTCTCGGGACCGTGTATCCGCCGGCCCCCACCGAACTGTTCCTGCCCCCGCTTCCCGTCCCCGGCAAGGCGCGCGGCACCGTCGTGGTGGTCTTTGACGTCGATTCCACCGGCAAGGTGCTCGACCTCCAGTTCACCCCCACCAAGGACGGCACCTACAATCGCAAGCTGCGCGAGGCGCTCGCCGCCATCCGCTTCCGCCCCGCAGTCAATGGCAATGGCGTCCCCGTGCGCGCCCGCACCGAGATCACCTACACGCTGTAAGTCCGCACGGCGCTCCGCGACGTGGCGGGGCAGCACCCGCGGTCCCAGTGATCAGGTCCCGGCGGTACGGTCCCGACTGTAACTTCACGGCGGTTCCGCAGGGTCGCTTCCCCTCCCCCCCTCCGCCATGGGTCTCTTCGACCGCAAGCCGATTGCCGCACCCGACGACAGCGGCCACGGCATGCAGCGCACGCTCGGCGTCCGTGATCTCGTGCTCCTCTCCATCGGAGCCGTCATTGGCGCGGGCATCTTCTCCACGCTCGGCACCGCCGCCGCCGGCGAGGTGGTCAACGGCACGGTCGTCCGCTACGGCGCCGGCCCCGCCCTGGTGCTCTCCTTCGTCCTGCTCGGCGTGGTGTGCGGCTTCGCGGCGCTCTGCTACGCCGAGCTGGCCGCCATGATCCCGCAGGCGGGCAGCGCCTACGCCTACGCCTACGCCACCCTGGGGGAGCTGCTGGCCTGGATCGTGGGGTGGGCCCTCATCCTCGAGTACGCCGTCGGCAACATCGCCGTCGCCATCTCCTGGAGCGGCTACTTCGTCTCCCTGCTGTCCGGGTTCGGCATCACCCTCCCCGGCTGGCTCACCCACGGCTACTGGGCGGTCACCGCCAGCGGCGATCCCGCCGTGCGCGCCCTCCTCGACACCGCGCCCCGCGTGGCCGGCGTGCCGCTGCTGCTCAATGTCCCCGCCTTCACCATCGTCGCCGCGATCACCGTCCTGCTCCTGCAGGGGGTCAAGGAAAGCGCGCGCGCCAATGCCGTCATGGTGGGGGTCAAGCTGCTCGTGCTCGCGCTGTTCGTCGGGGTGGGGGCGATGCACATCAACCCCGACAACTACGTCCCCTTCGCCCCCAACGGCTTCACCGGCATCCACCAGGGCGCCGCCATCGCGTTCTTCGCGTACATCGGCTTCGATGCCATCTCCACCGCCGGCGAGGAAACCAAGGATCCCCAGCGCAACCTCCCGCGGGGCATCCTCCTCGGCCTGGCCGTCTGCACGCTCATCTACGTGGTCGTCGGGGCCGTCGCCACCGGGCTCGTCCCCTACCAGGAGCTGCGCTCCAGCGATCCGCTGGCCCGCGCGCTGCAGGTGGCCGGGCTGGAGACCGCCTCGTGGATCGTCGCGGCCGGCGCCGTGGTCTCCATGTCGGCGGTGCTGCTGGTGTTCCAGTACGGGCAGCCGCGCATCTTCTACGCCATGGCCCGCGACGGGCTCCTCCCGCCCTTCGCCGCGCGCCTGCATCCGCGCACACGCACCCCGCACGTCACCACCATCCTCACCGGCGTCTTCGTGGCGTGCGGCGCGCTCGTCATGAACGACGCCTCCACCTACGACCTCACCAACATCGGCACCCTGGCCGCCTTCGCCGTGGTGTGCGTGGGCGTCCTGGTGCTGCGTGTGCGCGAGCCCGACCGCCCGCGCCCCTTCCGCGTCCCCTTCGTCTGGGCCGTCACGCTGGGCGGCGCCGCCGCCTGCCTCTTCGTGATGCGCGGGCTGCCCACCAGCGCCTGGTGGGCCTTCCTCGGCTGGATGGCCGTGGGGCTCGCCTGCTACGGCGCCTACGGCTACCGCCACTCGGCCCTGCGCCGCTCCTCGGCCGCCGGTCGTCCCCCCGTCCCCCCCCTCTCCTGACGCGCGCCATGGCCCACGCTGCTCCCTCCTCCGCCCCCGCCCCGTCCAAGGGGTTCCTGGG
>JBILED010000328.1:0-2687 GCA_044352305.1 Gemmatimonas sp.
GGTGGAACAGCTGCTGGACGGGCGTGCCAAGTACTCCAGCATCTTCAACTACCCCACGCTCTCCTGGGCGGACATGGGGGTCATTGGCTGGCTGGTGGATGGCGCGGCCATCGTGAACCAGACGGTGCTGGCCAAGGCGTCGTACGGCCCGTATGCGCGCGCCATGGTGCGCATCTGCAAGGAGGAGAACTTCCACAAGCGCCAGGGCTACGAGGTGTGCACCGTGCTGGCCAACGGCACGCCGGCGCAGCGGGAGATGCTCCAGGAGGCGGTCAACCGGTTCTGGTGGCCGGCGCTCATGATGTTCGGCCCCAGCGACACCGACTCTCCCAACTCGGGGGAGCTGCTCAAGTGGCGCGTGAAGCGGAAGACCAACGACGAGCTCCGGCAGCGCTTCGTGAACCTCACGGTGCCGCAGGCGATCGCGCTGGGGATCACCGTCCCCGACCCCGACCTGCGCCTCAACGAGGCCACGGGGGACTGGGAGTTCGGCGCCATCGACTGGAGCGAGTTCCACGCGGTGCTGCAGGGGCACGGCCCCTGCAACCAGGAGCGGCTGGCCGCGCGCCGGCAGGCGCACGAGGAGGGCGCCTGGGTGCGCGAGGCGGCGGCGGCGCACGCCGCCAAGCAGGACGCGCGTCGCGGCACTGCGGCGGCGTGAGGGAGGCTGTCATGGGCGCGGAGAGCCGGCCGGACGCGCAGGGGCCGCTGTGGGAGGTGTTCACGCAGGGGGCGCGCGGCGAGCCGTTCGAGCACGCCGGCAGCGTGCACGCGGCCGACGCCGAGCTGGCGCTGCAGCACGCGCGCGACGTGTACACGCGGCGCGGCGAGGCGGTGAACCTGTGGGTGGTCCCCAGCAGCGCCATCGTGGCGTCGTCGCCCTCCGACGCGGGTCCCTTCTTCGACCCCGGCAACGACAAGCCGTACCGGCACCCGCAGTTCTACGTGGCGCCGCGCGGCGTCCGCATCTTCTAGCGCCGTGGCCGGACACGAGGAGGAGGGGGCGCCCGCGGCGGGGGTGGTGCTGAAGGCGCCGGCGTTCAACCCCGCGGGGCCGCGTACGGCGCCCATGGCGCCACCGCTGGTGGAGTACCTGCTGCGGCTTGGGGACGATCGCCTGGTGCTGGGGCACCGGCTCTCCGAGTGGTGCGGGCACGCGCCCGTGCTGGAGGAGGACATCGCGATGGCCAACATCGCGCTGGACCTCATCGGGCACGCCAGCGGGCTGCTGGCGCTGGCGGGGCGGGAGGAGGGGCAGGGGCGCGACGAGGATGCGCTGGCCTACTTCCGCGACGGCGTGCGCTTCCGCAACGCGCTGCTGGTGGAGGTCCCCAATGGGGACTTCGCGGTGACGCTGGTGCGGCAGTTCCTCTTTGACGCGCACAGCGTGCTGCTGTGGGACCGGCTGGCGCAGTGCGGGCACGCGGGGCTGGCGGCCATCGCGGCCAAGGCGCTCAAGGAGGACCAGTACCACCTCCGCCACAGCAGCGGGTGGGTGGTTCGCCTGGGGGACGGCACCGACGAGAGCCACCGGCGCGCGCAGGCGGCGCTGGACGCGCTGTGGCGCTTCACCGGCGAGCTGTTCGAGGCGGACGCGGTGGACGCGGCGGTGGCCGAGGTGGGGATCGTGGTGGACCACGACGCGCGGCGCGCGCTGTGGGAAGGGATGGTGGCGGATGTGGCGCAGCGCGCCACGCTGGTGCTCCCCGAGGGGGGGGCGACGCGCGGGGCGTTCATGCGCACCGGCGGGCGCCGCGGCTTCCACACCGAGCACCTGGGGCACCTGCTGGCCACCATGCAGAGCGTGGCGCGCGCGCACCCCGGCGCGCGCTGGTAGCGCGACCGTGTCACTGGCCGGAGACGTGCCGGAGGCGGAGGGGAACGCGCCTGCGCTGGTGCCCTCGCTGCGCGACCCCGCGGCGCGCACCGCCGAGGCGCTGCGCGCCGTGGTGGACACGGTGAAGGACCCCGAGGTCCCGGTGATCAGCGTGGTGGAGCTGGGGATCGTGCGCGACACGCGCTGGGAGGGGGAGACGGCGGTGGTGACCATCACCCCCACGTATTCGGGGTGTCCCGCCATGCGCGAGATCGAGGCGGACATTCGTGCCGCGGTGGAGGGGGCGGGGGCGCCGGCGGTGCGGGTGGAGGTGGTGTACGCGCCGGCCTGGACCACCGACTGGATGGCCCCCGAGGGGCGGGAGAAGCTGCGGCGCTACGGGATCGCGCCGCCGGCCCCCGCGGCGGCCGGTCGCGCGGGGGCGAGCGCGTTGGTGACGCTCACCCGGCGGCGGGAGCCGGTGCCGTGCCCCTGGTGCGGCTCCACCAACACGCGGCTCCAGAGCGAGTTCGGGAGCACGGCGTGCAAGGCGATCCACGTGTGCCAAGGGTGCCGGCAGCCGTTCGACGAGTTCAAGCCGTTCTAGGGGACACGGCCGGGCCAGGGTTCAGCTTGCTTGGCGCAATAACCTCCATATATTGCTCCATATATGGAGCTATCCAAGAAGACCACCATTCTGTTCACCCCGGACCAGCATCGCCAGCTGGCTGAACTGGCGGCGCGACGGCGCACCAGCCTGGGCGACCTGGTGCGGGAGGCGTGCGTGGTCACCTACGGCATCGCCGACACGGACCAGCGGGTGTCGGCGGTGGCCGCGCTGGCCGCGCTGGCGCTGCCGGTGGGGACGCCA
>JBILED010000331.1:0-2647 GCA_044352305.1 Gemmatimonas sp.
GCGTCGGTGGCGGCCCCCTCCACCGAGTAGCCGCGCAGGTCCAGGTTGCCGCGCTTGCTGGTGGGGTTGTGGCACTGCCCGCAGTAGCGCTGCACCGTCTCGGTGAGCGCCCCCACGGTCACGCCGCGCGCCACCACGGTGGCGGGGGTGACGGCCGGCGCGCCGGCGCGCATGGGGCGCAGCACCGGGTGCATGGCGGGGAGCGCCGCGGGGCGCGTCGCCGGGCGCGGGGCGGGTGGGGGTGTCACGGCGCCGGCGGACGGCGAGAGCGCCGCCACCACCAGCGTGGACACGACCTGAACAACCGTGAGCAGCTCCGTCATCCCACAACTCCTGTGTGTCGGCAGCCTTTGCTTCGGCAACGTCCCGGCGGGAAGGAGGCCGGGACGCCAAGGGGCGCCGCGTCCGGGAGCGGGCGCGACGCCGATGCGGCGGGGAACTGGATCTCAGGAACCTACAGCAATTTCTACGGAAGAGGGAGAAAAATCGTTGGGGGGGAAGGTGTTGGGTGCCTGTGCGCGGGGACGAACCGTCATTTCGGCGCCACCATCAGGGCAGTCACCCGCCCAGTTGTTCCAGCAACCGGAAATGCACCGGTGTCGGCACCCCATGGCGAGCGCCCAGCCGCACCACCGCCCCCGTCTGGCTGTCCAACTCCGATGGGCGACCCGCCAGCAGGTCCCGCGCCATCGAGGTGAAGCCGTCGGCCGGCAGCGCGTCGTAGCGCCGCCACACCCGCGCCACCGCGTCGGCCGGCCACGCCACCCCGGCCGCGGCCCCCACGGCCACCACCTCGGCCAGACAGGCGTCCACCTGCGCGCGCCACGCCGCATCGGTGCGCACCACGCCAAAGGGAGACGCCGACGCCGCGCACACCGCCCCGATGGGCTCGATGAACAGGAACTTCTCCCACAGCGCCACCGCCATGTCCGGCGGCTGCACCGCGTGCAGCCCCGCGCGCGTCAGCCACGCTGCCAGCCGCTCCCGCTGGGCCAGCGCCGGCGCATCGCCGGGCGCCCCCGCCCGCGGGCCGAACTCCAGCAGCGGCGTCACGGCGGTGTGCCGCGCCTCGCCGGGACCCAGCGGTTCGGCGATCACCCGCGCCAGCCCCTCCAGCACGGCCCCCGCCCCCAGCGCATCGGCCAGCCACGCGCTGGCCTCCACCCCGTTCTGCGTGGGGACCACCGCGGTGTGCGCCCCCACCAGCGGGCGCAGCGTGGGGGCCACCGCCGCCACCTGCCCCGCCTTCACGCACACCAGCACCAGGTCCACCGCCCCCACCTGCGCGGGGTCGTCGGTCGCCTGCACCGCCGGCCCCACGGTCCACCCTTCGGCCGCCTCGGGCGAGGCCCCGGCGGGCGGCAGCCACACGTGCCCCTCGATGCTGTGCAGCCGCACCCCCGCGGCGCGCAGCGCCGCCACCCGCTCGGGGCGCACCACGAAGTGCACCTCCGCCCCCGCCACGGCCAAACGGGCGCCGAAGGTGATCCCCACGGCGCCCGCCCCCACCACCGCCACGCGCCACGGCGTGGCGGTGGACGGGTCACCCCCTGCGGTCACGGCTTGCCCAGCATGAACCCGGCAATGTGCGCATCGGTGTTGTGCCCGAAGCGGAAGCCCACCATGCCGTCAGTGGTCTTGAGCTTGCCGGCGCCCACCACCGCGCTCTTGGGGTAGGTGGCCACCGTGGTGCCGTTGATCATGCACATCACCTGGTCCCCCTTCACCGCCATCGCCACCTCCTGCGACACCGGCTTCCCCTTGGCCTCGGCCTTGTGCACCGCGGCGTTGGTCTCCCCCATGCGGCCGTTCAGCTGGAACGGGGCCGGCCCGAAGCCGCGCACGATGAACCGCCCGTCGCCGTACGCCGCGCAGTACAGGTACGACGCGTTGTCGCTCCCCAGGTCGTTCCCCGCCATCACGATGCCGTACGGGTGCGGGTGGCTGTTGAGCTTGGCGTACTCCCGCTCGGAGAAGGTGGCCTTCACCAGATAGTCGCCCTTCCCCACCATCGTCGGGTTCCAGTAGGTGATCGCCGGGCCCGTGGTGACATGCATCCCCGGTCCCATGGTGACCAGCTTGGCGCTGTCCACCGTGAGCCCGGCCGCGGCCTCCTTGGCGTCCACCTTCCCCATCCAGCCGGGGGCCTGGATCCCGCCCCCCTTCACGGCCATCGACTGGTCCTGCGCCTGCGCGACGAGCGGGGCCATCACGATCGCGGCCGCGATCGCCCGGAACATGGTGCGTGTCATCTGGCGGTCCTCAGGAGGTGGGGATGTCGGCGGCCGCGCGCGGGCCGCCCTCGGCCGACGGCGCCGGCAACTGCGGGAGCGCCGCGTCGGCACCCGCGTGAAGCAACCCGGCGGACGCGTACACCGCAAGCTTCTCGCGCGTGTCGATGATGTCGAGGTTGCGCATCGTCAGCTGCCCGATGCGGTCCAGCGGCGAGAAGTACTCCTGCCCCTTCTCCATGGTGAGCCGCTCGGGCTTGTAGGTCAGGTTGGGGCTCTCGGTGTTCAGCAGGCTGTAGTCGTTGCCGCGGCGCAGCTCCAGCGTGACCTCGCCGGTGACGGCGCGCGCCACCCACCGCTGCGCCGACTCGCGCAGCATGAGCGCCTGCGGGTCCAGCCACCGCCCCTGGTACAGC
>JBILED010000092.1:0-9779 GCA_044352305.1 Gemmatimonas sp.
GGGATCCCCAGCGCGCGCGCCAGGTCGGGGTTGAAGCGCCCGCGGCGCTCCTCCTCGACAAGCGCCCACCCCACCGCCCCGGTCCCCCCGTGCTCCACCGGGAAGCACTCCATGCGGTACTCGTCGCGGCGCACCGCCTCCCCCGGGGCCACCTCGGTGAGCGTCACCTTGAACGGGGTCCGCTCGCCGCCCAGGGTGATGCACGCCTGCAGCAGCCGCGCGGAGCCGGTGGGGGCCCAGAGGCGCAGCGGTTCCACCCGTCCCTGCAGCGCCAGCGTCCGGAGCAGCCCGGTGAGCCCCAGGATGTGGTCCGCGTGCGTGTGGGTGAAGAAGATGTCCTCGAGGGCGAAGGAGATCCCGTAGCGCATCATCTGGCGCTGGGTCCCCTCGCCGCAGTCCACCAGGAGCGTCTCCCCTTCGCGCTGGATGGCCAGGGCGCTGACCCCCCGCTCCACGGTGGGGCGGGAGGCGGCGGTGCCGAGGAAACGGAGGAGGAGCGTCATGGCGGCGCAATATACCGGAGGAGCCCTCTGGGGCGGAGGCGAGCCCCGCGCGGGCGACGGCGGCGGCGGCCGGTGCCGCTGGCAAGCCCCTTGCAGAACGGATCGGGTGCAGGCGACGTATCATTCACGCGTGTTCGATGCCCCGGCGGGATTCCCCCTGACCGGACAGCGGGCCCGCCATCACGACACAGCCGGAACGCCGGGGGGCAGATGACCGGAAAGAGCCGACGCGGCTTCGCGTCCATGGATCCTGCGCGCCAGCGCGAGATCGCCAGCAAGGGCGGCAGGGCCGCCCACGAGAAGGGGACGGCCCACGAGTGGTCGTCCGACGAGGCGCGCGCCGCGGGGCGCAAAGGGGGGGTGGTGGTGAGCAAGGACCGCGCCCACATGGCCGCCATCGGCCGGGAGGGCGGGGAGTCGCGCAGCGCCGCGGCCCGCGCCGCGCGCAGCGCACGTCAGGCGGAGCAGGCGGCGGCACGTGCCACCAGCCGGGTGAGCGAGCGGGTGCTGGAGCGCGAGGTGCCCATCACCGTGGCCCGCGAAAGCGCCGTCCTGGCCGATGGCCGGCCGTCGCGTGCGGCGTCCGAGCCGCGCACGCCGACCGTCCCGTCGTCACTCCCCGCCGATCGGGGGAAAGCCGGCGGGAGCGAAGCGCGCCACTAGCGTCTCCAGGCGGGCGGGATCGATGTTCCGCCCGCTGACGAGCGCCACCACGGGCCCCGGGGGCGCCGCCACGAGGCCGTGGCGGAGGGCGGCCACCGTTACCGCCCCCGCCCCTTCCACCGTCAGCCCGGTGGCGCGGTGCAGCCAGGCGATCGTCTCGCCCAGCTGCTCCTCGGTCACCAGCGCCATCCGGTCGGCGCACACCTGCCCGATGTGCAGGGCGTCCTCGTCAATCTGGCCGGAGAGCCCGTCGGCCAGGGTGGGGGTCACGGGCACCTCCACCACGCGGCCGGCCGCCAGACTCTTCGTCATGGCGGCGGTCTCCACGCTCTGCGCCCCGATGATGCGCACCGCGGGGGCCAGCGCGCGCAGCACGGCCCCCATGCCGCCCAGCAGCCCGCCGCCGCCGGTGCAGATCACCACCGACCCCATCGTCGGCAGCTGTGCCAGCAGCTCCAGCGCCACCGTCCCCTGGCCGGCCAACAATGGCAGCCCAAGGCACGGGTTGATGAAGCGGATCCCCTCGCGGGCGGCGTGCGCCTTGGCCACCACCATCGCCACGTCGTAGTCGGCCGCCTCGTCGTTCACCGTGGCGCCCAGCGCACGAATGCCGGCCTTCTTGACCTCCGGCGCCGTGACGGGCACGTACACCGTGGCCGGGATCCCCAGCGTGCGCGCGGCATACGCCACCCCCAGCCCGTGGTTGCCGGCGCTGGAGCACACCACGCCGCGCGCCTGCTCCTCCGGCGGCAGCGTGGCCAGCGCGTTGAACGCCCCGCGCACCTTGAAACTCCCCGTGGGGTTCTCCAGCTCCATCTTGAACCACACCGGCACCCCCACCCGCTCGGACAGCTCGGCGGGGGCCTCCACCAGCCGGCTCGGCGACACATGCGGCGCCACCCGCTCGGCGGCGGCGCGCACGGCGGCCAGCGACGGCAGGATGGCAGGATCGGGGGCGGGGTGGGCGGGGAGCGGGGCGGAGGTCGTCATGACGGGGAAGGATAGCGCGCGGTGCGGCGGATGTACCCCGCCACGTCGAACTTGAGCTTGGCGCGCGACGTGACCATGGGGCGGATCCCCCCCCACACGGGCTTGTTCCCCCAGGGGCGGTCCCACAGCCCCAGGCACCACATGATCCCCCCCACGCTGTTGGGGTCGCGCCCGTCCAGCGCGTACTTGTCGTTCAGGTGGAACAGCCACTGCCGCGCCTGCTCGGCGCTCTCGGTCCACAACAGCACCGTCTTCCCCCACAGCATGCGGGGGTAGTTGTGGATGATCCCCTCGTGCACCAGCTGCCGCTGCGCCGCGTTCCAGAGCGCGTCGTCGGTCTCCGCCGCCTCCAGCTCCTCCAGTGTGTAGCGCGCCGGACGCGGATCGGCGGCGTGCTCGGCGATCGTGCGCTGCACCCACGCGGGGAGCGCCTCCAGCTGGTCGAAGTGGGGGGTGCGCACGCACCAGTTGAACGCCAGCTCGCGCCAGGTGGTGACCTGCTGCACGAAGGCGTCCACGTGGGCGGCGCCGGCCCCCGAGGCCAGCGCGGCGCGCACCACGGCCGCCCCCGCCACCTGGCCGTAGTGCAGGTAGGGGGAGAGCATGCTGGTGCCGTCGGGGTCGGCCGCCTCGTTGCGGCGGTCGGCGTAGCGCGGCAGGGCGTCGCGCATGAAGGCGTCCAGCCGCGCCGTGCCCGCCACGCTCCCGCCCACCATCCCGGGGACCGGGCGCACGGCGTGGTCGATCTCGCAGGCGGCCACTTCGCGGGCGATGGCGTCATCGTCCATGGCGGCCAGCGGCAGCGGCGCCAGCCCGCCGACGGCGGCCACGGTGTCGCGCAGCGACGCGCGCAGCGCCTCCGACGCCTGCGTGCGCGGCAGCGCCTCCGCCACCGGCTCCAGCGCATGGTCCAGCTGCCTGGCCAGCTTGGGGCGGATGGTGCGCGCGGCGTACTCCGCGCCGGGGAACAGCCCGCTGGGGACGCAGCAGACGCTGTCCACCGCCAGCAGCTGGCAGGCGATGCGCGCGGCCAGGCGCTGCGTGCGCGGGAGCACGCCGGCGGTGGGGAAGAGGTCGGTGACCACCAGCGCGGCGCGGGCGGCCAGGCGGTCGAGCACGCGGCGGTCGTCGTCGCGCCGCGGGCGCAGGACGAACTGATAGCACAGCCCCAGCGCCTCGGCGTGGCGGGCGGTGTCGCGCGCGCCCTGCAGGATGAAGTGGTGGTGGCGCGGCGCGGCGTGCGGATAGGTGGGGTCGAGCCCCTGATGGATGACCACCGGCAGCCCCAGCCGGTCGGCGGCGCGGATGGCGGCGCGCAGCCCCCAGTTCTCGGTGAGGCGGTGGGTGGACTGCATCCAGTACAGCACGAACTCGCCGCCGCGCTGCACCGGGGCGTCGTTGAGGCGGAGGGTGCGCGGGACCAGCTGGTCGCGGACGAAGTCGCTGTCGAGGGGGTGCGGAGCGCTCATGCGCGGTGAATGGCGGGGCGGGGGGCGGGGTTTCCCCGTGCGGGGGACGACCGAGGGGTCGTCGGGCGTCAGGGTGCGTGCGCCGCTTGACACACCCTGCGGGACGGCTAGTTTGCTGGTGTTCCTCCGATCGGCCCCGCGCCTCCGGTGCGGGGCTGTTTTCATCGGTGTGGTTGGAGGAGCCGCTTCGGCCGGTGTGCCGAGGTCCCCGGGGCTGTAGCTCAGCTGGGAGAGCGCTGCATTCGCATTGCAGAGGTCAGGGGTTCGAGCCCCCTCAGCTCCATACCGCAGGCGTGGTTGTTTTTCCGAGAAATGGAACCGTGGCGGGTTCGTGGCCCCAACGTTGCAACTGGGGGCTGGCGTTACCTTGGAACACACACCATCGTCTTGGGTAACAACGAGTCAAGCCCGCCGCCGATCGGTAGGACGGAGAGTTCCAATGACGGCGAGCGAGGCCCTTGTGTGAGCCCCCCGGCACTTCGGTGACCGGGGGGTTCTTCGTATTCGGCGGCCGGGGGGCGCCGCTCGCGTGCCGGGATTCCTCCGGCGGGGCGGCCGCGTACCCCGGCTGGGAGGCCGCCTACCCCGGTGGGGGGGGCGCCGGCAGCGTGCGCGACAGCGCCGTCAGGTCATCGCGCAGCGCCCGGAACAGCTCCACCAAAAACCGGTCCTCCTCCTCGTCGGCCGGCCCCTCGTGCTCGCTCACGGCCGTGAACCCCAGGTTCCCCAGCCACCGCACGATGGCGCTCTCCTGCACCGCCAGGTCGATGTGCCGGAACAGCAGCGCCTGCCCCTGCGGCCCCGTGCGGAAGCCGGTGCGCAGCTGCACCCCGCCCCCCAGAAACGGCCGGCGCAGCGGCGTGGCCAGCAGCCGCTCGGCCACCAGCGGCAGGTGCCACTGCGGCGCCTCGGCGAAGCGCACGAACCAGCTGCGCTCCTGCGCGGCGCGGTGCACCGCAAAGGTGCCGCGCATCCCGGTCACCCCCACCGTGAACACCCCCACCTTGGCCAGCGCGTCGGCGTGCAGCACCACCGTGTCGGGGAGCGGGCGCGTGCCCCCGCCCAGCGGCAGCAGCACCCCGTTGCGCACCCGCAGCCGCACGGTGAGCACCCGGTCGGCCGCCTGCGCGTCCCACCAGGTGGTGCCCGCGGCGTCGGCCAGCCGGTACCGGTAGCGCGCCGGCTCCACGTACCGGGCGATGAACGCGGCGAAGTGGGGAAAGGTCCCCTGCAGCTGCCGCGCCCGCACCTGCATCCGCAGCGTCACCTGCGTGGCCCCCTCGCCGTCGCGCTGCGTGGCGATGGAGTCCAGCGTGACCAGCCGTCCCAGCGCCTGCGCCGTGCGCGGGAAGGTGGCGCGGTAATCGGCGCGGATCTCCCCCGGCGTGCGCTCCAGCGACCGGAACCACCCGCGCAGCAGCGCCGCCGCGCCTTCGGGGGTGAGGCTCCCCACGGCGTGCTCCACCTCGGTGTGCCACCCCCACTCGCTCGCCGACAGCTGCCGCAGCCGCACCAGGTGGCGCTCGTCCCCCACGCGCACGGGCACGGGCGCGCGCGGCTGCTCCACGAACCGGTACCGCCCCGCCACCAGCGACGAGAAGGCCTCCTGCTCCCGCTCGGCCCCCTCCCGCGTGGTGCGCGCCGCGGTCCAGAGCGCGGTGTCGTTGACCAGCTTGGAGGGGGCGCCGGCGTAGCGGGCGATGCGCAGCCGCGCCGCGGCGTAGCGCGGCGCCCGGTACACGCGGGTGAAGCGGGCCTCCAGCGCCGCGGCCAGCGCCTCGGTGTGGGCAACCGCGGCGGCCGGGGTGGTCGTCCCGTCGCGCGCGCCCTCCAGCGCCACGCCACGGCACCCGGTGCCCCACGCGACGGTGCCCAGCGCCAGCAGCAGCAGGGGACGGCGGCGGACGGCGGGGGGCAGGGAGCGCACGGGGCGGATGGCCATGGGGATGGGAACGGTGAAGGCGCTGACCAACAGCTGACCAACACTCGGCGCCCACGCCGCTCACGGCAAGCGGGGCGCCGCCGTTAGCTTTCGCAGGTTGCGGTCCCGCTCTCCGCCCATGGCCGACGCCGGTGGGCGTCCGTCGCGTTCCTTCCAGCCGTGCCTGCCGTGTCCGACACCCCTGCCGGGGGCGATTCCGCCCCGCTCTCCGCGCCTCGGCGCGACTTCATCCGCGAGCTGGTGGCCGACGACGTGGCCACCGGCCGGTTCGGCCGCGCCCCCGCCACGCGCTTCCCCCCCGAGCCCAACGGCTTCCTGCACCTGGGGCACGCCAAGTCCATCTGCCTCAACTTCGGCATCGCGCAGGAGTTCGGCGGCACCTGCAACCTGCGCTTTGACGACACCAACCCGGCCACGGAAGACGTGCGCTACGTGGAGGCCATCAAGCGCGACGTGGAGTGGCTGGGGTTCCGGTGGGACGGCGAGTTCTACGCGTCGGACTACTTCGAGCGGCTGTATGCCATCGCCGAGCAGCTGGTGACCGACGGCAAGGCGTACGTGGACGACCAGGACGAGGAGGCCATCCGCACCAACCGCGGCACGGTGACCACGCCGGGGACGGCCAGCCCGTGGCGCGATCGCTCGCCGGCGGAGAACCTGGACCTGCTGCGCCGCATGCGGGCCGGCGAGTTCCCCGACGGCTCGCGCGTGCTGCGCGCGAAGATCGACATGGCGCACCCCAACATGGTGATGCGCGATCCGCTGCTGCTGCGCATCCGGCACGCGCACCATTACCGGCGCGGCACCGACTGGTGCATCTACCCGCTGTACGACTTCGCGCACGGGCTGAGCGACGCGTTCGAGGGGATCACGCGGTCGCTGTGCACGCTGGAGTTCAAGGATGCGAAGGACATCTACGACTGGCTGGTGGAGGCGGCGGGATTCGAGCGGCCGCCGGTGCAGGTGGAGTTCGCGCGCCTCGAGCTGGACTACACGGTGCTCAGCAAGCGCAAGCTGCTGCGGCTGGTGGAGGAGGGGCACGTGGCGGGGTGGGACGACCCCCGCATGCCCACCATGGCGGGGCTGCGGCGGCGCGGGGTGCGTCCCGAGGCGATCCGCGCCTTTGCCGAGGTGATTGGCGTGGCGCGCAAGGACGCGCGGGTGGAGATCGCGACGTTCGAGCATGCGGTGCGCGACGACCTCAACATGGAGGTGCCGCGGCGGCTGTGCGTGCTCAACCCGCTCAAGGTGGTGCTGACCAACTACCCCGAGGGGCAGGTGGAGTGGCTGGACGCGCCGTCGTATCCGCACGACGTGCCCAAGACCGGGTCGCGCCCCATGCCGTTTTCGCGCGAGCTGTGGGTGGACCGCGACGACTTCATGGAGGAGCCGGCGAAGAAGTTCCACCGCCTGGCGCCGGGGCGCGAGGTGCGGCTGCGCTTTGGCTACCTGATCATCTGCCAGGAGGTGGTGAAGGACGCCAGCGGGCAGGTGGTGGAGCTGCGGTGCACGTACGACCCGGCCACGCGGAGCGGGCAGGCGCCCGACGGGCGCAAGGTGCCGGGGACGATCCACTGGGTGTCGGCGGCGCACGCGGCCGACGTGGAGGTGCGGCTGGTGGACCGGCTGTTCGCGCAGCCTGATCCGGACGACGTGCCGGCGGGGCAGGACTTCCTGTCGGCGCTGAACCCGGCGTCGCTGGTGGTGATTCCGCACGCCAAGGCGGAGCCGAGCCTGCTGGAGGACCCGGTGGGGAGCCGGTACCAGTTTGAGCGCACGGGGTACTTCTACTGCGACCCCGAGGCGAGTGTCGGGGGGACGCGGGTGTACAACCGCATCGTGGGGCTGCGGGACAGCTGGGCGAAGGAAGTCAAGAAGGGGTAAGTGCGGTGCGGCGGTGATGGGCGCACAGCGCCGGTTAGGTGGGGGCTGCGCGCGGGTGGCATGATGGCGCATGGTGGCTTGCGAACCCGCGCCGAGGCCGAGCAGACTATGGGCATGCCGAATACCGCACCGCGGTACTGGACAGTGGATGAGGTGTGGGCGCTCCCGGAGGAACCCGGGGTGCGCTACGAGGTGGTGGACGGGGAGTTGCTGGTGAGCCCGTCGCCGGCGTTGCGGCACCAGCTGGCGGTGACCGAGCTGGTGGGGGAGCTGCGGGCGTATGGCAAGCGCACCGGGGCCGGGGTCGTGCTCACGGCTCCGTTTGACGTGGTGCTGAACCCCGTGGACACGCTGGTGCAGCCCGATGTGCTGGTGGTGCCGCCGGACGCGGTACGTTTGGGCGCTCCTGGGGCTGACGCCACGGGTGTTGCGGAGCCGGAGGGTGCGGGCGCGTCGTTGCTGCTGGCGGTGGAGGTGCTGTCGCCGGGCACGGCGCGGCAGGACCGGCTGCGCAAGCGGCCGCGCTACCAGCGCGCGGAGATTCCGGTGTGGCTGGTGGACTTGGACGGGTGCGTGATTGAGCAGTGGGCGCCTGGCAGTGACCGGCCGGTGGTGTGCACCGACACGCTGGAATGGGTGCCGACGGGGTCGGCGGAGCCGTTTCGGTTGGACGTGGCGGCGCTGATGGCGCTGGTGCAGCAGGTTCCGAACCCGAAGGAACTCTACGTGGGGCGGCGGTAGCGGCGTTGCCGTGATGATGGTCGTCTAGCGCTGGTTATGCCGGTATCGGGTGCGGGTGGCATGGTGGCGCATGGTGACTTGCGAACCCGCGCCGAGGCCGAGCAGACTATGGGCATGCCGAACACCGCGCAGCGGTATTGGACTGTGGATGAAGTGTGGGCGCTCCCGGAGGAACCCGGGGTGCGCTACGAGGTGGTGGATGGGGAGTTGCTGGTGAGCCCGTCGCCGGCGTTGCGGCACCAGCTGGCGGTGACCCGCATCGTGTCGGAGCTCACCACGTATTGCGATCGTACGGGGGCCGGGGTGGCGCTCACGGCGCCGTTTGACGTGGTGCTGAACCGCCTGGACACGCTGGTGCAGCCGGACGTGCTGGTGCTGGCGCCGGATGCGGTGCGGTCTGGCGCTGCTGAGGCCGATGCCGAGGATGTCGCGGAGTCGGATGGTCCGGGCGCGTCGTTGCTGCTGGTGGTGGAGGTGCTGTCGCCGGGCACGGCGCGGCAGGACCGGCTGCGCAAGCGGCCGCGCTACCAGCGGGCGGCGATTCCGGTGTGGCTGGTGGACCTGGACGGCGGCGTGATTGAGCAGTGGGCGCCTGGCAGTGACCGGCCGGTGGTGTGCACCGGCACGCTGGAGTGGGCGTCGGCGGGGGTGGCGGAGCCGTTTCGGCTGGACGTGGCGGCGCTGATGGCGCTGGTGCAGCAGGTGCCGAACCCGAAGAAGCTCCATGTGGGGCGGCGGTAGCGGGGCAGGGCGGCGGGCTGGGCGGGGTGGGGAGGCACTACCGCCCCCCGCGGGAGCGTCTATATTTGCTATTCGCCCGGGCAACCGGGATGATGCCCCTTAGCTCAACTGGCAGAGCGTCTGACTCTGGATCAGAAGGTTCCAGGTTCGAAACCTGGAGGGGCAATGCGAAGCGCCGCAACGACTTAGGTCGGGGCGGCGCTTCGTGTTCGAGGGGGATCATTCCCCGCCAGTACCCACATGGTAAGCACCGTTCGGCGCGTTCGTCGACGGATCCTCATTCTGCATGCAGGCCTCCTCGCGCGTCCCCGGCACGGGCGCTCGAGGTGCCCGGGTCACGTCAGCAGGCTGCGCTCACCTGGCCGGACACCGTTCCCGCGGGCTTTGGTCAGTCGTGCTGATGGTGCCCGCGCATGGTCCCGTTGGCGATGCCGAGGTGGTGCGCGGTGTGGTGATCCCCCAGCGTGAGCACCCCCACGAACCCGAGGGCGCGAATGCGCGCCTCCATGGGGCGATCCGTCGTCTTGAGGGCGCGAATGGTCACCCGCGCGCCCGTCGCGGTCGACGTGGCCGTCCACGTGAAGCCATCGCTCGGCGCAATCGTGGCGCCGTGCGACAGCGCCATGCGCCGGATCGCCTCGCGCACCCGGCCGGTACCCTGCACGTCGAAGGTGGCGCCACCGGGAACGGGGGTGGCCCGGATGTCCGCGCGCATGGTGACATCGTCCATGTCGCGCAGGTGCTCGCGCAGCGCTTCGAGGTCCACCTTCGACCAGTCCGTCGTCGAATCGGCATCCAGCAGGCGCACGATCTCGGCGATGGTCGCAAAAGCTTCCTGGCCGGCGC
>JBILED010000332.1:0-2634 GCA_044352305.1 Gemmatimonas sp.
GGCGGGTGCGCCCCTGCGCGAAGAGGTAGTCCTGGCGCTCCTGCGAGCGGGTGGCCTCCACGACGGTGACGTCGTGGCCGTATTCCTGGCGCATGCGGTCGATGACGCGCTGCACCTTGGCCTGCAGTTCGGGGGCGACGCCGTCCAGGTCGCGCACGGCGGTGGTGGGCGCCGGCGCGGCGGCCGCAGTGGTGGTGGCCACGGGGGCCTCCAGCTGCACTGGGCGCGTCGCGGGGGCCGCGGGGGCCGCGGGGGCCGCGGGGGTGGCCGTGACCGTCGCTTCCATCGCTTCCAGCGCGGCGGCCAGCGCGTCCAGGGAGGCGCGCGTCTCGGCGTTCATGGCGCCCAGCAGCCGCGCGTCCATGGCACGCGACTGGACGCCGTCCATGCGGGTGGGCGCCGCCATGGCGGGGGTGGCGGTGGGGAGCGGACGCGGCGTCGCCTGCGGTACCTCCTGCGTCGTCACCTCCGTGGTGACGGTGGCGGGGGTGCGCAGCAGCTGCTGCAGCGCCTCGCGCGCCGCGGGGGAGAGCGCCGCCACCTGCGCCTCCAGCGCGGCCATGGTGGCCAGCGGCGACTCGACGGCCACCTGGGCCGCGGCGTCCGGCTCGACCTCGGCGCTCCCCTCGGCGCGAGCGGCCCGGGCCCCGTCCACCAGCGCGGCCACCGGGGCCAGCGGGGTGGCGGCCAGCACGGTCTTCAGCGCCGTCTGCAGCGGGGACTCAAGGTGCGCGCGGCGCGTGCCGATGTTTTCGGCCGCAGGGGGGATCACGGTGGCGGCGACGGGGGTCGGGGCCACCGGCGACGGAGCGGGAATGAGGGACGGGGCCGAGGCGCCGAGCATGGCGGCCAGCGCTTCACGCGCGGCGGGCTCCAGCGCGGCGAGGCGCGCCTGCACGCCGTCAAAGGCCGACGCGCCAAGGAGCGCGGCAGTGTCGTGTCCGGGCTGTCCGGCGCCGGCGAGCAGCGCCTGCAGCCCCTGGCGGGCGGGCGTATCCATCCCGGCCAGCTGCAGCGCCCGGGACTGTGCGGCCAGCGTGTGGCGCGAGGCCGCGGTGTCGGTCAGGTCGTGGGGCTTGGGGGTGGGCTGCACCGGCGTCAGCGACGCCCGCACCGCCTCCAACAGCTGCTGGCCCACGGCACGGGTGCCGGCAGCGGCCTGCCGGGCGCCCGCCGCGGAGTCCAGCTGCCCTCCCTTGGCCACCCCCTCGAACAGGCGCTCCAGCGTTCCCGGCGCGGTGCCCTGCGGCGCGAGGGCCCGCTGCAGCACGGCCAGCGTCTCCGGGCGGAGCTCCTGCAGGCGCTGGAACAGGTTGCGCAGGTCGGTGGCCACGTCCTGGGCGCCGGCAAACGTGACGATCTGATACCCCCAAGGCGGTCCGTCCTGCCGCACCAGCAGTTCATCGGGACGGTCCGTCGGGAGCACGGGGGCGAGCGGCCCGGTTTCCGCGAAGGCCTGGCGGGCCTCCGCGCTCAGGGTCGGATTGTTGGGGATCCGCTGGTCGGGGGCGGCGGCCGAGGCCATCGCGCCCAGCAGCGTGCGCAGCGCGTAGTCCATCGATTCGCCGGCGTGGTCGGCGGTCTCGGTGGTACCGACGGCGGCGGCGAGCGGCGCCGAGCCGAGCGCGGCGAGTCCGGCCGTCGGGGCGGCGTCCAGCTGCCCATCGATCAGGCGGTCCACCAGCGCCACCCCTTCGGCGGGCAGCTTCGGGACCAGGTCGGTGCGCAGCATCGACGGGCCGCCGGCCAGCATGGTCATCATGGCGGCGAACTCGGGGGGGAGGTCGCGACCGGTCGCCTCAGCGGTGCCGGACGCGGCGCCCGTCCGCAGGGGACGGTCCGCCACGCCCAGCCGGGCCGCATCGCGGGGGAACGCGGGGGCCGCAGGGCGCGTCATGGCGCCGCCCAGCATTGCCAGCAGTTGGCTCATGGGGTCTTCTCGGGGGCCTTGGGGGCGCCGCGGGTGATGGTCGCGGCGCGACCGGGGGGGAGCAGGGGGAGGATGGCCGCGGCCTGGCGGTCGTTCATCATGCCGAGGATGGCGCGGACATCCTTGTCGGACATCTGGTCGAGCACCTTGGCGGCTTCCTTGGCGGGCATCGCCGCGAAGATCTTGGCCAGCCGCTGTTCGGGGATGGGGTCCACCAGCGCCGCCTCGCGCGCGCCCTGTACCGCCGCCACCGTCTCGGGGGTGTTGGCGGCGGCGGGGGGGGTGGCGGGGGCGGCCGGCTTCCCCGCGGGGGCGGGGGCGGGGGCAGGGGCGTGGTCGTCGTGGCCGCCGGCTGCCGGAGGCTTGGTGGCATCGCCGTGCTTGGCCGTGGAGGGCGTCACGTGCGGCGCCCCGGCGCCCTGGAGCGCCTCGCGCGCGGCCAGCAGCGCCCGGATGGAATCGGCGGGCGTGAGCGGGTTGGTGAGGGCGTCGTCGTGCGGCGTCGGCGGCGCGAGGCGCGCCAGCGAGTCCTTCACGACGGAGTCCCGGGCAGCGGAGTCGGCCGCGGCCTTCTCGGCGTACTTGGTGGAGTCGGCCACGAACTTCGCGGACGCCTTCATGTACGCGTAGCCGGAGCCGCCGCCCAGCCCGGCCAGGAGGCCGATGACGATGGGGAGGATGAGCTGCTTCATGCGGGGGGGGAG
>JBILED010000101.1:0-9004 GCA_044352305.1 Gemmatimonas sp.
GCCGGGTGGCTGTGTTCGGGGCGCAGGGGGTCGAGGAGGTGGCGCGCGTGCGCGACGCGCTGCGCCTGGACGTGGTGCAGCTGCATGGCGCGGCCACGCCTGACGCGGTGGCGTGGCTGCGCGCGGGCGGCTCGGCGACCCCATGGCCCGTGGTCCGGGTGGCCGGCGGCTGGTTGCCCCCGGAGGCCGTCGACCTGGCTGCCGCCGCAGGGACGCTGGTGCTGGATGCCCTCGTCCCCGGCCACCTGGGGGGGACCGGGGTGGCCCTCGACTGGCCGGCGCTGGCCGGGGCGGTGGGTGCGTTACGGGCGGGCGTCCCCGGCGTCCAGTTGGTGGTGGCGGGGGGGCTCCGTCCCGGCAATGTGCGGGCAATGGGCCGGGTCCTGTTTCCGGAGGTCGTCGACGTATCTTCCGGGGTGGAGGTGTCGCCCGGGATCAAGGATCCGGCGCGTCTCGCACAGTTCCTGTCCGAAGCTCGCGATCCCT
Source organism: Gemmatimonas sp. (assembly GCA_044352305.1). GTDB lineage: Bacteria > Gemmatimonadota > Gemmatimonadetes > Gemmatimonadales > Gemmatimonadaceae > Gemmatimonas. The sequence goes on from JBILED010000101.1 coordinate 487, forward strand.
GAGGAGCCTCATGGCTGGTGGTGGCAGTGTCCTTGAACCTGATGCGGCGACGGCTGGGCGTTTCGGTCCCTTTGGGGGACGGTACGTCCCGGAGACGCTCATCCCCGCGCTGGATGCGCTGGAGGCGGCCTTCGCGGCGGCGCAGCGGGACCCGGCGTTCATGGCCGAGCTGGACGCGCTCCTGCGCGAGTTCGTGGGACGCCCCACCGCGCTCACCTTCGCGCCGCGCCTCACCGATCGGGTGGGCGCCCCGGTGTGGCTCAAGCGCGAGGACCTGAACCACACCGGCGCGCACAAGATCAACAACACGGTCGGGCAGGCCCTGCTGGCGCGGCGCATGGGGAAGCGCCGGATCATCGCCGAGACGGGGGCCGGCCAGCATGGCGTCGCCACGGCCACGGTGTGCGCGCGCTTCGGGCTGGAGTGCGTGGTGTACATGGGCGAGGAGGACATGCGGCGCCAGCAGCTCAAGGTCGTCCGCATGCGGCTGCTGGGCGCCACGGTCGTGCCGGTCACCAGCGGCACGCGCACGCTCAAGGATGCCACCAGCGAGGCGATCCGCGACTGGGTGGCCACGGTGACCGACAGCCACTACATCATCGGGTCGGTGGTGGGGCCGGCCCCGTACCCGCACATGGTGCGCACCTTCCAGGCGATCATCGGGTGCGAGGCGCGCGGGCAGATGCTCGCGCGGGCCGGCGCGCTGCCGCGCACGGTGGTGGCCTGCGTGGGGGGCGGTTCCAATGCCATGGGAATCTTCGCCGGCTTCGTGGCCGACTCCGGCGTGGAGCTGGTGGGGGTGGAGGCCGCGGGCGACGGGTTGCACACCGACCGGCACAGCGCCTCCATCGCGCGCGGCACCCCGGGGGTGCTGCACGGGGCGCTCTCCTACCTGCTGCAGGACGCGCACGGGCAGGTCCATCCGGCGCATTCCATCTCGGCAGGGCTTGACTACCCCGGAGTGGGGCCGGAGCACGCCTGGCTGCATGCCAGCGGGCGCGCGCGGTACGAGGCCGTCACCGACGCGGAGGCGCTGCGCGGTGTCGCCGTGCTGAGCCGGCTGGAGGGGATCATCCCCGCGCTGGAGACGGCCCATGCCGTGGCGTGGGTGGAGCGCGAGCGCGGGCGCTGGCGCGCGGACGAGCCGGTGCTGCTGTGCGTCAGCGGGCGGGGCGACAAGGACGTCGCCACGCTCAGCCAGCACGAACTCCCGGCGCCATGACGCACGAAGGGGGCCGGCCGCCGGCGCTCTCGCTCGAGGCCGTCGCCGCGGAGGAGGCGGTGCGCGCCCTGTTCAAGGCGCAGCGGGCGCAGCAGCTGTACAGCGCCAACAGCGCGGCCCGCGTGGCGGCGCTGGATGTCGCGCGCGCGACGCTCCAGAAGGCGTGGGATGTCGCCGACCCGTTGGTGTTCTACGTCCGGCGCGATTCGCTCCTCTTCAACGACGAACCGGTGCTGGTCGAGTCGGCGCAGGCGGGTGACGGCCTGGCCTGGCTGCTGTACCGGGAGGGGATTCGCGAGATCCGGCTGATGCGCGGGTTCGAGCAGGCCGAGCTGGAGATGTTCCTGGACATCCTGGCCCGCGCGCGAACCGCCACCATCGACCAGGACGACCTGGTGACGATGCTGTGGCTGGCCAACATGACGTTCTTCACCTACCGGCACGTGGAGGTGGTGCTGGATGCCGTGGGCGCGTCCGAGGCGGGCGGGGCGGAGGAGGACGAGTTCGCCACGCGGTTCGGCGGTGGGGGAGGCCTGGAGGCTGCCGATGCGGCAGAGGACGGCGGTGCCACCGGGCCCCACGGGGCGGGGCGGGGAATGGGCGGCGGCGGGTCACGACGTGCGCTGCCCGGATCGTTCGACGAGGAAGTCCAGGGCTTCCTCCATGCCGCACATCCCCAGATTGTCCGCCCACCGGAGGACGACCAACCTCTGGTGCTCGATCCCGAGGATCTTGCGTATCTCGCGCGGCAGGTCGCCCGGGAGGCCAGCGATGAGCACCGCGAGAGCGCGATGCTGGCGCTGCTGGAGATCGTCGAGATGGACGTGGATGAGCCGTCCAGGCTGGAAGCCGTCGCCGCGCTGGACGACCTGCTGGTGGAGTTCCTCGGCACCGCGCGCTATGCGTCCGCCGCCGCCTTGCTGACCGAGGTGGATGCGGTGCTCGTGGCCGCCGATCTCGATGCCACGGTCTTCGAGGCCATCGGGCGGCTGGGTGACCGGGTGAGCGCCCCCGGGGTGCTTCGCCCGCTGCTGCACCTGGTGGCGGACCCGCGCCAGACCCCCGCAGCCGAGGTGCTCGACCGCCTCCTGTCGGAGATGCGCCCGGAGGCGCTCCCCACCCTGTTGACCTGGCTGGGCGGCACGGGACCTTCCGCCGTCCGCGCCCGCGTCGAGCGGGAGGCCCTGGCGCTGGCCGAACAACATCCCCAGGAGCTGGCGGCTGCGTTGTCCGCCGAGGACCCCACGGCACTGCTGGGGGCGCTGTGGGTGGCCACGCGCAAGCCCAGCCCCCAGCTCGCGGGCGCAGTGTGTCGCGTGGCGGACCACGCGGATCCGGAGGTGCGCCTCGCCGCGTCCGCGCTGCTGGCCGGACTGGACGGCCTCGAGGTGCAGGCCGCCCTGGTGCGCCAGTGCGCCGACCCGGACCGCGCCGTGCGCATGGTGGGCTACCGGGCCGTGGCCACGCGACGGTTGCTGGCCGCCCGCGGGTTTCTCGAGGGGCTGGTGGCGGCGCGCGCGTATGGGACCTTCGATCTCAATGAGCGACTGGCCCTGTTTGACGCGCTGGGCGCGGTCGCCAACGAAGAGACCGTCGACACGTTGGACCGGGTGCTGAACGCCCGCGGGCTTTTGGGGCCCAGAGAGCCGGCCGACGTGCGGGCCTGCGCCGCGCGCGCCCTGGGACGGGCCAGGATTCCTGCGGCTCGGCAGGCGCTGGAGCGCGCCGCCGATGCGCGGGATCCCATCGTGCAGCGCGCGGTGCGGCAGGCCCTGGACGGGGCGGTGGCCTCATGAGTGCCGGTGCCGGGGGCGGGCGGGGGCAGGGACCGGCCCCCAAGTCCAACCGCCTCGCCGAGAAGCGGGTCAGCGAGGTGGCCCTGCTGCTCCATGGCGCGGCCCGGGCGGTCCGGCTGTATCCTGCCGAGAACGCGGCGGTCCGGAAGGTGCTGGCGGAGCTGGGGGGGGCGTGTGATCGCGTCGAGGAGGCCGATCGGCAGTTCGAGCTGAAGCGCGCCGGCGACTACCTGTTCATCAACGACACCCGCCTGCGGCTGGGCTTTGACAACCTCGCCGCCGTCAACGCCGTGATCGCCTTGATGCGAGACCACGGGGTGGGCACCATCGCCCTCCGGGCGCGCCCGTCGCATCGCGATTGGGTGGCGCTGTTGGGCGCGCTCGGCCAGGCCGCCGGCGGCGTCCCGGAGCCCGACCGGCTGGCCCGCGTGGCGGAGCGCCTCGATCAGGCGGGCGTGCAGGCGTTCGCGCTGGGCCCCACCAATGAGGGGCTGGATGAGGTCGAGACGGAGGTGGATGGCAAGGAGCGCTCGCGCCAGACCTACATGCGCACCATCACCGTCACGCGGGACATCTTCCAGTCGGCACGGGTGGGCAGCACCGTGGGCGTGCGGCGGGCGCGGCGCGTCCTGCGCGGCGTGGTGGACCAGGTGCTCAAGGACGAGGCGTCGATCCTCGGCCTCACGACCCTCCGGGACTTTGACGAGTACACGTTCGTGCACAGCGTGAACGTGTGCATCCTGTCGGTCGCCCTCGGGCGGCGCCTCGGGCTCAGCAAGCCGCAGCTCCTCGAGCTCGGCCTTGCGGCCCTCATGCACGACGTCGGCAAGGCGCGCGTTCCCCTCGACGTGCTCAACAAGCCGGGGGCGCTGACGGAGGACGAGTTCGCGCTGGTTCGCGAGCACACCTGGCGCGGCGTGCTGGCGCTGTTCGGCATGCCCTTTGGCGCCATCCGCCCCTGGCGCGCGATGATCGTGGCCTTCGAGCACCACCTGCGGATCGACGGCGCGGGCTATCCGCGCACGCGGCGCACCCGGGACCTCTCGCTCTTCAGCCGGATCGTGGCGGTGGTCGACGGGTTCGATGCCGCCACCTCCAAGCGCGTCTACCAGAACATCCCGTGGAGCCCGGCCGACGTGCTGCGCGGCATGCGCGACAGCGCGCGTCACGGGCTCGATCCCGTGCTCGTGAAGGCCTTCATCAGCATGGTCGGGATCTATCCGCTTGGCACGGTGGTGGTGCTGGACACCGGGGAGGTCGGGGTGGTCGTAGGCGTGCCCACCGCTCCGTCGGCCTCCGAGCAGCCGGTGCTGCGGTTGGTGGTCGCCGCGGACGGCTCCCGCATCACCGACGATACTCCCGTCGACCTCGCCGTACCGCCCGCCGATGGCCGCGCCCCCCGCACCATTGTCCGCACCGAGGACCCCGAACGCTATGGCATCGTCGTCACTGACTACACCACCTGAGCCGATGGCCGCGCCAGACGCCTCGCCGCTGGCCGCTCGCCTGGCCGACTGCCGGGGCCGCGGCCGCAAGGCGCTGGTGTGCTACGTGACCGCCGGGCACCCCGACCCGGCGGCCAGCGTGGCGCTGCTGCGCGGGCTCCCCGGGGCGGGGGCCGACGTGATCGAGGTGGGGGTCCCCTTCTCCGATCCGATGGCCGACGGGCCGGTGATCCAGAGGAGCTCGCAGGTCGCCATTGGCCACGGCGTGACGCTCGAGCGCACCATCGGGTTGGTCGCGGAAGCGCGCCCGGCTGCGCCGGTGGTGCTGTTCACCTACCTGAACCCCCTGCTCGCCGGTGGCGACGGGGCCCTGGCCCGCGCGCGCGCCGCGGGGATTGCCGGCCTTCTGGTGACCGATCTTCCGGTTGGGGCCGACCCGGTCCGTGAGGCCTGGTGCGGGGCCTCCGGGCTGGATTTCGTGCGGTTGGTGGCGCCCACGACCCCGGCCGCCCGGATGGCCGAGATCGGCCGCCACGGCAGCGGGTTCGTGTATCTCATCAGCCGCCTCGGGGTAACTGGAGAACAGGACGCGCTGGCGGCGGACCTGCCGGCGACGCTGGCGCGCCTGCGTGGCGCCACCGACCTGCCCATTTGCGTCGGCTTTGGCATCTCCACCCCGGCTCAGGCCGCGGCGGCGGCGCGCTTGGCGGACGGGGTGGTGGTGGGGAGCGCGCTGGTGCGTGCCGCCGGGCGTTCGGTGGACGAGGCGCTCGGGTTCGTGCGGTCGCTGCGCGAGGCGATGGATGCCGCCTGAGCCGTCTCCGTGGCCGCGCTGGGCCGAGGCGTCGGCGAAGCGCCGCGCGCACGTGGAACGGGTGGTGGGCCTTCTTGCGGGATGGGCCGCGGCCATGGCGCTGCCGTCGGACGAGGCCGCAGCCTGGCACGACGCGGGATGGTGGCATGATGCGCTGCGCGACGCGGACGAGGACACCCTCCGGCGCTGGAGCGGCGACACGGAATCCCCGGCGGCGCTGCTGCATGGCCCCGCCGCGGCGGCGCGCCTGGCCGCCGAAGGGGAGGCTCGGCAGGGGGTGCTTGAAGCGGTCCGGTGGCACACCGTGGGCTCCCCGGCGTGGGACCGGACAGGGCAGGCGCTCTACATGGCGGATTTCCTGGAACCGGGGCGCGGTTTCCTGCAGGCAGAGCGCGCCTTCCTGGCCCGCCAGGTCCCCTCGGCGTTTCCCGAGGTCTTTCGGCAGGTGGTGCGCCTGCGGCTGGAGTGGACGCTGCGCGAAGGGAAGCCGCTGCTCGCGCCCACCGTCGCGCTATGGAATCGGCTGCGCGGCACACCATGACGGCCGGCTTCCCGCTGGAATCCCCCGCGCCGTCCGCGCCGCCCTCTCGCTGGTGGCGCTGGACGGCGCGTCTTGTCCTGGCCGGGGTGGTCGCAGGCGCCGGGTGGATCGTCTGGACCGGCGCAGTCGTGGGCGGACCAGGGAAGGGGGAGCGCTCCGCGAGGGGCATGGTCGCGGACGACTCCCTCGCCCGGGCGCCCGCCGGGGTGCGGGTGCGGGTGCACGTCGCCAATGCCAGCGGGGTGCGCGGGCGCGCCCGGCGCGCCACCGCTCTGCTCAGGGAGCGGGGGTTTGACGTGGTGCTGTTCGACACCGAACGCGGGGAGACCGTGCTGCGCACCACCGTGGTGGTGCATGCCGGGCCATCGGCGTGGGGCGAGCGGGTCCGCCGCGCCCTGGGCACCGGCAGCGTCCAGCTCCAGCGCGACTCAACCCGGTTGGTGGACGTGCGCGTCCGCCTCGGGCGCGACTGGGAGCCGCCGCCCCAGGCGCTCCGTCCGTAGCTGCCCGCAGGCGGCGGCGATATCCAGCCCCCGGCTGCGCCGGATCGCCGTTTCCACGCCGCGGGCGCGCAGCGTGTCGGCAAACCGGCCGATGACCGGCGTGGGGGTGGGGGTGAACCCCATGCTCCCGCCGGGGTGCAGCGGGATCAGGTTGACGAAGGCCCGGCAGTCAAGCGCGAGCGAGGCAAGCGCCTCCGCATGCTCCGGACGGTCGTTCACGCCGCCCAGCATCACGTACTCGAAGGTCACCCGGCGGTCGAAGGCCCTGGCCGCCGCGATCACGTCCGCCAACGGGTACTTCGTGTTCACCGGCATCAGCTCCTGCCGCAGCGCGTCGGTGGGCGCGTGGATGGAGATGGCCAGGCGGAACTGCTCCGGCCGTTCGCCGAGCGCCACGATCCCCGGCAGGATGCCGACGGTGGAGATGGTGATGTGGCGGGCCCCGATGCCGAGCGCACGCGGATCGTTCAGGAGCGACAGCGCCGGGGCCACCGCCTTCCAGTTCATGAGCGGTTCGCCCATCCCCATGAACACGATGTTGGTGGCCACCAGGGCGGGGGACAGCATCCGGAGCGCGCGGACCTGCCCGGCGATCTCGCCGGCGGTGAGGTTGCGCTGGAACCCCATCACCCCGGTGGCGCAGAAGGCGCACCGGAGGGCGCATCCGGCCTGCGAGGAGATGCACAGCGTCAATCGGTGGCCGTCGGGGATGGCGACCGTCTCGATGTGCTGCCCGTCGTGCAGGCGGAAGAGGAACTTCTCCGTGCCATCCGCGGAGCGCTGGCGCACCGCGAGCTCCAGCGTGGTCATCGCCAGGTCGCGCGCCGCCGCCTCGCGCAGGGGGCGGGGAAGTTCCGAGGCCTCGTCAAAGGAGGCCACGGGACGCAGCCAGAGCCGCGCGAACAGCTGTCGGGCGCGGTAGGGCGGTTCCCCCTGGGCCGCGCACCAGGCTGTCAGCGCGGCGAGCGCGTCGTCGGGGGCGAGGTCCAGAACGGCGAGAGGCGGGGAAAGGCTCACCGGACCAGGGAGCTGAGGGTGAACTGGTACAGGGGCCCCAGCCCCACGGCGCCATCCTCGCGGGCCACGCTCACGGTGTAGCGGGCGAAATGGAGCGCCACCCCCGAGCGGAGGCGCTGCAGCGGGTGCCCGACCTCGCGCGAGCGCAGCAGCATCGCCCGCAGCTCGAGGGCGTCCAGGCGACCGGCGAGGAAGGGTCCCTGCTCGACGGCGCCGCGCACGATCCCCTGGCGCGCAAAGCCGGCCCGCAGCTCGCGCGCCGCCCCGGTGCCGGCCAGCCGGGTATCCACGGCGGCCAGCACGGCCGGCCGGTCGTCCACCTCGCGGCCCGGGCGCCACAGGAAGCTGGAGACTGCCACACGCGTGTCGCGCGCCCGCGGCACCTGGGCCACGACTCCGATGTCCGCGGCGATGGCCTGCCGCACCTCCCGGTCGGCCCGTCCCTCACGCCACCGGACCGCCACGCCCCCGGTGACGTGCGGGAGCAGCGCGCGTGCCACGCCGAGGCTCCCCAGCAGGGAGGCGTAGGGGATGTCGCCCAGCGCCTGGGGATCGGTGTCCGTGCGCACGAGCCCGGCGACGGCCGTCCGTGCGAGCGACAGGCTGACGGTGGTCCCCGAGCCGCGTCGCACCGCCGCGGCGAGCGACTGCCCCTCGATACCCTGGGCCGCGCCGGTGGCCAGCGCGGCGACGCTGAGCCGCAGGCGCTCCATTGGCCCCAGGGCCACCGCCGCCGGATTCCAGACGGCCGCCCCGGCCCCGCCCGCCAGCGCCGCCGGCTCCAGGACCGCGCCGAGCGGCACGCCCCACAGGTCCCGAGCCGGGACGGCTTGCCCCGCCAGCGGGGCCGTGCCGCACACCGGCCAGAGGGCAACGCAGGCCACGGCTCCCGCCAGGCGGCGGGAGGGCACGAGGCGCAGGCGGCGACGAGGCATCCCCGACACTAACGGCGGCCGACGGCGCGGGGCAAGCATGCGGTCGACCCCCGTGGGGCCATCGGTCGTCCCGGTGTGCGCGCGTTCCTACCAACGGAGGCGTCGCGCCCCTATCTTTCATGGTCCTTGTGAAGCCGCCGCCCGCCGCGCGCGCCTCACCGGCTTTCCTCGCGCGCCCTCGGATGTCCACTCCCGTCGATCCCCGCGTTCTCGCCACCGCCCTGCGCACCGATGCCTGCGGAACC
>JBILED010000333.1:0-2626 GCA_044352305.1 Gemmatimonas sp.
GGGCGCATGTGCGCGAGGGGCTGCGCAAGGCGGTCCCCGTGAAGGACTGGCGCGGCGCGCAGGTGATCGGCTCGGGGGGCACCTTCACCAACCTCGCCGGCATCGTGCTGGCGCGGCAGCGGCTGGAAGTGCGCTCCACGCATGGCACGCGCGTGTCGCGGGTGGAGCTGGAGCACGTGCTGGAGTGGCTGCAGCGCCTGACGGCGGCCGAGCGGCAGGTGGTGCCCGGGCTCAACCCCGCCCGCGCGGACATCATCGTGGCGGGGCTGGCCACCGCCGCCGAGGTGCTGGCGCGCTTCGACCCGCAGGAGCTGGTGGCCTCCGGCTACGGCATCCGCGAGGGGCTCCTGCTGGAGGCGGCCCGCGTGACCCCCGTGGCGGCCGACCCCGGCGCCTCGCGCGACCGGTCGGTGCGCGCCTTCGCCGAGCGGTGCCATTTCGAGGAGCCGCATGCGCGGCAGGTGCAGCGGCTGGCGCTGCAGCTGTTCGACGCGCTGGCGCCGCAGCTGCGGATGGGGACGGACGATCGGCGCCTGCTGGCCGACGCCGCGCTGCTGCACGACGTGGGCTACCACATCAACTACGAGAAGCACCACAAGCACTCCTTCCACCTCATCTCCCATGCGGAGCTGCTGGGGATGACGCCCGCCGAGCAGGTGATCATCGCGCACGTGGCGCGGTACCACCGCGGGGCGCCCCCCAAGGTGCGCCACCGCGCGTTCGGGGGGCTGGAGCGGGGCGTGCGGGAGCGCATCGTGAAGCTGGCCGCGCTGCTCCGCTTTGCCGACGGCCTCGACCGCGGCCATGTGGGCGCGGTGGGGATGGTGCGGGTGCGCCTGACCCCCGCCGCACTGCGGGTGGAGGTCACCGAGGCGGCGGGGGCACACGGGGTGCGGCTGGAGTGCTGGGGCGGAAGCCGCAAGCGCCAGCTCCTGGAAAAGGTGCTGGGGGTGCCGGTGATAGTCGTGGCCCCCGACGGCACCGAGGTGCGCTCCGACGACGACGGGGACGGCGACTAGGGCGGGACCGTCGCCGGCTCGCCGGTCCACGTCACGCGGTCAAATCCCCACCTCGGCCCCGAAGCGCAGCGTCCAGTCGCCACGGCGCGCGCCCTGCGGCAGCGCGCGGTAGCGCCCCTGGATGAGCTCGGCGTTGGTCTTGATGCGGTGCCCGTTCAGGTAGCGCGCCACCCCCACGGCCCGCTCGTGCACCGCCTCCACCCCTGGCACACCGCGAATCGCCACCGCCGGGGTCACCCACGAGGCGCGCAGCTGCGGCTCCCAGGAGGAGGCCGGGAGGAGCCAGCTCCCCTGCACCGTGATCCCCTCCCCGGTGTGCACATGGCGCACCGCCGACCCGTTGCGGGTGACCGGGTCGGGCGCCGTGCGCCGCGCATATTCCATGGCCAGCGCCATCCCGCGCCGCTTGGCCAGCGCGTCGACGAACCAGGTGGTCATGCTGCGCGGGGCGAACAGCGGGGGCCCCAACTGGCCCCCCGTGCGCACGGCGCGGTCGTTGCGCGACAGGCCGCCGGCCAGCGAAAGGCGCAACGAGGGCTCGCGCGCCTGGTCCCCCTCCACGTAGTCGCCGTTGGCGGTGAAGGCGCCAAGGGGCAGCCACTCCAGGCGGGTGGTGTAGGCCAGGCCGTTGTCCCCCGGCGGGGGATTGCGCCCCTCGCCGCTGGTGATGGCGCCGCGCCACACCACGCGCCCGCGCCCCAGCGGTTGCGTGACGGCCACGAAGGCCCCCACATCGCGGTCGGCCGTGAACAGGGCGTTCACCGGGGAGCGGTCGGGAGTCTGCAGTTCGCTGGAGGAGACCAGCCGCTGGCGGTTCCCGGGGAGCTTGGCCTGCCCGAAGGCGGCCGACACGCGGGGGGTGAACTGCCAGGTCACGTAGGCGTCGCGCAGCACGTTGGCGAAGCCGGTGTTCTCCTGGTCCATGTCGCCCCGGGCAAAGGAGAGCTGGACGTTCACCCGCAGCCGCGGGTCCTTGAGCACGCCGTCCAGCCGGAGGCGCATGCGGCGCACCGCCAGCGTGGCGCGCCGGACCTGGAATGGCTCCGCATCACGGGATGCCACGGCGGCCAACTGCTGCACGCGGAAGCGGAGCCCCAGCGTGGTCACCCCATCGGTGCCGCGCAGGGTGATGCCGGCGCGGTCGAGGGTGATGGGGACCGCCAGCGCCGGGTCGGGCGGCTGAGCCCCGGCAGCGGTGGCACCGGGCCGTTGGGCGGCCGCGCAAGGGGCCAGCCCTGGCGTGGCAAGCGCCAGCAAGGCGCCACTCCCGGAGACCAGGAGGGCCCGCACCACGGGCATGAAACCACGGGAAGGGGAACGCATCCCCCAACGCTACGGCAACCCGGGTGCCGTCGCTACGTCACGGTCGTGTCACAAAGGCCACGCCGGCGCGAACCCGTCACGCCGCCCCCCATGGATCGGCCATGAACTGCTGGTGGCTGGCGCGCTCCGGCTCGCCATTGGGGTGCCGGCGCCGGTACACCCCGTCGCTCCCCAGCACCCACGCCTGCCGGTTGTCCCGCAGGCAGGTGGCCAGCAGCCGGTCCAGCTGCTGGTGCAGCGCCGGGTCCCGGATGGGGACCATCGTCTCCACCCGCCGGTCCAGG
>JBILED010000334.1:0-2616 GCA_044352305.1 Gemmatimonas sp.
CAGCCGCCGCCTCACCACGGCGCTCACCGTGGCCTCCATCGCCCTCAGCGTCACCCTGCTGGTGGGGATCGAGCAGGTGCGCGCCGGCGTGCGCGACAGCTTCGCGGGGACGATCCGCGGCGTGGACCTCATCGTGGGCGCGCGCGGCGGCACGCTGCAGACGCTCCTCAGCACGGTGTTCGGGATCGGCGCCCCCGCGGGGGCCGTCTCCGCCGCCACGGTGCAGCGCTGGGCCGCGCACCCGGCGGTGAAGTGGGCCGTCCCCTATGCCATCGGGGACAGCCACCGCGGATTCCGCGTGGTGGGCACCACCCGCGACTTCTTCGTGCAGTACCGCTACCGCAACAACGGGCGGGTCACGCTGGCCACCGGGCGCCTGGCGTACGCCGACAGCGAGGTGGTCATCGGGGCCGACGTGGCGCGGCAGCTGCGCTACACCGTCGGGAGCCCCGTGGTGGTCACGCACGGCATGGTGGACATCGGCACCTCGGGGCACGAGGCGCACCCCTTCCGCGTGGTGGGGGTGCTGGCGCGCACCTTCACCCCCATCGACCGCAGCCTCTACGTCACGCTGGAAGGGCTGGCGGCGATGCACGAGGAGGAGGGGGAGCCGCCCGCCGTGGCGGCCCCGGTGACCCCGCCGACGCCCCCCGCGCGGCGCGCCGCGCCCCCTGCGCCGCCTGCGGGCACCCCTGCTGCCATGCCGGGCGCCGAGCCCCCGCCGGGAACGCCGCTGGTGATGCCGGGCGCCGAGCCCCCGCCGGGAACGCCGCTGGTGATGCCGGGCGCCGAGCCCCCGCCGGGGACGCCGCTGGTGATGCCCGGCGCCGAGCCCCCCGCGCCCCCGGTGGTGCCGCCGCCGTCGCAGGCCCGCGCGCGCACGCCCATGGCGACCCAGCCGGAGCCCCCCGAGGGCTCCCCCGTGAGCGCCTTCTTCGTGGGGACGAAGAACCGCTTCGAGGCGCTCATGCTGCAGCGCGAGATGAACACCGACCGCACCGAGCCGCTCACCGCCGTCATCCCCGGCGTGGCGCTGGGGGAGCTGTGGCAGAACATCGGGGCCGCCGAGGTGGGGCTGCGCGTGGTGGCGCTGCTGGCGGTGGCCATCGGGCTCATGGGCATGCTGGTGGCGCTGTACACCTCGCTCGAGGCCCGGCGGCGCGAGATGGCCATCCTGCGCGCCGTGGGCGCGGGGCCGCGCACCATCGTGGCGCTGCTGGTGCTGGAGAGCACGCTGCTGGCCGCGCTGGGGTGCGTGGTGGGGGTGGCGCTCACCTACGCGGGGCTCGCCCTGCTGCAGGGCCCCCTGGAGCAGCGCACCGGCATCCACCTGGCGCTGCGCGCGCTGGGCGCCACCGAGTGGCGCTACCTTGCGCTGGTGCTGGGCGCGGGGGCGCTCATCGGCGTCATCCCCGCGCGCAAGGCGTACCGCACCAGCCTGGCCGACGGGCTGTCCCCGCGCGCCTGAGCGCGCCCGTCCACCGCGGGGAAGGGGGAGCGGGCACCGTCGGCGACGGCACCGTCACCGACTGGCGGTGAGCGCGGCGAGGGCGCGCCGCACCAGCGCGCCCACGTCGTGGCCGGCGCCGCCCGGGCCGCCGTCCCCCTCCAGCAGCTGGCGCACGGCCCGGTCCGCCTCCGGCAACGCGTAGCCCAGCGCCACCAGCGCGCGCACCGCGTCGTCGGCGGCCGGCGCCGCCGGCGCTCGCCCGCCGCCGGGCGCGGGGGGCGCCCCCAGCGCGTCCAGCGAGTCGGCCAGGTCCAGGATGATCTGCTCCGCCTTCTTGCGCCCCACGCGCGGCACCCGCATGAGCGTGGTCACGTCCTTCTCCCGCAGCGCCCGCGCCACCCGCTCGGGGGTGAGCGCCGAGAGGATCCCCAGCGCCAGCGCCGGCCCCACCCCCTTGGCCGCCAGCAGTCGCTGGAACACCGCGCGCTCGTAGGGCGACCCGAACCCGTACAGCTGCCACGCGTCCTCGCGCACCGCCAGGTGCGTGTGCAGCGTCACCGGCGCCCCCTCGGCGGGGAGCCCCTCGAACACCGCCAGCGGGATGAGGCATTCGTACGCCACGCCCCCCGCCGTCATCACCTCGATGCGGTCAGGGGCGCGCGCCACCAGCGTGCCAGTCACTTGGGCGATCATGGCGGAGGGGTCCGGGGAGAGGGACGTCGGGGGACGCGGGGGAGCGACGGGAGCGGCGGCGGCGCCAGCGCCGCGCACAGCGCGATCGCCACGCCGTCGGCGGCGTCCGCCGGCTCGGGGGCGTGCGCCAGCCGCAGCAGCCGCGCCACCATGAACTGCACCTGCGCCTTCGTGGCGGCCCCCGTGCCGGTGACCGTCTTCTTCACATCGGCCGGGGCGTACTCGCGGATGACCGTCCCCGCCTGCTGCGCCGCGAGCAGGATCACCCCGCGGGCGTGCCCCAGCACGATCGTCGTCCGCACGTTGCGCGCATAGAACGCCCCCTCCACCGCCACCGTGTCGGGGCGGTGCCGCGCCAGCAGCGCCGCCACCCCGTCATGGATCGCCGCCAGCCGCTCGGCCAGCGGCGCGTCGGCCGTGGTGCGCACCACGCCGCACTCCACCAGCGCCGGGGCCCGCCCGCCGCACGCCAC
>JBILED010000186.1:0-5660 GCA_044352305.1 Gemmatimonas sp.
CGGGATCGCGCGCCACGCGCATCCCCTTGCCGCCGCCGCCGGCGGCGGCCTTGATGATGACCGGGAAGCCAATCTGCTGGGCGAAGGCCAGCGCCTCCTCGGGATCGTCCACGGGGCCCGGGGTGCCGGGCACGATGGGGACGCCGCAGTCGGCCATGGCGCGCCGCGCGGACGCCTTGTCCCCCATCACGCGGATCTGGTCGGGGGTGGGGCCGATGAAGGTGATGCCGGAGGCGCGGCAGGTCTCCGCGAACTCGGCGTTCTCGGCCAGGAAGCCGTAGCCGGGGTGGATGGCGTCGGCGCCGGTGATCTCGGCGGCGGCGATGAGGCGCGGAATGCGCAGGTACGACTCGCGCCCCGGGGGCGGACCGACGCACACGTCATCGTCGGCGAAGCGCACGTGGAGCGACTCGCGGTCGGCCTCGGAGTAGACGGCGACCGTCTGGATGTCGAGCTCGCGGCAGGCGCGGATGACGCGCAGCGCGATCTCGCCGCGATTGGCGATGAGGACCTTGCGGAACATGGTGGGGGGCTGAAGGGGCCGATCGTCAGGGCGGGGTGCGGCTCAGTGCCCCGGCGGCACGCCGAAGCCGTCCCACGAATTGTCGCTGGAGCCGTCCACCCCCTGGAGCTTGAGGGCGAACTCGGCGGGGTTGGTGGCGTTGAGGAGCGCCTGGTCGTGGCTGATGACCCCCTGCCCGTACCAGCGCATGAGCGACTGATCGAAGCTCTGCATGCCATACGCGACGCTCCCCTCCTTGATCAGGTCGGGGATGTTGAGGGTGGCCTGCATGTCGCGAATCTGGTCGCGCACGGCCTCGGTGTTCACCAGCACCTCGCACGCCGGCACCCGCCCGGAGCGGTCGATGCGGGGGACGAGCCGCAGCGAGACCACCGCCGACAGCGCGTGGGCCAGCGCGAAGCGGACCTCGTTCTGCTGGTGGGGGGGGAAGAACGACAGGACGCGGTTGATGGTGCTGGTGGCGTCGATGGTGTGCAGCGTGGAGAAGACCAGGTGGCCCGTCCCCGCCGCCTTGAGCGCCACCTCGAGCGTCTCCATGTCGCGGATCTCGCCGATCATCAGGACGTCCGGGTCCTGCCGAAGCACCCGGCGGAGCGCCTGCGAGAAGGTGCCGGTGTCGGTCCCCACCTCGCGCTGGTTGATGTGGCTGCGCACGTCCCGATGGACGAACTCGATGGGGTCCTCCACCGTGATGATGTTGCAGCGCTGGTGTTCGTTGATGTGGTGGAGCATGGCGGCCAGCGCGGTGCTCTTCCCCGAGCCGGTGACCCCGGTGACCAGCACCAGCCCGCGCGGGCGCAGGGCGATCTCCTCGAGGACCGGGGGGAGGTTGAGCTCCCGCACCGTGGAGACCGCCTGGGGGATGGCGCGAATCGCGAAGGCCACGGTGCCCTTCTGCTGGTACGCGTTGATCCGGAAGCGTCCGACCCCCGCCAGGCTGGCGGCGAAGTCGGCCTCGCGCGATTCGGCGAACTCCCGCAGCTGCACGGGGGGGAGGAGCACCTCCACCAGCCGCCGGAGCTCCTCCTGCCGGAGCGCGGGCTGGTCCAGCGGCAACAGGTCGCCGTGGAGGCGAATGGTGGGGGGACGTCCGACCTTGAGGTGAAGGTCGGAGGCCCCAAGGCGCACCATGTGCAGCAGGATGGCCTTGAGATCGATCGGGGCCGGTGGGGCGCCGCCCCCCGCCCCCGCCGGGGCGGGTACCGTGGTCACCAGCTCAGCCGGTGGGGTCGATGCGGAACAGCACCTGGCCGTATTCCACCGGCTGGGCATCGCTGACACCGATCTCGCGGACGACCCCGTCGAACTCGGCTTCCAGCTCGTTCATGATCTTCATCGCCTCGATGATGCAGACGACCTTCCCCTTGGTCACCCGGTCGCCCACCGCGACGTACGGGCGCGCGCCCGGCTCGGGGCACCCGTAGAAGGTCCCGACCATGGGGGACTTGAGCTCGAGCAGCGGGGACTTGGGGGCCGTCGGCGCCACGGCCACCGCCGGTTCGGGCGCCGAGGGCGCCACCGGCGCCGGCGCCGGTGCCGCGGGGAGCATCGGGGCCGCCATCGCCACCGTCGCCCGCTGCATCGCACTCTTGGCGATGCGGAGCTTCATCCCCTTGTCCGAGGAAATCTCGATGGAGTCCACCGTGGAGCTGTCGAGCATCTCGATCAGCTTCTTCACGTATCGCAGGTCGATCATGGCAGGGAGGAGGAGGGGGCAACGCGTCGGGGCGCCGAGACCACCGGCGCCGGCGGCAGGGAGGTCAGGGCACTTCGAGGAGCGACCGGGAGGCCGACGTCAGGACGTGTGCCCCGTCGGCCGCCAGCCACACATCATCCTCGACGCGCACCCCGCCCCACCCTGCCAAGTAGATCCCCGGTTCGATGGTGACCACCGCCCCGACCGGGAGCGGTGCGGCGGCCGAACTGGCCAGGCGGGGGGCCTCATGCACCTCCAGGCCGATACCGTGGCCCAGCGAGTGCCCGAACGCCTCCCCCCAGCCCGCGGCCGCAATGTAGTCGCGGGCAAGCGCGTCTGCATCCTTTCCGGCCATGCCGCCCCGAACCGCGCCCGAAGCAAGGCGGTTCGCCTCCACCACCACGGCATGAATCTCCTGCTGCTGCAGGGTGGCCGGGCCGAGCACCACCGTACGGGTCATGTCAGAGCAGTAACCGTCGGCCACGGCCCCGAAGTCGAGCAACACGAGGTCACCGCGCGCGAGGACGCGGTCGCCGGCACGCGCGTGGGGCAGCGCCGACTGGGGACCCGATGCGACAATGGAGGGGAAGGGAAAGCCCTCGCTCCCCGCCTCCCGCAGCGCCCGTTCCAGCAGGCCGGCCACCTGCAGCTCGGTGAGGCCGGGGCGCAGCTCCGCCACCGTGGCCTCCCACGCGGCCTCGGCCATGGACACCGCCCGCCGAATGGACGCCACCTCCCCCGCATCCTTGACGACGCGCAGCCCTTCCACCAGGTCGACCGTGGGGCGCCACTGCCAGCGGGCGCCCTGCTCGAGCAGCCGGGCGAAGTCCTGGTGGAGCAGATGGGCCGATTCGAACCCCACCCGCGCCACCGACGCGACCCCCGGCAGATGCCGCCACACCCCCGCCCACAAGCTGGCCGCCTCGATGCGCACCGTGACCGCGTCGACCACCTCCCGTTCCACCTGGGTGGCGTAGCGGAAGTCCGTGAACAGGAGGCAGGCGAGCGGGGTGACCAGCACCAGCGCGTTGCTGCCCGTGAAGCCGGTCAGGTACCGGACGTTGGGGAGCGCCGTGACCAGCAGGGCGTCCAGATCCGCGCGCCCGAGGGCCTCCCGCACCCCCGCCAGACGGGCATCCTGCGGGGCCCCGGTCCCCGGCACCGTCACGGGCGCGCCCGGAGCCAGCGCACCAGCCCTTCCAGCGCCACCTCGTACCCGAACGCCCCGAGCCCGGTCACCATCCCGATGGCGGCGGGGGCGAGCATCGAGCGGTGCCGCTCGGGCTCTCGGGCATGGATGTTGGACAGGTGCACCTCCATGAACGGCAGCGCGGTGGCGGCGAAGGCGTCGCGCAGCGCCAGGCTGGTGTGGGAGTAGGCGCCGGCGTTCACCACCACCCCTGCCACGACGCCACGCCAGTCGTGCAGGTAGTCGATGAGGGTCCCCTCCCCGTTGGCCTGCGCACACCGGATCCCCACCCCGAGGCTGCGGCCGATGTCCGTCAGGCGGGCCTCGATCTCGGCCAAGGTCGTGGTGCCGTAGACGGCGGGCTCCCGGCTGCCCAGCAAGTTGAGATTGGGACCGTTGAGGATGCCGATGTTCATCGCGCCCCCCACGGCGCAGGGCGATCGGGACCGGCCGTGACGGACGGGGGGGTGCCCACGGCGAACACATCCTCCAAGGCCAGCCCCTCGTCGTCCGCCGCCGGGACGGCCCACAGCCGCTCCATGCTATCCGCGGCGGTCGCCATGCCGCCCTGGGGCGGCAGGCTCATCGCGTCGTGCCATCCTTTGGCCATGCGCTCGTCCGCGGCGCGCCCGACCCCTCCAAAGACCGGATGGAGCGCGGCGAGGGGCCCGGTGGGGCCGGCGGCATCGGCTGCGCCAGCGTCTCCTCGCGCCGACCGCGCGGCGGGTACCGGTTGCAGCAGCTGGGCCAGCGCCTGTCGGGCCGTGGTCCCGCCCGCAGCGGGGGCTACCGACTCGCCCGTCCCGACCACGGCGGGTGCCGCGTGTTCACGCGCGCGTTCCGGAGCCCGCCGCAGGGTGGCCAGCCGGCTGGCCACCGCCGCATCCCCGGGGCGTTCGGCGGCCAGCGCTTCGTAGACCTCAAGGGCCTGGGCCACAAACCCCTGCGCCAGCAGGAGCTCGGCCATCGTCTCCGTCCGGAACGCGGTGGCCGACTCGGCGGCCACCGGCGGCGGGTCATCGTGGTCACCGGGGGGCACAGGGGCCCCCACTGCCACCGGCCCTGGCCCGGCAGGCGTCGTCGCGCCAGTCGGCAGGGGCGCCCAGCGGGAATCCGTCGGGGTCGGCGCCTCTTCTCCCAAGGGCGCCGCCGACACGCCGAACAGCAGGTCCACGGCGGCGTCCACCTCGTCCACGGCCCCCGGCTCGGCATCTCCGGCTGGCCCCGCAGGCGATCCCAGCGAACCGGACGCCTCCACCGTCAACGGGAGCCCGCCCAGCGCCTCCTCGGCGTCGAGGAGCGCGTCCACGGCCGCCTCCTGCCGCGGGGGGGCGGGCGGATCATGGCGCTCCCGCCCGAAGGCCGCGATGGTCTCGTCATCGACCGGCATGGGGAACGCGGGCAGCGCGTGCGGCGTGAGTTTGCGCGCGACCAGGTCGGCGGTGTCCGGCCATGCCATCGGGGCCATCAACCCCTCCTCGAACTCGGCGGTGGCCGCCTCGACGTCGGCCACACTCGCCGCCCCGTCCGCGGGCGGGACCTCCGGGAGCGTCGCACGCCAGTCCCCCCCCGCCACGTCGAGCAGGGGCTCACGGCTCGGGGCGTCGACGGACGACGGAAAGGCAAACGGATCGTCCTCCTCCGATCCTGACGGGGGAGGCACGCGATCGCGGACGGCCGCGCCGGCCGCCGCCGCGTTGGCCGGCACCGGGCTGGCCACCAGTGTCGGCGGCCGAAAAGGACGCGGCTCCGCGGACGGCGGAGCCAGATCCTGGAGTTGCGACGCGATCTCGTCGTTGCGCGGGTCGGCCTCGAGGACCCGCTCGTACCACCGTCGTGCCGCACCCGGGTCGCCGCGACGCTTGGCAATGTCCCCCAGCACCCGCAGCGCCACGAGATTCTCCGGATCGGCGCGCAAGGCCTGCTCGAACACCGCCCGAGCCTCGGTCAGCTCCCCGAGGTCGTAGAGCGCCTGGCCATAGACGATGGTGCCGCTGAGGTGCGCGGGGAACTGCGGCAAGTGCGCACGACCGAGCGCCACCGCCTCCTCCAGGAACCCAGCCCGGCGCAACTCACTGGCCAACGGCGCGAAGAACCGTCGCGGATTGTCCCGGAACTTGCGCCGGAGTTCTTCGAGGCGCGGACTGTCGGACATGGGGGGTGCGGACCCTCGGCAAGTGCGGTACGGACGGGCCTCGGGATATCCCCCCGCCCCTCCCGGGCAACCTAGCGCGAGCCCCTTTGCCAAGTCA
>JBILED010000246.1:0-3993 GCA_044352305.1 Gemmatimonas sp.
TGTCGCGCCTTGCCTTTAGGATGATGCGCGGACTAGGTTACCCGGCTTCCCCGCCTGCCGGGCGGCGGACCCGTCCCCGTGCGGGTCCGCCAGCGCACGTCCTCCGTTCCCCCATCCGTTTCCCTCCAAGGAGTCCCGCCCCGTGCTGCAATCGATGCGGAGCGCCGCGAAGTACATCTGGATCGTCCTCATCGTCACCTTCATCGGCGGCTTCCTGCTGTACGAGACGTCGGGGCTGGTGGGACGCGCGCCGGTCACCACCACCACCACGGTGGCGACGGTGGACGGCGAGGAGATCCTGTACACGGCGTGGCAGAACGCCGTGGCCACCCTGGAGCAGCAGCAGCAGCAGCGGCTGGGGCGCGCCATCACGCTGGACGAGCGCCGGACGCTTGAGGACCAGGCGTTCGATGAGCTGGTCAACGAGGTGCTCCTGCGCCGCGAGTACCGTCGCCGCGGGATTGCGGTGAGCGACGAGGAGATTGTGCAGGCCGCGCGGCTGGCGCCGCCGCCGCAGGCGATGCAGTCCCCCGACCTGCAGACCGACGGGCGCTTCGACCTGCAGAAGTACCAGCGGCTGCTGGCCAGCCCGGTGGCGCGTCAGTCGGGGATGCTGGTGGGGCTGGAGCAGTACTACCGCACCGAGATCCCCAAGCAGAAGCTGTTCGACCAGGTCGCGTCGGGCGCCTACCTTTCCGACGAGCGGCTGTGGCAGGTGTACCGGGACCGGCATGACAGCGCGGAGGTGAGCGCCGTGGTGTTGCGCCCGGAGCTGCTCACGGACACGGCGGTGAGCGTCCCGGACGGCGAACTGTCGGCGTTCTACGCGCGCAACAAGAAGCTGTTCGAGCGTCCGGGGCGCGCGGTGGTCTCGCTGCTGTTCGTGCCGCGGACGGTCACCGCCGGCGATTCCGCGGCCGCCCGCGCGAAGATCGACGGGTTGCGCGCCGAGATCGCGGGGGGGGCGGCGTTTGACGCCGTGGCCAGGCGCGCCTCGGACGACAGCGTGTCGGGGGCGAATGGCGGGGCGTTGGGGAAGGGCGCGCGCGGCCGCTTCACGCCGCAGTTCGAGGAGGCGGCGTACGCGCTCAAGGTCGGGGAGCTGTCACAGCCGGTGCTGACCTCCTTCGGCTGGCACCTGATTCGCGTGGAGTCCAAGGCGGGCGACACGCTGGATGTGCGCCACCTCCTGGTGGCCATCGGGCAGAGCGACTCGAGCGCGGTGCGCACGGACCGCCGGGCTGATTCGCTGGCCACGAGGGCGGCCAACCAGACGGAGGCGTCGGCGTTCGACGCGGGCGCCGCCGCGCTGGGGCTCACCCCGGCCCAGGCGGTGGCCTTTGACAAGGAGCCGATGACGTTCGCCGGCCGGTATGTCCCGTCGGTGAGCGCGTGGGCGTTCTCCGGCGTGCGTCCCGGCGAGTCCAGCGACCTGTTCGACAGCCCGGAGGCGTACTTCGTGGCACGCCTCGACTCGCTGGTGGCCGGCGGCGTCGCGCCACTGGCCGACGTCAAGGACGAGATCCGTCGCCGGCTGGCGCGCGACAAGCGCCTGGCGAAGCTGCGCCCTCTGGCCGAGCAGTTGGTGGCGACTGCGCGCGGCGGCTCGCTGGAGGCGGCGGCCACCCAGCGCAACCTGACCGTGGAGCGCAGCCGCCGCTTCGTGCGCGTGGACGCAGTCCCCGGGCTGGGGCAGTTCACCGAGGCCGTCGGTGCCGCGTTTTCGGCCCCGGTGGGGCAGGTGGCGGGCCCGTTCCGCGGGGCCGACGCGCTGGTGGTGTTCCGGGTGGAGTCGCGAACCGAGGCCAGCAAGGCGACCTTCGAGGCCGGGAAGGCCGCGCAGCGTGCGGAGCTCCTGCAGTCCCTTCGCCAGCAGAAGGTGGAGGAGTTCCTCGCCAACCTCCGCGAGAAGGCGTCGATCAAGGATCGTCGCGCCGAGGTGAACGCGGCGCTGCGGCGGCAGTCCGACCTCTGATCACCCGCCCCCTTCGGTCTCCGGCCAGCCACGTGGCCGGAGACACGAGAAGGCCCCGGCTGCTCTGGCAGCCGGGGCCTTCGTCCTTCCCGGAGGCGTGGAGCGTCAGCCCAGCAGACGCTTGGGCTCGGGGCGCTCCTCCTCTTCCTCCTGCCGCGCCGGCGCCCCCTGCCCCACCGCGGGCGGCGGCGGCGGCGCAGTGACCTGACGCTGCGCATCGCTGAGGTTGCGCTTGAACTCGTTGATCCCCTTCCCCAGCGAGCCCGCGATCTCCGGGATGCGCTTGGCCCCGAACAGGAGCAAAACGATGACGAGGATGATGAGGATCTCGCCGAAACCGAAGTTGCCGAAATTCATGATGGGCTCCTAGAAAAGCGATCGCGCGATAAGGTAGGCGATCAGGACCCCCAGGAGGCTCAGGAGCGAGACATCGAGGGCAACGGGTCCCAGCGCAAACTTCAATATAACCAGATCCACCGGGATCGGACCGACGGCCGGCGTGACCCCGGTGGTCAGGAACTCCTTGACCGCGCCCGCCGGCAGGAACCGCCGGGCCACCTGGGTCAACAGCCCGCCAGCAACGAACCCCGCCGCCAACACGGCCAGATGGAACCCGGGGCGATGCCGCGCCGCGCCGCGCGGCATCACCACCGCCGTTCCACCACGTAGGCGATCCCGTCCAGCAGGGCGGTGCGGGCCGGCGAGTCCGGCAGCGTCACCAGCGCCTCCTCGGCCTCGTGCGTGAACTGGTCTGCCCTTCGACGGGCATACTCGATGCCGCCGTGGTTCTGGACGATGCCGATGACCTCGGCGATCTGATCGTCCGGGGGCTCGGGATTGGCGAACAGTGCCTCGACCCGGGCGCGAGGGGCCGCGCCCATCTCCCGCAACGCCGCAATGAGCGGCAGGGTCACCTTGTGCTCCCGCAGGTCCAGCCCAGCGGGCTTTCCCGTGACCGTCGATTGCTCGGTATAGTCGAGGAGGTCGTCGGCCACCTGAAAGGCCATCCCCAGACGCTCCGCATAGCGAACCATCGGCACCCGGTACGCCGGGGCGCCGCACATGGCCCCCACCTCGCAGGCCGCCATGAACAACGAGGCGGTCTTGGCGCGGATGAGCGTCTCGTAGTCCGGCTCGCTGAAGGCCAGCGCATCAAAGGCCCCCAGCTGGCGGATCTCCCCCAGCGTCATCTCGTTGGACGCCCGGGTAATCACGCGCATCGCCCCAAGGTCCTCCAGCGCGACCAATTCGTTGAGGGCGCGAAGGTACAGGAAGTCCCCCATGATCACCGACAGCTGGTGACTGAAGAGGGCGTTCACGGTGGGCATGCCGCGCCGCAGCGCCGAGTGGTCCACGGCGTCATCGTGCACCAGCGTGGCCAGGTGGATCAGCTCGATGACGGCGGCATAGGTCACGGCGCGCGGGGGGGAGCGGTCCTCCAGCGCGCTGGCCAGCAACAGCAGCGTCGGGCGAAACAGCTTGCCCTTCATGGCCATCAGATGGGCCTGCACGTCCTGCACCAGGGGCACGTCCGTGGAGACGATCCGCCACAGTTCGCCGGAGACGGCCTCCAACGGCCCCATCACGGGGGCCTGAATGTCCCGCAGCGCCGCCGCCGGGGACGGTGGCCTGCGACCGGAGACGGTCACGAGGGGCCTCGCGACAACGCGGCCATGCGGGCGGCCACGTCTCGAAAGCTGCTGTCGATCTGGAACACGCGCTGGTAGTGGATTCGGGCCTCGTCCCGCCGCTGCAGGGCCTCGTTCGCGTATGCGAGGAGGTAGCGCATGCCGACATGCTGCCGGTCGTCCTGGCCGACCGACGGCAGCTCGGGCAACGCCCGCGACAGGAGGGTGATCGCCACCTGGTGGCGTCCCTGCTCCACGAAACATTGCCCCAATGCCTCGTATGCCGGTAGTCTGTAGGCCGGACTCCGGAGCGCTTTCCGGAACTCCGCCACCGCATCGTCGAGCAGCCCCATCTCCTTGTAGGCCACCCCGAGGTCGTACCGGCTCCCG
>JBILED010000001.1:0-62365 GCA_044352305.1 Gemmatimonas sp.
GCGTACTCGCAGGTGGCCACGGCGGTGGCGCCCGGCTTCGACGTGAACGGCGCGCCGATGACGCGGCTGCTGGAGTTCCTCAAGGCGCGCGGCACGGTGGTGGACGGGACCTTCAACCTGTGGATTGGCGGCGGGGGCGCGCTGGTGGGGGCGGGGGGGTCCCCCGACCAGCTGCGCGCCGACTCCGCGTACCTGCAGCTCATCCGGCGGTTGCACGCCATGGAGATCCCGCTGGTGGCCGGCACCGACAACGCCGCCAGCACCACCTACCGGCGCGAGCTGGAGATGTACGAGCTGGCGGGGATCCCGCGCGCGAAGATCCTGCAGATCGCCACGCTGGACGCGGCGCGCATCATGGGGGAGGCGCGCGACTATGGCTCGCTGGCGGTGGGGAAGGTGGCGGACCTGCTGGTGGTGAACGGGAACCCCCTGGAGCGGATGGCCGAGCTGGAAAAGCTGGAGACGGTGGTGCGCGGCGGGCGGGTGTACGACGTGGCGCGGCTGCGGCAGGCGTTTGGCGGCGGAGGGAGCGGGTGGGCGGCGGAGGGGGAGGACCCGCACGCGTGGCACCCGCACCGGTGGTGACCCCGCCCGGGTCCGCCCGGTCCGCATTGGCGGGGCCAAGCCGCCCCTGGAGGCGTACGTTCTGACGCTGGTGGCGTGCGGCGCGCCACCCTGTTGCCACCCTCTCTCCCCTGTCCTGTGGAGCCCTGATGTCCCCTCGTCCGCTCCAGCTGGGCGCGCTTGGCGCGCTCCTCCTCTGCGGCGCCGCCGATCTGGCGGCCCAAGCGGTGACGGCGATGAGGGTCCGTCCATGACCGCCGCCGTGGCCACCCCCGTCACCACCCCCGTCACCCTGCACGCCGCGGACGGCTACCCGCTGCACGCCACGCACTACGCGCCGCAGGGGGATCCCGCGGGGCGGCTGTTCGTGGCGGGGGCCACCGGCGTCCCGCAGCGCTACTACGCCCGCTTTGCGCAGTTTGCCGCCGCGCAGGGGATCGCCGTGTGGACCATGGACTATCGCGGGGTGGGACGATCGCGCCCCGCCACGCTGCGCGGCTTCCGGATGGACTACCTGGACTGGGCGCGGCTGGACCTGGCGGCGCTGCTGGCGCACGTGGAGGCGCAGGGGGACGGGCCGATCTGGATGGTGGGGCACTCGTTCGGCGGCCATGCCTTCGGGCTGCTGCCGGGGCACGAACGGGTGCGGCGCGTGGCCACCTTCGCCACCGGCGCGGGGTGGCACGGCTGGATGCCGCCGCTGGAGCGGCTGCGCGTGCACTTCCTGTGGCGCGTGGTGGGGCCGCTGCTGGTGGGCACCACGGGGTACCTGTCGTGGAGCCGCCTGGGGATGGGGGAGGACCTGCCGCGCGACCTGTTCCTGCAGTGGCGCCGGTGGTGCCAGTGGCCGCGCTACTTCTTCGACGACCCCGACCTGCCGGGGCTGGCCGAGCAGTTTGCCGCGGTGCGCACGCCCATCCGCGCGGTGAACGCCATGGATGACCGGTGGGCGCCGCCGGCTTCGCGCGACGCCTTCATGGCCGCGTACCGCAACGCCGCGGTGGACGCCGTCACGCTGGAGCCGCGCGCGCTGGGAGTGGCGTCGGTGGGGCACTTGGGGTATTTCCGGCCGCCGCTCGCGTCGCTGTGGCAGGACACGCTGGACTGGTTGCGCGCGGGGTGACGGGGCGGTGCTGTGACCGCCACCTGTCGGACCGCTTGCAGCGCTGCCATATATGGCATATGGTTACCATATGACAGATTCCATCAAGACCACAGTCTACTTGGACGCCGAGGACTATCGTCGGCTCAAGCGACTGGCCGAAGCGGAGGGGCGCCCGGCGGCGGAGTTGGTGCGGGAGGCGGTCGCGGTGTACGCGCGCGGCCGTTCGGCGCCGCCGCGGCCGTCCAGCCTGGGGCTCGGGCGGAGCGGGGCGGGTGATGTGGCCGAGCGTGCGGAGGAGCTGCTGGACGGCTTTGGAGACGCCACGCCGTGATCGTGGCGGACACCGGGGCCATCATCGCGCTGGTGGATGCGGATGACCGGCACCATGCGCGCCTGCGCGCGCTGTACGAGCGCGACCCTGCCGCGTGGGTCCTTCCGTGGGCCATCCTGCCGGAGGTGGACTCCCTGCTGACGCGCCGCGTCGGGGAGTTGGCCGCGCAGGCGTTTCGCGCCGACGTGGCTGCGGGGGCCTTCGCGGTGGAGTGGGGGTCGGCGCCCGACCTGCAACGCGCGGCGGCGCTGTGCCGCCGGTACGACGGGCTCGCCCTTGGCCTGGTGGATGCCGTCGTGGCGGCCACGGCGGAGCGGCTCAAGGCCGACGCCATCGCCACGCTGGACCTGCGCGATTTCGCGCCCCTCGAGCTGGCCGGCCGGCCGCGGCTGTATCCGCGGGACTTGGAGTAGGCGCGGTCATTCGCCCCGCCGTCATCGCCGCACGCCATTCGCGGTCATGCGCCACTTGGTCCAGACAACCACGGCACCGCACCCCGACGCCCCGTTGGGGGAGAACTCGGGCGGCGTCTGCATGGCGCGGGTGTACACCTCCACCGCCCGGAGGTCCGCCGGTGGGACCGCCAGGTCCAGGGAGACCTCGGGCGGCAGCGGCATACCGTCCACGAAAATGGTGGGTGCGCACTCGCTCCCCAGCATGGCCGCGCGCATGAACAGCCGGTCGCCCTGAGGCCCGCCGATGGCCACCCGCACGCCGGGCACCTGCCAGAACAGGTCGGAGGTCCGGGACACGCCAAGCTGCCCCAACTGTTCGCCGTCAAAGAAGCGCCCGAACCCCTGGCGCCGCCGGCGTTCGAAGTCCACCATGTCCGGCCCAAGGCGCTGCGCCCGCCGGGCGCGCACCTGCACCGTGTCCAGCATGGCCAGGCGTTCCAGCCGGACCGACACCGCCTCGCCGTCGCCCGGGCGCACCGCCACCGTCGCCCGGTACGGCTGAAATCCGATGGCGCGCACATCGAGCGTGTAACTGCCCAGCGGCAGCCCCGTGAGGTCGTAGCGCCCGTCGTCGCCGGTGCGCACCTCGCGTCCCGACCCCCACACCGACACGCGCGCACCGTCGAGCGGCTGCCCCGACGGCTGCTGCACGCGTCCGGCCACGCGCCCGGCGCCCTGCGCCGGCCCCACGGCCAGGTCCAGCACCGCGATCCCGCCCTCGGGCATCGCGAACTCCAGCACGCCGGTGGAGTCCGCGCCGCGCCACGCGCGGACCTGCAGGGGCACATCCGGCGGCACGCCGCACGCCAGGTAGCGCCCCTCGCCATCGACGGTGGCCTCCACGTTCGCCAGGCTCCGCCGCACGCCGTCCGCGCCGATTTCGAGCTCGGCCCAGGTGAACCGCACCGCGCCGCCCGCATCGGCGCTGCCGGAGAGTACCCCGCGCACCGCGCCGCGCACGTACCCCGTGGAATCCTCCGCCTCGGCACGGGAACACACGCGCGCCACCATCGTGCGCAGCGCCGGCACCGCCAGCTCCACGCGCGTCGTGCCCCGGCCGCGCACGTCCACCCCGCGCGAGAGCTGCTCGACGCCCAGCGTGTCCAGGCGCGGATGCAGCGCCGCCACCACCCAGGTGCCGCTCGGCAGCGCGTCCACCTGGAACCGACCGCGGGCATCCGTGCGCGTCGATCGGGTGCCCGTGCGGTCCGCGCGCAGCAGCTGCACCTGGGCGTCGGCCAGCGGCTGCATCAGCGTGCTGTCGAACACCACGCCCGCGAGGCGGCCGGCCGCCACCGGTTGCGCGGCGGCCGGCGTTGGCAGCGCGCCGAGGAGCGGCAGCATGCGCAGGGCCACCGGGGGGAGACGCATGGTCGCCTCCTTGGTTGAGGGTCCGGTCAACAAACTGCGGACGGGGCGGATGGGGCGGAAGCAGGGAAAGCGCTCCCGGTTGGAAGGCCGCATGGTGCAGGGCAACGCGTCCCGGCATTGCCAACGGCACGCGCCGCCCCGGCCGGTACATTCATGCCGACCCGCGAACGTGCCCGCAGCCCCCCCGGTTTTGTCCCTCCGCCCCGGAGATCGCGCCCATGCCCGTTGCTCCCTCCCTGACGCTGGCCGTTGGCGGCGCGCTGGTGGCCGCCGTCGTGGCGGCCTCCAGCGGCCCCACGGTGCCCCCCCGCATGCCAACCTCGCAGCAGCCTGCCGCGCAACCGCCCGCGCTGCGCATCCGCGCCGGCACGCTGCTGGACGGGCGCGGCGGCGTGCAACGCGACGTGGTGGTGACCGTGCGCGGGCAGCGCATCGTGGCGGTGGCCCCCTACCGCGCCGGCATGGCGGTGGCGTGGGACCTGTCGGGGCACACGCTGCTGCCCGGGCTCATCGACACGCACGTGCACATCGACGGGCACTTCGGCCCCACGGGGCGCGCCGACACGCGTGGCGAGACGCCGGAGCAGCGGTTGCGCGCCGCCGAGGAGAATGCGCAGCGCACCCTGCGCGCGGGGTTCACCACGGTGCAGAGCCTGGGGGCGCCCCTCGACCTGACGCTCCGCGAGGAGATCCGCGCGGGGCGCGCCGAGGGGCCGCGGCTGCTCACCAGCGTGGCCCAGCTCACCGATGCGACGCTGTCGCCGGATTCGCTCCGCGGCTGGGTGCGCGCCACCGTGCGGCGCGGCGCCGACGTGGTGAAGCTGTTCGCGTCGAAGAGCATCCGCGACGGGGGCGGGCAGACGATGTCGGCGGCGCAGATCTCGGCCGTGTGCGACGAGGCGCGCAAGCAGGGGCGGCGCAGCTGGGTGCACGCGCACGCGGCCAGCGCGGTGCGCGACGCGGCGCTGGCGGGGTGCACGGCGGTGACCCACGGCACGCAGGTGACGGCGGCGGAGCTGGCGCTGATGGCCGAGCGCGGGACGTACTTCGAGCCCAACATCGGGCTGGTGATCCAGAACTACCTGGAGCAGCGCGCGCGCTTCCTGGGGATCGGCAACTACACCGAGGAGGGGTTCCGCTTCATGGAGGCGGTGATCCCGGCCAACCAGGCGCTGTACCAGGCCGCGATCGCCACCCCCGGGCTCAAGGTGGTGATGGGGACCGACGCCGTGGCGGGGGCGCACGGGCAGAACGCGCGCGAGCTCCTCGCGCGTATTCGTGACGGCGGGCAGGCGCCGATGGACGCCATCGTGGGGGCCACGTCGCTGGCCGCCGCGTCGCTGGGGCTGGCTGACAGCGTGGGGACCGTGGCCACCGGCATGCTGGCCGACCTGGTCGCGGTGGAGGGGGACCCGCTGGCCGACCCCTCGGCGCTGCAGCGCGTGCGGTTCGTGATGCAGGGGGGCGCACCGGTGGTGGCGCCGCCGCGCGCGGACCGCTCCCGCGGCACACCCGTGGGGTGGGCGCACTACGGGGGCGACGCCGGCGGGATGAAGCACAGCCCGCTGCGCGACATCAACCGTGCCACGGTGCCGTTCCTGCGCGTGGCGTACACGTGGGAGGCGAAGGAGGCGCCCATTCCCGCCGGTCCCGGGCAGCGCCCCGCGCGCGCGGGGCACTTCCAGGCCACGCCGCTGGCGTTCGGCGACACGCTGCTCTTCCCCACGTCGTACAACCGCGTGGTGGCGCTGGACGGGCGCACCGGGCGCGAGCTGTGGGCGTTTGACCCCAAGCCGTGGCAGGGGCTGGGGCAGCCCAGCAACGGCACCGGCTTCGTGCACCGCGGCGTGGCCACGTGGACCGACGGCCGCTCGCGGCGCGTGTTCATCAACTCGCGGTGGCGCCTGATCGCGCTGGACGCGGCCACGGGGCGTCCCATCCCCGGCTTTGGCACCAACGGCGAGATCGACCTCACCGCCGGGCTGTCGCGCCCGGTGCGCAAGGAGCACTACACCAACACCTCGCCGCCGGTGGTGTGGGGAAACCTGGTGATCCTGGGGAATGGCGTGGGGGACCGCCTGGTGTACCGCGGCGACCCGCCCGGCGACGTGCAGGCGTTTGACGTGCGCACCGGGCGTCGCGTGTGGCGTTTTGCCACCATCCCCGAGCCGGGGCAGGTGGGCGCCGAGACCTGGGGCGATTCGTCGGCGCGCACCACGGGACACACCAACGTGTGGGCGCCCTTCACCGTGGACAGCGCGCGCGGGCTGGTGTACCTGCCGGTGGGGACCCCCAGCAACGACTGGTACGGCGGTACGCGCCCCGGCGACAACCTGTTCGGCGAGTCGCTGGTGTGCCTGGACGCGCGCACCGGCACGCGCGTGTGGCACTTCCAGGTGGCGCGCCACGGGTTGTGGGACTACGACCTGCCGGCGCCCCCCAACCTCATGACGGTGACGCAGGGCGGACGGCGCACCGACATCGTGGTGGCGCCCACCAAGCAGGGGTTCCTCTTCGCCTTCGAGCGCACCACGGGGCGCCCGTTGTGGCCCATCGAGGAGCGCCCCGTGCCGGCCAGCGACGTGCCCGGCGAGCGCGCGGCCGCCACGCAGCCCTTCCCCACGCGGCCCGCGCCCTTTTCCACGCAGGGGTTCACCGCCACCGACGTGCTGGCGTTCACGCCGGCGCTGCGGCAGGCGGCGCTGCAGGAAATCGCGCCGTACCGCCTGGGGCCGCTGTACACGCCGCCGTCGCTGCAGGGGACGGTGGCCATGCCCGGCGTCATCGGCGGCGCCGGGTGGGGGGGCGCGGCGGTGGACCCGGCCACCGGCTGGCTGTTCGTGAAGGCCACCAACTCGCCGGCGCTGTTCCGCTTGCAGAAGCGCGACGCCGCCAGCGACACGGTGGACGCGCCGTACATGGTGGACCTCCCCAACTCCACGCTGGGGGTGTCGCAGCGCGACAACGCCGAGGGGGCGGTGCGTGAGGCCGGGCGGCTCCCCATCAACGCGCCGCCGTACGGCACGCTCACGGCCGTGGACATGACCACCGGCACCATCCGGTGGCAGGTGCCGCTGGGGGACACCCCCGAGGTGCGGGGGCACCCGGCGCTGAAGGGGGTGGTGCTCCCCGAGCGGCTGGGGGTGGCGGGGTCCCCGGGGGCGCTGGTGACGGCCGGGGGACTGGTGTTCGCGGCCGGGGGCGGGCGCACGCTGTACGCCATCGACACCCGCACCGGCACGGTGCTGTGGGAGCACCCGCTGGAGGGGATCGGCTACGCCAATCCCATGACGTGGCGCGGCACCGACGGCGTGCAGCGGGTGGCGCTGGCCACGGGCACGGGGAGCGGCGCGCGGCTGGTGGTGTTTTCGCTCCCCTGACGCATACTTCCCCCGTCCCGCGCGCCGGAGGGCGCGCGCCTGCCGCGTCCCTTGCCTCCGTCCCATGCGTCCCATCCGTTCCGTTGCCGTCCTGCTGACCGCCTGGGCCGCCGCCGCTGCGGCCGCCTGCACGCCGCGCGCCGATGATGCGGCCGCCGATGCCGCCGCCCCCGTGGCGGTGGCCGACAGCACGCCGCCGGTGCCGCTGGCCGCGCACCCCGCCTGGGCGCGCGACGCGGCGATCTACGAGGTGAACATCCGCCAGTTCACCCCCGAGGGCACCTTCACCGCGCTGCTGCCGCACCTGGCGCGGCTGGATTCGCTGGGGGTGGACATCCTCTGGCTCATGCCGGTGCAGCCCATCGGGGTGGAGGGGCGCAAGGGGACGCTGGGGTCGTACTACTCCATCAAGGACTACCGCGCCACCAACCCGGAGTTCGGCACCCCCGCCGACCTCAAGGCGGTCATCGACTCGGCGCACGCGCTGGGGCTCAAGGTGATCCTGGACTGGGTGGCCAACCACACGGCGCGCGACCACGCGTGGATTGCCGCGCACCCCGACTGGTACACGCGGCGCGCCGACGGCACGGTGTCCAACCCGCGCAACGCCGACGGCACCGAGACCGACTGGACCGACGTGGCCGACCTCAACTACGGCAACCCGGCCATGCGCGCGGCGATGATCGCCGACATGGCGTGGTGGGTGCGCGAGATGGGGGTGGACGGCTTCCGGTGCGACGTGGCGTGGGGGGTGGGGATGGACTTCTGGCGCGCGGCGCGGGCCGCGCTGCTGCGCGAGCGCGCCGACCTGTTCCTGCTGGCCGAGGCCGAGGGGGCGGAGTACCACGCGGCCTTTGACGCCACGTACGGGTGGGCGCTGCACCACCTGATGAACCAGCTGGCCCAGGGGAAGGATTCGTTCCCGTCGCTGGACACGCTGCTGGCCAAGGAGGATCGCACGTATCCGGCCAACGCCATGCGGATGATGTTCACCAGCAACCACGACGAGAACAGCTGGCAGGGGACCGAGTTCGAGCGGATGGGCGACAACCACCGCGCGCTGTTCGTGCTGGCGGCCACGCTGCGCGGCTCGCTGCCGCTGGTGTACACGGGGCAGGAGGCGGGGCTGGCCAAGCGGCTGCGCTTCTTCGAGAAGGACACCGTGTCGTGGGGCGACCAGTCGGCGGCGTCCTTCTACCGCACGCTGCTGGAGCTCAAGGCGGCCACCCCGGCGCTGTGGAACGGCGCCGACGGCGGCACCATGGCGAAGCTGGCGGGGAGCGCGCCGGCCTCGGCGTACGCCTTCACGCGCACCGAGGGGAGCAGCGTGGCGCTGGTGGCGGTGAACCTGGGGGCGAAGCCGGCCACGGTGCGCTACACCGGGCTGGCGGCGCCGGGGGCGTACCGTGACGCGTTCACCGGGGGCACGGAGACGCTGGCAGCCACCGGCACGCTCACGCTGCCGCCGCACGGGTACCGGGTGCTGACGCGGTAGCGGAGGGGGGGCGGTCCCGTCTTGTCCACGCGGCGGCGGTCCGTCTCGCCAGGTACCGCCGGCCCAGCGGACCGAGGGGCTGACCCGTAGGTTGGGGCACCCCTCACCCTGAGATGCCCCCCATGTCCCTCCCCTCTGGAGCCGCCCCCGTGAGGCGGCTGGTCCCCCTGCTGCTTGTCGCCACCACCGCCGCGGCGCAGCAACCGCCGGTCGCCGGCACCCCGCCGGCCCCGGCCGCCGCGCAGCCCCCCGCCGGAGGGGCGGCCGCTTCGCGCGGCCCGCGCCCCTACGCGCAGGTCATCACGCCGCGCGCGCAGACGGAGCGGGGCGGGATCACCGTGCACAAGGTGGATGAGCGGTGGTACTTCGAGGTGCCCGACTCGCTGCGGGGACGCGACTTCCTCATGGTCACGCGGGTGTCCGGGGTGCCCGGCGGGTCCGGCGGCTTCCAGAGTGCCGGGAGCTCGCTCGCCGAGCGGCTGGTGCGGTGGGACAAGGTGGGGGACCGGGTGCTGCTCAAGAGCATCAACACCGGCATGGTCGCCGACGACTCGCTCCCCATCGCGCGCAGCGTGGCGCAGAACAACTATCCCGCCATCATCGGCGCCTTCCCCGTGGCGGCGTACGGCCGGGACAGCGCGTCGGCGGTGATCGACGTGACCGAGTTCTTCGCCGCCGACAACCCGGCCACCTCGGGGCTGGACGCCGCCGGCCGCCGCCAGTACGGCGTGCGCCGGTACGACGCGGCGCGCAGCTACATCGCCGGCATGCGCAGCTTCCCGCTCAACCTCGAGGTGCGCCAGGTCCAGACCTTCGACGCCGCCACGCCGCCCAGCGATCCCGATGCGGCCACCGTGACGATGGAGACGCGGCAGTCGATCGTCCTGCTCCCCACGGTGCCCATGCGGCCGCGCTACGCCGACCCGCGCGTCGGCTACTTCTCGGTGGACCGCGTGAACTACGGCCTGGACGTGCAGAAGGCCGAGCGCCAGGAGTTCATCACGCGGTGGCGCCTGGAGCCGAAGGATCCGGCCGCCTATGCGCGCGGCGAGCTGGTGGAGCCGGTGAAGCCGATCGTGTACTACCTGGACCCGGCGACGCCCGCGCGCTGGAAGCGCTACGTGAAGGAGGGGGTGGAAAACTGGCAGGCGGTGTTCGAGAAGGCCGGCTTCCGGAACGCCATCCTGGCGAAGGAGGCGCCCACGAAGGCGGAGGACCCCGACTTCGACCTGGACGACGCGCGCTACTCCATCGTGCGCTGGGCGGCGAGCCTGGTGCGCAACGCGACGGGGCCCCACACGCACGACCCGCGTTCGGGGGAGATCCTCAACAGCGAGATCACGTGGTACCACAACCACATGCGCTCGTACCGCAACTGGCTCATCATGGAGACGGGGGCCGCCAACCCGATGGCGCGGTCGCTCGACATCCCCGACGAGCTCATGGGCGAGACCATGCGCCAGGTGATCACGCACGAGATCGGCCACGCGCTGGGGCTGCAGCACAACATGATCGCGTCGGCCAGCTTCCCGGTGGATTCGCTGCGCAAGCCGTCCTTCACGCGGGTGTATGGCGTGAGCGCCACCATCATGGACTACGCGCGGCAGAACTACGTGGCGCAGCCCGGGGACGGGCTGCAGCCGCGCGACTTCATCCGCCGCGTGGGTCCCTTCGACGATTTCGCCATCCACTGGGGCTACCGCGTCATCGACGCCCCCACCCCCGAGGCGGAGCGCGCCACGCTCAACCGCTGGCTCACGCAGCAGACCGGGCCCTTCCCCTACCGCTTCGCGTCGCAGGGGGTGGCGGCCGGGGACCCGCGCAACCAGACGGAGGACCTGGGGGACGACCCGGTCCTGGCGGGGCGCTACAGCACGAGGAACTACCAGCGGATGATCCCCAGCCTCGTGGCGTGGACGCGGGCGCCCGGGGAGGATTTCTCCGAGCTGCGCGAGGTGTACGAGGAGGCGGTGGGGCGCTGGTTCGGCAACATGCAGCACGTGGCCACCGTGGTGGGGGGCGTCGAGGTGGACCTCAAGAGCGCCGAGCAGGCGGGTGCCGTGTATCGCGTGGTGCCCCGCGCGCGGCAGGAGGCCGCGCTCCGGTTCCTGGCGGAGCAGGTGTTTGCCACGCCCGCGTGGCTGTCGCCGCGCGAGATCACCTCGCGCATCGGGCCCTCGAACGTGGTGGCCCAGCGGCAGGCGGGGATCGTCACGTCGCTGCTGTCGCCGGCGCGGCTGGGGCGGCTGGCGGAGGCCGAGGGGTACGACGCGGCGCAGGCCTATCCGCTGGCCGCGTACATGGCCGACCTGCGTCGCGCACTGTTCCCCGCCGGCGTGCCCGACGCGGGGCGCCGTGCGCTGCAGCGCGTGTACGTGCAGCGGGTGGAGGCGCTGATCACGCCGCCGGCAGCGGCTGCGGTGCCGGGCGGTCCGGGCGGTGGCGCCGGTGGTCCCCCGCGGTACACGCCCTTTGTCACGGCGCCCAACGTGCCCGCGAGCGACCTGCCGGCGCTGGCCCGCGCGCAGCTGCGCGCCCTGCGTCAGGACGCCGCGGCCCGGGCCCGGAGCAGCACCGGGACCGCGCAGGCGCACTGGGAGGACTTGGGCGACCGGATTCGCGCCATCCTGGATCCGCGCGGCTGACGGTCCGCACCCCGCCCCTTGCGCGGTGGCGTCCCGCCTCGTCTGTTCTTCGCCCATGACCCCCACCGTCGTGCGCGCCGTCGGGCGCTGGAGCCTGGTCGCCTTCGTCGTGAACGGCATCATCGGCTCGGGCGTGTTCGTGCTGCCGGGGGACATCGGCGGGCGCTTCGGCTGGCCGGCGCTGCTGGCGTGGGTGATGGCCGGGGTGTGCACCGCCACCATGGTGCTGGCCTTCTGCGAGGTCAGTTCGCGCTTCGAGGTGGCGGGGGGCGCCTACGTGTACGCGCAGGAGGCGTTCGGGCGCTTCCCCGGGCTGCAGATGGCGTGGATGGCGTACCTGGTGCGGTGCATCACCGCCGCCACGCAGGCCGGGGTGTTTGCCACCTACCTGGGGACGCTGTGGCCCTGGGCGGGGAGCGCCACCGGCGCGCGCGTGGTGACGGTGGCGTTCTTTGGCGGGCTGGCGGCGGTGAACATCCGCGGCGTGTCGTCGGGGGCGCGCGCCAGCAACCTGCTGGCGGTGGCCAAGACGGCGATGCTGCTGGCGCTGGGGGTGGGAGGGCTCGCCTGGCTGGCCGCGGGGCGCGCCGTGCCGGCACCGGTCCCCTCGGCGTCGGGGACGGACGGCTGGCTGGCCGCGGTGCTGCTGCTGATGTTCGCCTTTGGCGGCTTCGAGTCGGCGGTGATCGCGGCCGCCGAGGCCAAGGACCCGCGGCGCGACGCGCCCTTTGCCATTCTCACCGGGCTGGGGCTGGCCACCCTGGTGTACCTGGCCGCGCAGGCCACGGTGCTGGCCACGGTGTCCAATCCCGGGGGGGCCAAGGCGCCGCTGGCCGACGCCGCCACGGTGCTGGCCGGCCCCGTGGGGGCCACGCTGGTCACCCTCACCGCGCTGGCGGCGCTGTACGGGTGGCTGGCCGCCGGCATGCTCAACGTGCCGCGCATGACCATGGCCATGGCCGAGCGCGGTGACCTCCCCGCCGTGCTGGCGCGGGTGCATCCGCGCTTCCGCACGCCCTGGGTGTCGATCGTGGCCTTCGCCGGCATCTCGTGCGCGCTGGCGCTGTCGGCGTCGGTGATCCAGAACCTGTCGCTGTCGGCGGTGTCGCGGCTGTTCGTGTACGGCGGCGTGTGCGCCACGCTGCCGGTGTTCCGCCGGTGGGACCGCGCGGGGCGCACCGCCACCGGCGGCGTGGTGGCGCCGGCGGCGTTCCGCGTGCCCGCCGGCGTGCTGGTGGCCGTGCTGGGGATTGGCGCGGCGATGGTGCTGGCCTCGCGCATGACCGCGCGCGAGGGGTGGTCGCTGCTGGTGGTGGCCACCGTGGCCACGGCGCACTGGGCCGTGGTGCGCCGCCGCCCCGTGCCCCCGCGCTGACCGCCCGGTCGCTCCGGCGCCCCGCGCGCTAGGCGAACACCGCCCGCAGCTGCGCCACCGCCCACGCCAGGTCGTCCTGCGCCACCACCAGCGGCGGCGTGAGCCGGATCACCGTGCCGTGCGTCTCCTTGCACAGCACCCCGCGCTGCTGCAGCGCCTCGCAATAGGGGCGCGCCGGCTCCGACAGCTCGATGGCGCACAGCAACCCGCGCCCGCGGACGTCCACAATGGCCGGATGGCGCAGGGTGCGCAGCGCCTCCAGGAACCACACGCCCAGCGTGCGTGACCGCGCCACCAGCCCCTCCTCCTCCAGCACGGCCAGCGCCTCCAGCGCCACGGCGCACCCCAGCGGGTTGCCCCCGTACGTGCTGCCATGCGACCCGGGCTCGAACAGCCCCAGCACCTCGCGGCGCGACACCACCGCCGACACGGGATAGCATCCCCCCGACAGCGCCTTCCCCAGTACGTACAGGTCGGGGACCACCCCGTCGTGCTCGCAGGCGAACCACGTGCCGGTGCGCCCCAGCCCGGTCTGGATCTCGTCGGCGATGAGCAGCACGTCGTGCGCGCGACACAGCGCCGCCAGCCCGCGCAGGAATCCCGCGGGGGGGATGCGCACCCCGGCCTCGCACTGGATGGGCTCCACCAGCACGGCGCAGCAGTCGGGGGTGAGCGCCGCGCGCACCGCCTCCAGGTCGCCATAGGGGACCAGCGTGAACCCCGGCGCAAAGGGGCCGAAGTCGCGCCGGTACCCCTCCTCCGACGAGAACCCAACGACCGTGGTGGTGCGGCCGTGGAAGTTCCCCTCGAAGGCGACGATGGTGGCGCGCCCCTGCGGGATCCCCTTGGCGCGGTACCCCCACCGCCGCGCCGCCTTGATGGCGGTTTCCACCGCCTCGGCGCCGGTGTTCATGGGCAGCACCATCTCCATGCCGCACCGCGCGGCGAGTGTCTCGCAGAAGGGCCCCAGCCGGTCGTTGTGGAAGGCGCGCGAGGTGAGCGTCACCCGCGCCGCCTGCTCGGTGAGCGCGCGCACCAGGCGCGGATGCGCGTGCCCCTGGTTCACCGCCGAATAGGCGCTGAGACAGTCGAGGTAGCGGCGCCCGTCCACGTCGGTGACCCACGCGCCGGCCGCCTCGCGGACGACCAGCGGCAGCGGGTGGTAGTTGTGGGCGCCCCACTGCGCCTCCTGTGCCAGGCAGGCGGCGGTGGCCGCGGAGAGGGGGGCGGCGGTGGCGGTCTCGGGGACGAAGACGGTGGCGGTCATAGGATGTGTCGGCCGAAGGCGCTGGCCACCAGCTCCGCGGCGAGCTGGGCGGTGGCGTTGCGCGTGTCGAGGATGGGGTTGATCTCCACCAGGTCCATGGCACAGAGGACGCCGGCGTCGTGCACGATCTCCATGGCCAGGTGCGCCTCGCGCCAGGTGGCCCCCCCGCGCACGGGCGTGCCCACCCCGGGCGCCTCGCCGGGGTCGATCCAGTCGGCGTCGCACGACACGTGCACCCCCCCGGTGTGGCGCGACACGTGCGCCACCGCCTCGTCCATCACGGGGCGCAGCCCGCGCTCGTCGATGTCGCGCATGGTGAACGCCCGGATCCCCAGTGCCGCGATGGCGGCGCGCTCGGCGGGGTCCACGTCGCGCAGCCCCACGTAGGCCATGTCCTCCGCGCGCACCGCAGGACCGTGCGGCGCCAGCCGCGCCAGCCGCGCGTCCCCCATCCCCAGCAGGTGGGCCACCGGCATGCCGTGGACATTGCCCGAGGTGCTGGTGTCCGGCGTGTGCAGGTCGGCGTGCGCGTCCAGCCACAGCAGCCCCACCCGCTGACCCCGCCGGGCCAGTGCGGTGGCCGTCCCCGCCACCGAGCCGGCGGCAAGGGAGTGGTCACCCCCCAGCACCAGCGGCACCTCGCCCTGGTCGATGGCGTGGGCCGTGGCGTGGGCCAGCTCGGCGCAGGTGGCGGCGATGGCCGCCAGGCGCGCGTCGAGGGTGTCGGCCAGCCGGGTGCGGTCGGGGACCACCAGGTTGCCGTCGTCGTGGACGGTGAGCCCCAGCGCTTCGAGGCGCGCGGCCAACCCCGCCAGGCGGAGCGCCGAGGGGCCCATGTCCACGCCACGCCGGCTGGCGCCGAGGTCCATGGGGACGCCGATGATGCGGACCGGTCGGTGGTGGGCCGGGAAAGGGGTGCGCGTCATGCCCGCAGGATGCGGCGAATTCGGTGCCAGCAACAAGCGCAAGAAGTTGACAAATACGCGAGCAATCCTGACGATATGTCAGGTCATCCAAGGCATTTCGTCAAACTCGACCCGCTATCTTTCCATGGATACCCTGGACCATCAGCTGCTGGCGCTGCTGCGCGAGAACGCGCGCACCCCGGTGGCCACCTTGGCGCGCGCGCTGCGGGTATCGCGCGGCACCATCCAGAACCGGATTGACCGGTTGCTGGCCGACGGGGTGCTGCTGGGGTTCACGGTGCGCACCAGCGCGGAGGGGACGGCGCACCGGATCCGGGCGGTGACGCTGATCCGCACCGAAGGGGACGCCGAGCTGGTGCTGCGCGCGGTGCGCGGCTACCCGGCGGTGCGCGCGCTGCACACCACCAACGGGCGGTGGGACATCGTCGCCGAGCTGGCGACGGACACGCTGGAGCAGTTCGACGAGGTGCTGCGGCAGATCGGCAAGGTGCGGGGGGTGGCGAACACCGAGACCAGCCTGCTGCTGTCCACGCACAAGCTGTAGCATCGCGGGGGCGCGCCACGGGCCCGTTGCCGTGCCCGACCGCGCCGGCCCTTATCCCCGATGGGTGGCGTGCCGCGCGGCCAGCGCCATCACGTCGTCCAGCTGCGCCTCGATGCCGCGCCAGTCGAAGCGTGCGGCCACCTGCGCGCGTCCCGCCGTCCCCAGCGCCTGCCGCCGCGCCGGATCGGCCAGCAGCGCCAGGCATTGGTCGGCCATGGCGGCCGGGGTGTCGGCCAACTCCAGGTCGGTGCCCCCCTGCAGCCCCAGCCCTTCGGGGGCAAAGCGGGTGCTCACCACCGCGCGACCATGGGCCAGCGCTTCCAGCACCTTGATGCGCGTCCCGCCGCCGGTGCGGATGGGGGTGACCACCACCCCGGCGGCGGCGTAGAAGGGGGCCAGGTCGGCGGGGGATTCGGCCACGGCGCACCGTCCGTCGTCCAGCAGCTCCGCCAGGTGGGCCCCGCTGCCAAACCCCGCCACCTGAAAGCGGACGTCAGGGCGCACCGCCCAGATGCGCGGCAGCACCTCGCGCACGAACCACTCCACGGCGTCCACGTTGGGACCATACCCCAGGGTCCCCACGAACAGCAGCGTGTCCTCCCCCCCGGGGCCGGGGGCCGGCGCGTCGGGGATGGCCACGCCGTTGGGGAGCACGGCCACGCGGTGGCGCAGCCGCGCGGGGAAGAACGCCAGGTCTTCCGGCTTGGCCACCAGCACCGCGGGATAGCGCGACGGCAGCGCCTGCTCGTACGCGCGTTCGCGCGCGGCGCGGAGCATGTCCAGCGGGCGGCGCGGGTACCAGCCTCGCGCGCGCAGCTGCTGGCGCGCCATGTCGCTGAGCA
The DNA here is from genome assembly GCA_044352305.1 of Gemmatimonas sp. Taxonomy (GTDB): domain Bacteria; phylum Gemmatimonadota; class Gemmatimonadetes; order Gemmatimonadales; family Gemmatimonadaceae; genus Gemmatimonas. The sequence continues at coordinate 16,301 of JBILED010000001.1, forward strand.
GGTCGTCCACGTCCACCACCACCTGCTCGTACCCGGCGTGGCGGGCGTGCTCGGCCATCCACGACTGCGACGCGAACACCGCGTCCACCCGCTCCCGCGCACGCAGGGCGCGCAGCTCGGCCACCAGCGACTCGGACCACCAGTACTGGTGCGCGTCGGGGACGGGGGAAGCGAGCAGGTCGCGGAGGGCGCGCCACGCGCGCACCGGTACCGAGGCGCGCGGGCCCGCGGGCTGCCGTCCGCGGCAGGTGGTGGTGGACACGCACCACGCCGCGGCGCACCCGGTGGCGGCGAGGAAGGCGGCGTGCGCCTCGGGGGCCGGCGGCTCGTCGAGCGCTACCACGGTCACCCGGTGGCGGCGGGCCAGCCCGCGCACCAGGTGGAAGGCGCGCTGCCGCGCCCCCACGTTGGTTGGCCAGGGGAACTGCTTGGCGAGAAAGAGGACGTGCGGCCGCGATGCGTCCGCACTGTCCACACCCGTCCCGCGACTCAGGGCTTCCGCAGGACCAGGCACTGCGCCAACGCGGGGTATTCGCCCACCAGCAGTTCATCCAGCCGCGCCAGCACCCGCTCGGCGTCAAACGCCTCGAAGCCGAACAGCTCGGCGGGGGTCCCCTGCTCCAGCTGGAAGGGGGCCTGCTCCAGCAGCCAGTGCACGTTGACGTTGGTGCCGAAGCGGTTGGCCGTCTCGCGGGTGAAGGGGTGGACGTTGAGGAACAGGTCCACCGTCATGACCAGGCGGCCGCCGGGACGGAGCACGCGGAAAGTCTCCCGCATGGCGGCGGCGAGCTCGTGCGGCGGGAGGTGCTCCAGCACGCTGATGCTGAACGCCAGGTCGAAGGACGCGTCGTCGAGGGCGGCCTGGTCCAGCACCGTGTTGCGCAGCGTGACCGCGGTGCCGAAGAGGCGGTTGAGGCGCGCCATGGAGGCGGCATCGCAGGGCCACCCCACGCCGGTGGCTTCCATGCCGGGGTCCACATTGACCACGCGGCACCCCATCCGGGCGAGGACGAACTGGAAGCCGGCCAGCCCGCCACCGATTTCCAGCACATCCATCCCGGCGCGCGGGGCGGCGGCGTGGAACGCCCAGGGGTACTCCCAGGTGCGCGTCGTGTTGTTGGGCTGGATGGCGAAGGGGCCGCGCCGCCGGAGCAGCGCCTCCTCGGAGAGCACCCGGCGCAGCACGGACTCGGCGCGCAGCGGCGCGCCGAAGGGGGCGCCGTGGGTCTGGTTCCAGTGGGCGAAGGAAGGGGGGAGGGTGCGCAGCGCGAGCATGGGGCCGGGGGACGGGGGGCGGGGGACCCCGGTCAGGCCAGGACGGCCGTGGGAGGTTCCGGTGCCAAGGACGGTCGCCCGGGGCGGTTCGTCACCCCATGCGACACCCCACTCCCATTCGTCACCCCGGCGGGGGTGACGCGACTACCGGGGGCTGATGGCGAAGTCGATCAGCACGTCGTTGACGAAGCTGGTGGTGACCTTCATGCCGCCCGCCGAGTAGCCGCGCTTGAGGACGGTGAGGGTGCCCTGCCGCTCTTCGGCGGCGGTGTCGGCGGGGCCCAGGAGGGCTTCCACGTCGCGGATGGAGAGCCCTTTGCGCAGCCCGGCCAGCCCGCTGCCGCCGCCGGCCGGCTTAGGCGCCACGAACTCCAGCCGCTCTTCGGCGCCCGCTGCCGCGGCCGCGCCCTTGGCCCCGGTGGCCGCGAAGTCGACGTAGTCGGCCAGCGCCGCCATCACGCCGGCGGGGGTGAGCGCCTCGGGGGGGATTCCCCCCTGGTAGCGGATGTTGAAGCGGCTCCCCCCTTCCTTGCGGCGCGACCGGAGGTTGGCCTCGCGCGACGCGTTGGCCTGCGCGGCCTCCGCCTCGGCCTTGGCGTTCTCCCGCTGGCGGGTGGCGCGCGCCGTCTGCAGTTCACGCTCCAGCCGCGCGCGCTGCGCGGCGGTGGGGGCCGTCTTGATGGAGTCGCGCAGCGCCCGTTCGCGGGCCGACTCCCCCTCGAAACCCGTGAACACGCGCTGGGTGCCGGCGTCGTCGCCGAAGGTGCCGTAGCCGCCGCCGCCCAGCTGGAACTCGATGTGCGAATCCTTCTTGACCACCACCTTGGTGACCATCACCTGCTGGCCCACCTCGAGGGCGGTGCCGAAGTCCTTGATGCGGTCGGCCACGAGGCGGAAGTTGACCGCCGGCTGCTGCATCGGGGACACGTCCACGCCGCGGCTGGTGCCGGGCATGGCGATGCGGACGGAGACGCTCTTGCCTTCGAAGGCCTGCCGGAGGGCGGCTTCGTTCTGGGCGAGGGCCGCGGCGGGGGTGAGGGCGAGGGCCAGGAGGAGGGTGCGCATTGGCGGCATCTGAAGGGAAGCTGGCGGTGACTGGGGGCGTCCCGCATATAGTATTCCGGAACCGCTCACCTTGCCGCCCCATGGATGCCTCTCCGTCCGTTGCCGCCCAGTCCGAGCCCGTTCCGCTGATGTCCGCCCCACCGGCGCCCGCTCCGTCGGAGCTGGCCATGGTGCTGGGGGGCGGCGGCGCGCGCGGCGCCTACCAGGTGGGGGTGCTGCGGGCCATTGCGGCGCGCTACCCGCAGCTGCGTGTCCCCATCCTGGTGGGGGTGTCGGCGGGGGCGGTGAATGCCACGCACCTGGCGGCACACCGCGGGAGCTTTGCGGAGGCGATGGAGGCGCTGGTGCAGCACTGGCTGTCGCTCACGCCCGACCAGGTGTTCCGGGTGGACGCGTCGTCCTTGGCCGCCAACGTGATGCGCAGCGGCGTGCGGCTGGTGGCCGGGGGGCAGGGGCACCCTGAGCAGTTCCGCGGCATGGTGGACACGGCGCCGTTGCGCGGCTTCCTGGAGCGGGTGCTGGCGCGCAACCCCGACGGCACGCTGCCGGGGGTGGCGGAGAACCTGGCGGAGGGGCGGCTGCGCGCGGTGGCGCTGTGCGGCACCAGCTACACCACGTCGCAGAGCGTGACGTGGGTGGAGGGGCGCGACTTCACCGGGTGGGAGCGCCCGCAGCGGCGGGGCGAGCACACGCGGCTCACGGTGGACCATGTGCTGGCCTCCACGGCGCTGCCGCTGCTGTTTCCCGCGGCGCGCGTGGGGAACGAGTGGTTTGGCGACGGGGGGATCCGGCTCACGGCGCCGCTCTCGCCCGCGCTGCACCTGGGTGCGTCGCGCATCATCACCATCGCCACGCGCTACGACCGCAACGGGCAGGAGGCGTCGCGCCCGCAGGTGCCCGACTACCCGCCGCCGGCGCAGGTGCTGGGGGTGCTGTACAACGCGGTGTTCCTAGACCTGATCGACCAGGACGTGCTGCGGTTGCAGCGCACCAACCGCCTGGTGGCGCGGCTGCCCGTGGAGCAGCGGCACGGGTTGCGGGTGGTGGACATGCTGGTGCTGCGGCCGTCGCGGGACCTGGGGCGGCTGGCGGGGGAGTACGAGCCGCGGCTGCCGCGGCTGTTCCGGTTCCTCACGCGCGGGCTGGGGACGCAGAAGACCGAGAGCCCGGACGTGCTGTCGCTGGTGATGTTCCAGGAGGACTACCTGCGGCGGCTGATCGCGCTGGGGGAGGAGGACGCGGAGCGGCAGTGGGAGCGGATCGCCGCGTTCGTGGAGGGGGAGATGGCGGCGGTGGCGCGCACCGCGGGGTAGCCCCGAGGTAGCCCCGATGCGCGCGCGGCGCGGCGCAACGCCCCACCGCCGCAGCGCGCCGTGATGCCGTGGTGCATCTTGCACCCCATGCGCCCGTCCTTCCGGCCTGCGGGTCCCGCCGTCCTCGCGCTGCTGCTGGCGGCGGCCAGCGTCCCCCTGCGGGCCCAGCGCCCCTGCGACGCCCCCGAGGGCGCCGCGCCCAGCCGCGACCTGTACTGCATCGCGCTGCTTCCGGGCGCCGCCGGGGGAAACGCGACGGGGACCGCCCAGCTGGACTGGGTGCCGGGCCCGTTCACCGTGGCGGTGGCGGCCGACGGCACACACCGCTGGCGCCTCACCCTGACGCTGGACTCGCTGCCGACGCTCCCGTCGGGCCCCGCCCCGGGGTTTGTCGCCTGGGGGGTGGAGCCGTCGTTCTCGCACGTCACGCGGCTGGGGGTGGTGCGCGCGGGGCGCACCGCACTGGGGGCCGTCACGTACGACCGCTTCCTGGTGCTGGTGTCGGCCGAGCCGGACACCACCGTGCGCGAGCGCCGCGGCCGGCTGGTGCTGCGCGGCGAATCGGCGGCCAACCGGCTGCGCCCGGCGGACAATTACCAGTTCTTCCTCGGGGCGCTCACGGGGGGCGGCACTTCGGCGGCGTCGAGCGCGTCTCTGGCCGACAGCACGCCGGTGATGCACGATGCGCACGCGGGGCATGCCGGGCACGCGCGCCCCGATTCCGCCGGGTGGCGCGACGTCCCCATGTATCCGGGGCTGACGATGCTGCCGTCGGAGATGGCGCTGCGCCCCCCCGTGCGCCCCTGGCGGCCGGGGGACAGCGCCGCCGCCCCCGCTGCGGTGCCGCGCGCGGTGGTGACGCTGGCGCACGGCGACACGCTCGACCTCACCGCCGGGGTGGTGCGGCGCCGCATCGCGGGGCGCGACTACACCATGTTCGGCTTCAACGGGTCGATACCCGGGCCGCTGCTGCGGGTGCCGCAGGCGGCCGAGGTGGTGGTGCGCTTCCGCAATGCGCTGCCGCTTCCCAGCACGGTGCACTGGCACGGGCTGCGGCTGGACCACCGGTATGACGGCGTTCCCGACCTCACGCAGCCGGCGGTGGCGCCCGGGGACTCGTTCACCTACCGGCTGCGCTTCCCCGACGCAGGGCTGTACTGGTACCACCCGCATGTGCGGGAGGACATCCAGCAGGAGCTGGGGCTGTACGGCAACATCTTCGTGCGCCCCGCGCGCGAGGCGGGGCCGCCCCCGGTGCATCGTGAGGAGTTCCTGATCCTGGACGACCTGCTGGTGGGGGACGACGGCGCGCTGGTGCCGTGGGGATTGGAGGCGCCCACGCACGCGGCGATGGGGCGGTTCGGGAACGTGATGCTCGTGAACGGCGAGGCGGGGTGGCGGATGCGCGCGCGTCCGGGGGAGGTGGTGCGCCTGTACCTCACCAACGCGTCCAACACGCGGATCTTCAACCTGTCGTTCGGCCCGGGGACGCGGCTCAAGCTGGTTGGCGGTGACCTCGGGACGTACCCCGCCGAGCGGTGGGTGGAGAGCGTGGTGATTGCGCCGGCGGAGCGGTATGTGGTGGACGTGCGCTTCGACCGGCCGGGGCGGCAGGCGCTGGTGTCGCGGGTGCGGGCCATCGACCACCTGTTTGCGCGCTTCTTCGCCGAGACGGACACGCTGGGGGTGGTGGAGGTGGCCGGGGCGCCGGCGCCGCCGTTGGCGCGGGCGTTTGGCGCGCTGCGCACGCACCGCGCCGAGGGCGACACGGTGCGCGCGCTGGTGGCGGCGCACGCGGGGCGCGCGCCGCAGCGCACGCTGGAGCTGCGCGTGGCCTTTGCCGGGCTGCCGTTCGTCTCGCAGCGCCTCATGCAGCTGGACTCGGTGTACTTCAACCCCGTGGAGTGGGCGGGGACGATGCCGGGGATGAACTGGGCCACCACGGCGCCGCAGGCGCGCTGGACGCTGCGCGACCCCGACGCCGGGGTGGACAACATGGCGGTGACGTGGAGATTCCGCCGGGGGGAGCTGGTGCGACTGCGGCTGGCGGGGGTGCGCGACGTGCTGCACGGCATGCAGCACCCCATCCACGTGCACGGGCAGCGGTTCCTCATCCTGGCCGTGAACGGGGTGGCCAACCCCGACCCCGTGTGGAAGGACACCGCGCTGGTCCCTGCCGGGGGCACGGTGGATGTGCTGGTGGAGATGTCCAACCCCGGCCGGTGGATGGTGCACTGCCACATCGCGGAGCACCTGCAGGCCGGCATGATGATGGCCTTCGACGTCGAGGACACCCCGTGATTCGCCCCGTGCTCTGCCCGCTCCTGCTGGTCCTGGCGGCCGCCCTGCCTGCCGCGCTGGCGGCCCAATCGGCGGCCCCGTCTCCGGCGTCGCGCCCTGCGCTGGGTCCTGCGGCCCGCGCCTTCGTGAGCGTGGACGCGCCCGCCGTGGCCATCACCAACGTGATGGTGGTGGATGGCACCGGCGCGCCGGCGCGCCGCGGGCAGACGGTGGTGCTGCAGGACGGGCGCATCCGTGCGGTGGGGGCCACGGGGAGGGTGGCCGTGCCCGCGGGCGCCACGGTGATCGACGGCGCGGGGCACACGGTGATCCCCGGGATCGTGGGGCTGCACGACCACCTGTACTACACCGCCACCGGCGGCCGCCTGGTGCAGCTCACCTTTTCGGGGCCGCGGCTGTACCTGGCCAGCGGCGTGACCACGGTGCGCACCACCGGCAGCCAGTCGCCGTACTCCGACATCAACCTCAAGCGGGAGGTGGACGCGGGGCGGGTGCCGGGGCCGCGCATTCATGTCACCTCGCCGTACCTCACGGGGCCCGGCGGCGGCGGGACGATGTCGGTGGCCAGCACCCCTGAGGAGGCGCGCCGCTTCGTGGCGTACTGGGCCGAGGAGGGGGCCAGCTGGATCAAGTTCTACACCAACATCAGCCGCGCGTCGATGAAGGCGGCGATTGACGAAGCGCACCGGAAGGGGATCCGCGCCACGGGGCACCTCTGCTCGGTGACCTTCCGCGAGGCGGTGGAGCTGGGGATCGACGACCTCGCGCACGGCGCGCACACGGCGTCGGACTTCTACCCCGGCAAGAAGCCCGACGAGTGCCCAGGGGACAACCTGTCGGTGCTGGACCGCGAGATGCGCGGCGACGGGCCGGTAGCCGGTCCGCTCATCGACCTGATGGTGCGCCGGAAGGTGTCGATGACCACCACCATGGCCATCTTCGAGGTGTTCTACGCCGGGCGTCCGGTGACCGATGCGCGCACGCTGGAGCTGATGGCCCCCGACATCCGCGCGGCGTACCTGGCCGAGCGCGCGATGATCGACACGGCGAAGGCGTGGCCCTTCACGCCGGGGAGCTTCGCGCGGGCGCTGGCGTTCGATCGTGCCTTCCACCAGGCCGGCGGGGTGCTGGCCAGTGGCGTGGATCCCACGGGGAACGGCGGCGCACTGCCGGGGCTGGGGGACCAGCGCGGCTACGAACTGCTGCGCGAGGCGGGGTTCAGTACCGAGGAAGCGGTGCGGGTGATCACGCTGAACGGGGCGCGCATTCTGGGCGAGGACACGCGCCTGGGATCGGTGGAGGCGGGGAAGGTGGCCGACCTGGTGCTGCTCAAGGGCGACCTCACCAGCGCCCCCGACGTGATCCGCCAGACGGTCACCGTGTTCAAGGACGGCGTGGGGTACGACTCGGCGAAGATCTTCGCCGCGCTGAAGGGGCGGGTGGGGATCAACTGAGGGGGGCATCCCGCGGGGGTTGAGCGGTCCGTTAGCCTTGACCCCATGCCCACGCCCGTGCCGTTTGCCGCGCGCCCCCTTGGCGCGCTGTCGCTCCTGACGTTGCTCTCCCCGCTGGCGCTCGCCGTCGCGCAACCCGCCGTTGCGCAACCCGCCGTTGCGCAACCCGCGCCGGCGCAGCCGCCGGTGCCGCAGCTGCCCCCGGTCACCACGGCCTCGCGCACCGGGGCCGACGGCACGCGCAGCGTGCAGGTGATCGACCGCGCGATGCTGGACCGCCTGCCGGGGACGTCGGTGCAGGCGGCGCTGCAGTGGGCGCTGGGGAGCGACCTGCAACCGCGCTCCCCGGCGCAGGCGGATCATGCGCTGCGCGGCGCCACGTACGAGCAGACGCTGGTGCTGGTGGACGGGCAGCGCATGCGCGACCTGCAGACGGGGCACTTCGCGCTGGACCTGGCGGTGCCGTACGAGGCGATCGAGCGGATCGAGATCGTGCGCGGCGCGGCCGCGGCGCAGTACGGGGCGGACGCGGTGGGGGGCGTGGTGAACATCGTCACGCGCACGCAGGGGGCGGCGGGGCGCCTCCGCGGCGGGCGGTTCGGCACGCTGGACGCCGCCCTTTCGGCGGGGGGGATGGTGCGCGGCGCGCGGGCGGGGGTGCATGGCGAGCGACTGCGCACCAGCGGGCATCGCCCGGGGACGGACGCCGACGTGACGCAGCTGCGCGGCACGCTGGCGGGCGGCGATGCGGGGCGTCGGTGGCGTGCCGACGCCGGCTACGGCGCGCGCGACTTCGGTGCGGCCACCTTCTACGCCCCCTTCGATTCGTACGAGCGCACGCGCACCGCGACGCTGTCGGTGACCGCCGAGGCGCTGTGGCGCGAGCGCGTGGCGTGGACGGCGCGCACCGGGGTGCGCCACCACAGCGATGATTTCATCCTGGTGCGCACCGACCCGGCGCGGTATCGAAACCGGCACCGGTCGCTGCAGGCGGAGGGGGAGCTCTCGGCGCGGTGGGCGCTCTCCCCGGCCACCACGGTGGCGGCGGGGGGGGAGTGGCTGTCGGCGTGGCTGCGGTCGGCGCGGCTGGGGGACCGGGCGCAGCAGCGGGGGGCGGCGTTTGCCGAAGTGCGGCACCGCCAGGGGATGGTGGAGGGGAACGCCGGGGCGCGGCTGGACGCCAGCTCCGACTTTGGGCGGCAGCTGATCCCCAGCGCCGGGGTGTCGGTGACGGTGGCGCCGCAGGTGGTGGTGCGGGGGAGCGCGGCCGGTGGCTGGCGGCAGCCCACGTGGACCGACCGCTTCTATCAGGACCCGGCTAACCGGGGGACCCCCACGCTGCGTCCCGAACAGTTCGTGAACCAGGAGCTGGGGGTGGCAGCGGGGCGCGCGGGGGGCGTGCAGCTGGACGTGGCGCTGTTTGACCGGCGGGGGCGTGAGACGATTGACTGGGTGCGCCCGCTGGGGGTGCTGCCCCGTCCGGCGTGGGTGGCCACGAACATCGGGCGCACACGGACCACCGGGGTAGAGGGGCTGCTAAAGACCCCATTTAGCGCAATGATGGCTCTTACATGGCGCGCTAGTGTCCTGAAAGCAACCGCAAATCAGCCCGTGGGCGTGGAGGGGAAGTACGCGCTGCGCCCCCTTACCCGCAGCGGTGGCGTGACGGCCCAGCTCAACCCGGCTGGCCGCGTGTGGGTGTTGGCCGACCTGCTGCACGCGCGGCGGCTGGGGGAGCGCGCCTACACCACGGCGGCGTTGCGGCTGGGGACCACGTGGCGCGGCGCCACCTGGTCGGTGGAGGGGACCAACCTGGGGCGGGCGCAGGCGCTGGATGCCAGTGGGGTGCCCATGGCTGGGGCGGCGTGGGCGGTGGGGGTGCAGTGGCGTGGCGGGGGGGGCGGTGGGGGTGATCGTGGCCCATAACCCCGGCCGTCGCCGGCTCCTGATCGCGCTCCTGTTCGCCGGCACGGCGCTCAACTACGTGGACCGGCAGGTGCTGGCGCTCCTCAAGCCCACGCTCGTGGCGACGTTCGGGTGGGATGATGTGGCCTTTGCCCACCTGGGGTCGGCGTTCCAGTTCACCACCGCCGCAGCGCTGCTGCTGTCGGGGTGGCTGGTGGACCGCTTCGGGGTGCGGCGGGCCTATGGCGTCGCGGTGGCGGCGTGGAGCCTGGCGGGGATGGCCCATGCGGTGGCGGCCAGCATCGCCCAGTTCGTGGGCGCGCGGGTCGCCCTGGCCGCAGCCGAGTCGGTGAACACACCGGCGGCGGTGAAGGCGGCCGCCCGGCACCTTCCGCTGACCGAGCGGTCCATGGGGCTGGGGCTCATCAACACGGCGCCCAACATCGGGGCCATTCTCACGCCGCTGCTCATCCCGCCGCTGGCCCTGGCGTTCGGGTGGCGTGCGGCGTTCGTGGTCACGGGGGCGCTGGGGTTCGCGTGGCTGCTGGCGTGGTGGCCCGCCACCCGGTGGCTGGACGACGAGGCGCCCCCTGCGACCGGGGAGCCCGGGACCGTCCTGCCTTGGCGTGCGGTGCTGGGCGATCGCCGCACCTGGGCGATTGCCGGGGCCAAGGGGCTCACCGACATGGTGTGGTGGTTCCTGCTGTTCTGGACCCCGGACCTCTTCGCCAGGACGTTCGGTCTCACGCAGGGGCGGCTGGGTGCACCGATCGCGCTCATCTACGCCATGGCGGCGCTGGGGGCGGCCAGCAGCGGCGCCCTGTTTCCCCGCCTGCTGGCGCGCGGCATGTCGGTGAACCGGGCGCGCAAGGGATCGATGCTGGCCTACGGGTGCCTCATTCTCCCCGTGCCACTGGCGCTGCAGGCGGGGAGCCCGTGGGTGGCGGCGCTGCTCATCGGCCTGGCGCTGTTCGCGCACCAGGGGTTCTCCACCAACCTGTTCGGCTTCGCCGCCGACGTGGTGCCGGTGACGCGGGTGGCCACCGTGGTGGCGGTGGGGGCGGTGTGCGGGAACCTGGCGGGGATGGGGATGATCGAGCTCACCGGATGGTCGCTGTCCACCGGCGTGGGGTATTGGCCCATGTTCGCGCTGTCGGCGTCGGCGTACCTGCTGGCCACGGGGTGGATCCAGCTGTGGGTGCCGGTGATTCGGGTGGACCCGGCGGGGTGAAGGGCCCGCGCGGCCGGCGCGACTCAGCCGGTCGCCGCCGCCACCTCGGTCCACTCCACCACGCGGTGCTCGCGCGCGCTGACCTCTGCGGCCACCCCCATCGCCACCGCGCGCCATCCGTCCTCCGCGGTCACCTCCACCGGCCCCTCGCCCCGCACCGCCGCGGCGAAGCGCTGGTGCTGGTACCACGTCGCCCCATGGTGCGTGCCGGCGGCCAGCGCCGCGGCGTCCACCGGCACGTGCTCGCGCACGGGATGCTTGGGGTTCCCGTACCCGGTGCGCGGGCTGAACACCAACTCGCCGGGCGGCACGAGGCACTCCAGCCGCGCCACGTCTCCCACCGCCGTGAACGTCTCCTGGTGCTCGGCGCCATCGGCGAACATGCACAGCTCCAGCATGGCGCGCGCGCCATTGGCGAAGTCCACCGTGGCGTAGCCGTTGTCCAGGATGTCCGGCGCGTGGCCGCCGTAGCGTTCGTCCACGTGGTTCACGTCCATGGCCCCGCTGCAGTGCACCCGCACCGGTTCGCTGCGCACGATGAGCCGCATGAGGTCGAAGAAGTGGCAGCACTTCTCCACCATGGTCCCGCCCGTGTTGGCGGCGAAGCGGTTCCAGTCCCCCACCTTCACCAGGAAGGGGAAGCGGTGCTCGCGCAGTGTGAGCATGCGCAGCGCGCCCACGCGGCCGGCGTGCACCTGCCGGATGAACTCGGTGGCTGGCGGCATGTAGCGGTACTCCATGGCCACCCAGAACACGGCTGGGTGCCGCGCGGCGCGGTCGGAGATCCACCGCGCATCGGCCACCGTGGTGGCCAGCGGCTTCTCGCACAGGATGTGGAGCCCGGCGTCGAACAGGGGTGGCAGCACCGCGCGGTGCGTGTGGTTGGGGGAGGCCACCACCACGGCGTCCACCACCCCGCTGGCGGCCAGTGACGCCGCGTCGTCGAATTCGGCCACCTGCGCCGCGCGATCCCCCAGTGCCTCCTTCAGCACCTCGCGGGCCCACGCCAGCGATTGGGGCACGGGGTCGGCGATGGCGGTGACCATCGCGCCGGGCGTGATGGCCAGGTTGCGCAGGTGCTCCACCCCCATCATCCCCGTGCCCACGATGCCGTAGCGGATGGTGCGTGCCATCGTTCCCCTCGATCCGGTGCTCCCGGCCCCCCGGCGTGGTCGCCGCTTGACCGGGGCTGTGTGATTCCCGCCAATTTAGCGCACGATCCGTGGTCCCCTCTTCTCCCCGCGCCCCATGACCGAACCCCGCTGGCTCCCCGCCCCGCCCCGCACCCGCCCCCTGTTCCCCGGCGGCCCCGAGGTGAGCACCCTGTCGTGGGGGATGTGGCGGATGACCGGCGACGACGTCACGGAGGCGCGCCGGCTGGTGGAGGCGGCGCTGGACGCCGGGATCACGCTCCTGGACACCGCCGACATCTACGGCTACTCCTCGCCGTCGGGGTTTGGCGGCGCGGAGCGGCTGCTGGGGCGCGTGCTGGCCCAGGCGCCCGGGCTGCGGGAGCGGATGGTGCTGGCCACCAAGGGGGGGATCATCCCCGGCACGCCGTACGATTCCAGCGCGGCGTACGTGGCCGAGGCCATCGATGCGTCGCTGGCGCGGCTCAAGGTGGAGCGGGTGGAGCTGTGGCAGGTGCACCGTCCGGACATCCTCACGCACCCGCAGGAGCTGGCGCGGACGCTGGAGAACGCCGTGGCCAGCGGGAAGGTGGGGGCGGTGGGGGTGTCCAACTTCACCCCGGCGCAGGTGGCGGCGCTGCGCGCGCTGCTTACCGTGCCGCTGGCGTCGCTGCAGCCGGAGTTCTCGCCGCTCTGCCTGGAGCCCATGGAGAACGGGCTGTTTGACGAGGCCATGGTGCACGGCACCGCGGTGCTGGCCTGGTCGCCGCTGGGGGGCGGGCGGGTGATGGCGCCCGGCACGCCGCGCGAGGAGGCGGTGGCGGCGGCGCTGGACCGGGTGGCGGCGGCGCACGGCGTGTCGCGCAGCGCGGCGACGTACAGCTGGGTGATGGCGCACCCGGCGGGGGCCATTCCCATTGTGGGGTCGCAGCAGCCGGCGCGCATTGCCGAGGCGGTGGACGCGTACCGGGTGCGGTGGACGCGGGGCGACTGGTACGCAGTGCAGGTGGCGTCGCGCGGCGTGCGGCTGCCGTGAGCGCGGCGGGGGCGGCGGGGGCGGCGGTCCCGGCGCCCTGCGAGGTGAGCTGGTTTGGCGCGCTGTGCGACGACGACTACGAGTTCCTGGGGGTCCCCGATTCGCGGCTGGCGTCCAGCTGGGACCATTGCCGCGACCTGGTGCTGCGCGCGGAGCGGAACGGCTTCGACAACATCCTGCTGCCATCGGGGTACGCGCTGGGGATTGACACCACCGCGTTTGCGTCGGCCATGGCCGCGCTCACGCACCGCATCCGGCTGCTGGCGGCCGTGCGGGTGGGGGAGAGCTGGCCGCCGCAGCTGGCGCGGCAGCTGGCCACGCTGGACCAGGTGGCGGGGGGGCGGCTCACGGTGAACATCATCTCGTCGGAGATGCCCGGCGAGGTGCTGGACGCCGAGGCGCGGTACGCGCGCACGGTGGAGGCGATGCACATCCTGCGCACGCTGCTGCGTGGCGAGCCGCTGTCGCACCGCGGGGCGTTCTGGCAGCTGGAGGTGGAGGCGCCGCGCCTCTGCCGGGAGCGGCGGCGGTGCCCGCCCTTCTACTTCGGCGGGTTGAGCGAGGGGGCGCGCGAGGCGGCGGCGCAGGGGGCCGACGTGTATCTCATGTGGCCGGACACGCTGCCGGCGGTGCGGGCGCTGGTGGGCGACCTGCGGGCGCGGGCGGCGCGCCACGGGCGCACGCTGCGCTTCGGGTACCGGGTGCACGTGGTGGTGCGGGAGACCGAGGCCGAGGCGCGCGCGGCGGCGGCGCGGCTGCTGTCGCGGCTGGACGCCGCCACCGGGGCGGCCATTCGCGCCAGGTCGCTGGACAGCCGGTCGGCCGGCGTGGCGGCGCAGGCGGCGCTGCGCGAGACGGCCGACACCGAGGGGTATGCCGAGGAGTTCCTGTGGACGGGGATCGGTCGTGCGCGCTCGGGGTGCGGGGCGGCGATTGTGGGGGACCCGGATCAGGTGCTGGGGAAGCTGCGGCAGTACCAGGCGGAGGGGATTGAGGCGTTCATCTTGTCGGGGTATCCGCATGCGGCGGAGTGCGACCTGTTTGCGCGGCATGTGCTGCCGCGGCTGGCGCATGGGGCGTTGGCCGGGGGGTGAGGGAGGGGTGACGGGGGGGTGACGGGCGGGGTGACGAGCGGGATGTCCGCGCTGGACCCTGCGGAGGAACGAGCCTGGCCGCGACGTGACGATGGTGCGTGTCGAGTGCGGTCGTCGTACCGTGCTCCGATGTCTTCGCCTCGTCTCCTCACCGTGCTTCGCGACCGGGCCGCCGTCCGGCGATTCAGCCCGCGCACCGTCCAGGCGTACGCCCGGTGGGTGGTGGGGTACGTGCGCCACCATGGCATGCGCCACCCGGCGGAGCTGCCGGCGACCGCGGTTCGCGATTACCTCACCCATCTTGCGGTCGACCGCCGCGTGGCGGCTTCCACGCAGAACCAGGCGCTGGCGGCGTTGCGCTTCCTGTACGGTGACGTGCTGGAGCAGCCGCTCCCGCCCATGGTCGACGTGGCCCCGGCTCGTCGGCCGCACGTGCTTCCCAACGTGCTGTCGCGGGATGCCGTCACGCGGGTGCTGGGCGCCATGCACGGGGTGCCGTGGCTGATGGCGTCGCTGCTGTACGGCTCCGGGTTGCGGTTGATGGAGTGCTGTCAGCTGCGGGTGAAGGATGTGGACCTGGATCGTCTGGAGGTCCGGGTACGTCGGGGGAAGGGTGCCCGTGACCGGGTGACGATGCTGCCGCAGTCGCTGGTGGAGCCCTTGGCCGCGCATCGGGATGCGGCCCGGGTGGCGATGCAGCGCCGCTGGGCCCGGGACCGCGGGTATGTGGCGCTGCCGTTCGCACCCGGCGCCAAGGCGGTCGGCGCCGTGCGCAACTCCGCGTGGTGCTGGCTCTTTCCCGCCACCCGCGACTCCTGGGATGCCGCCGCGCGCCAGTGGCGCACGCACCACCTGCATCCCACGGTGCTGCAGCGCGCCGTGTCGGAGGCGGGGCGCTGCGCGGGGGTGGCGCAGCGGGTCGGGTGCCACACCTTCCGGCATTCGTTCGCCACGCACCTGCTGGAGGCGGGCTACGACATCCGGACCGTCCAGGAGCTGCTGGGGCACCGCGACGTGAGCACGACGATGCTGTACACGCACGTGCTCAATCGTGGCGGGCTTGGGGTGCGGAGCCCGCTGGACCTCGACACCCCCGGCGCACGCCCCTCCCCCTTGCGGCCCCCTCGGCGCGGCTGAAGGTTAGACAGTCATCTCCGCTGTCTCACCACGGGGCGTCAGGCGACGGTCTGGGTTGCAAGGTGTTGTGGCCCTGACGGTTGCGGATCTTCGGACCGGGGAGAGCGCGTCGCGATAGACTGCGGGGCGGTGCTGGAGAATGTCCAGCAGTGCAGGGATCGCCTGCAGGCTAATACTCGTTATGTGGACGAGACCACCATCGGAGCAGCGATGAGTCGTACTGATGAGATTGCGGTCCGGCGTCTCGGCCCCGCTGATCGACCACTCGCACAGCAGACGTTCGCGCTGATGGCGGCCGTCTTCGGTGAGGGCGGCGACGCGCTCTCCGATCAATACGTCGACGGCCTGCTGGCACGCCCCGACTTCTGGGCGCTCGTCGCGTTGGACAGCGCAGCGCCGGTCGGCGGCATCACCGCACACGTGCTGCCGATGACCCGCAACGAGGCCCGGGAACTATTCATCTATGACCTCGCGGTCGACCCCGCCCACCAGCGCCGCGGCATCGGGCGCCGTCTGGTCGAGACGCTGTGCCGTGACGCTGCGGCCGCGGGTGTTCCAGTCGCCTTCGTTCAAGCCGATGACGAGGATGACCACGCAGTCTCGTTCTACACCGCGCTGCGCGGTGCGGCGGCGCCCGTCACCGTCTTCGACTTTGAGCACGGACACGGAACCCGGCGCGCCGCCACATAACGACGCTTGCTGCCGACGGCCTGGCTGCGGTAGCGGGTGGGCGGCCACGCCTTCATTCTTGGGGAGTGGGGCGTGGCCGCCCACCCGCATTTCATTGAACGGCCGCAGCAGCAGCAAACGTTAGGCCACTACTAGCATAGAGCTACGCGAATGCAACTAAGCGTAAAACCCAATAAATCCGTTGCGACGCGCGCCAAAGCGACATGGAACGAGCGCTCCGTAGTCGTCCGCAGCGTCGCCGTTACGGGTGTCTCGGTAGGTCTCGTATCACTCGCTCAGGGTGTCAGCTTTTCGACTTCAGGTGGGGGAATGGTCGCAACGGCGCTTCCGATCTTTTTTGGAAGCATCTGGGGTCCAGTAACCTTCGGCGAAATCCGGCGCCTTCGTGCCAGCCCCATCCCAAGACTTGATCCCGCAGACTGGGCGCGATTGATCGCGAGTGCTGTGTTCGTAATTGCCGTTACCATCACCAGCTTCTTGCCCCGCATGCGCCCTGGTAGTGGCTATCTGATACTAGGCGCTGCGCTCATTACCTCCGCCATTGCCGCCTTCTGGCAGCTCCCCAAGGATGCACTGGAGAGCGCCGACACACGCGGGCCTCATGCCGACAACAATTAGCCATTGCCTAACGGGACGCTGCTGCCACCAAGGGGTGCTTTTGATGGCGGCTGTCTCACTCCGTTCGCCTGTCGCATCGTTATGAGGCCCCGCGGCAGAGCCCAGCGTTGGAACGGCAATTCAGCCTGAGCTTAACGCTGGCCTCATGATCGACTAATCGCACGTTAATGCAACATCTATTGCCGCGTTGGCTCCAATCACGAATCCTATGTGAAACCTCTGCTCGGAGCTTACGATGAGATCGCGCGCCTTGCTTGCTCTCCTGTCGGCGGGCCTAGCGTTGCCACACGTGGCGGGTGCGCAGTCCCGCCACGCCGTCGGGACCGGTTGCGCAGGCCGCACGCTTGATCCAGCCGAGCCGCCTTCACCCTCAATCGCGCAGTTGCAGGCGTGGACAGCTCAGTACTACCCGGATCTCGCGGCGAAGGCAAAGGCGCCGGCTCGCCTCGTCGTTGGCTTCATCATCAATGAGCAGTGCCGCGTTCTGAGGCACTCTGTCGGGTTCCTTCCCGAGGAGTACTCGGACGATATCGTGCTCTCACTCTTCCCCGACGCGACGCGCGCCCGCATGCCGGCAGGGGTCGGGGATGCCGTACCGATGGATGAGCGGGGGCGAACGATGCGCGAGCGGACCCGTCTCGTGGCCGCCTGGCTGATGCAAGCGTCCTCGCGATCGTCAACGCGAGAGAAGGGACGACTCCGCGCGGACTTGCGCTCACGATGATTGCTGCTGACGGGGCGACCATCGTGCAGTTCGGGCCTCGGCACGTGCCGGTCGCCTCGCAGCGGAACCACACGTTAGCCGGAGGACAACGTGCACTTTCCGAACGCACAGGTTACCTGCTTCCTCGTCGCCGCAGTGCTCTTCATCCCGACGACGAGCCAAGCTCAGGCGTGCGCCCAGGCAATTCCGCCTCGCCATGCGTGGGAAGTACGCCAAGAGGTGGAGCTCGTGGCCTCCACGGCACGGTTCGGCCCGCGCCTGCATCGGCCGACAGATCGCGACTCGCTCCCCCCGAACATCATCGAGTTCGTGGTGGACACCGCGGGGACGCCCGTCGCCAGTTCCTTCCGCGTGCTGCGTGTCGAGGACGCTCGGCTCGTCGACGCCGCTCGCGAGGCGCTCACCCGCTGGCGGTTCCGGCCTGCGCAAGACAGCGGGTGCCGCGTTCCGCAGGTCACGCAGTGGATACTTCGCCCCTAGTGCGGCGTGCCCCCGGCTGACGACGCGTGCCGCCGACAGCCGCAGCGAGTGATGCAGTTGTGGGGCGCCCGCACTATTCTATGGGACAGCCTGCGGCCGTCCCACAACTGCTCCTTATGGAAGCGGCTGCAGCAGAAGCAAACACCAGACCGCCGCCGGGTCCTGGTGGTGACCAGGTAGACTGCCTTCGCGCTGGAGACTCCGCATGTCGCCGATCCTCGATTCCATCCGCGCTGAATACGAACGCTATCACGCGTTGGCGGAGCGCGCGCTGGCCCAAGTGCCGGATGCGATGCTGAGCGCGCCCGGTCCCAGCGGCGGGAACTCGCTGACGATCATTGCGTGGCATCTCGCTGGGAACCTGCGCTCGCGGTTCACGTCGTTCCTGACTGAGGATGGCGAGAAACCGTGGCGCAATCGCGAGGAGGAGTTTGCCGCGCGCGTGGTGTCGCGCGAGGACCTGCACGCGCACTGGACCGCGGGATGGGCCACCCTGTACGAGGCGCTCACCACGCTGACCGATGCCGATCTGCAACGGACGGTCACCATTCGTGGGCAACCGCTGCACGTCCACGACGCGCTGCATCGGTCGCTCGCGCATGCGAGCTACCACGTGGGCCAGCTCGTGTACTTGGCGCATGCCCACCGCGGCACGGCGTGGGAGTACCTGAGCATTCCGCCCGGGGGGTCGGCCGCCTACAACGCGGCGCCGTCGAAGGAGACCCCGGGGGCGCACATCGCGACGTTGCGGGGCCGTCCGTCCGCGGGTGCCGACGATCCGGCGGTCTAACCTTGCGTTGCGCATGACGGGGCCGCGACGGATGGCGGCCTGTTCGCTGGCGGTCACTGGCCGCAATCTATGGCAGGATCCTGCAAGCGAACGCGCTCGTCATCGCGTCAACCACTCACGGCAATGGCAAGGCAGTCGGGCACACTCGGAAGTCAGCGCCTGCTCCAGCGAGCGGTGAACAAGCGGCCCGAACTCCTTCGCACGGCCCTCAGGCGTGCAGGTGCGATCGGCAGGAACGTCGCCATAGAGTGGAAGTCGCCGCTTGATGCTCAAGCTGGTCGGGAGCATCACGACCTTTGCGCGTTGCGGCAGCTTGGCCTTGCGAGCGACCTGACGCTGCCGCTCAGATCCTTTTGGCCGGCAAAGGGACCGGTCTGGGATGCGCGCGCTGTTGCATCGGATGGCACGCGAGTCCTCGTCGAAGCGAAGGCGGACATTCCGGAGGTGGCGTCTCCAGCGACGGCGGCCGCGGGAGAGTCGATTTCGCATATCCAGCGATGCCTTGAGGCAGCGCGCAGGCACTACGCGCCGCGCAGCAAGGCGACCTGGACCGGCACGTTCTACCAGTTCGCGAATCGACTGGCCTTTCAGTACTTTCTGAGGAAGGCCAACGGGCTGCCCACTCGCCTGGTATTTCTTGCCCTCACCAATGCTGCGGACGTCGATGGTCCAGCGTCGGAGGAGAAATGGCACGGCGCAACCAGGCTCCTCCATGCAGCCTTGGGACGTCCAGCCGACTTGGCGAACCATGGTGTTCACCACGCGTTTGTAGATGCCCGACAGCCCAACGATGCAGGATAACGATGCCTGCTGCAGCCGGGCCTTTTCGGAAGCGCGCTACGCGCGCATTTCCTCCAGAGGCCCGCTGAAGAACCCGGCGTTGGGCAGCACACGAACAAGCACCAGGATCCCCATGACCACAGCTGAAACCACCGTCCGCGAGTTTTGGCGCCTCATGGCTACGAACGACTTCGCCTCGGTCAAGCAGGTACTCGCCGAGAACTTCGTCCTCGAGTGGCCACAAACCAACGAATGCATACGTGGTCACGAGAAGTTCGCCCGGATGAACTCAGAGTACCCAGCGCAAGGCTCGTGGACCTTCAACATCAAGCGGTTGGTTGCCTCATCGACCGATGTCGTCACACATGTCGCCGTCACCGACGGAAGCCAAGCCGCTGAAGCGATCTCCTTCTTCGAAGTCGCGGGCGGCAAGGTCATCCGTCTCGTCGAATACTGGCCTGAAAGCTACGCTCCACCAACCAACCGAGCGCACTTGACCGAGCCACTCCACTCAGTTGCCGCATGATCTCGGAATCGACTTCGCAATCCTCCGAGCTTTCTCAGTAGATCCGCAGAAACGTGATCCTGTCGCTTTCCTTCCACGCTATGGAGTTGGCAATCGGGGGGATGCTCGAGAGCCAGCTGTCATCGAGTCCTCGCGCGCCTGCCAAGACCGTGTGCGTGATCGGCACGGCCATTCTCATCACTGCCAGATCGGTGAGGGCCGGTATGGTTGCGATGGAGCTTCAAGAGGATGGCTCTGTCTCGTCTCGGATGAGGACGGCGGCCGGCCTGAACGCCAGTGTCGGAGTCTTGCTGCTGCCGTTCGGCGCATGGCAAGCGACTCAGTCACATCTGCGCGCGCGAAGCACATAGGCGGCATGATCGAAGCCAGCTTGAAGCCCAGTCAGATCGTCGCCGGCGAACGGAACGTTGCTGCTGGCAGCGCGAGGCTGCGTGCGGCACGCGGTCGCCGTGCTGGCACACGGCGCCCGTCCGGCCGCACTCCAATTGAAGCGCTGCAGTGGAACGCTGAGGCGTCAGACGGGCTCACAGACGATGGACCGACGTGATCGGTTCCGCCCTTGATCCAATCCGTACTCGGGCGCAGGCTGTGAAGTCGCAGTGGCATGCGTCGCGGCGCGCGCCCCAAGCCCGTCCGACGGGGCTGCGCTTGTCACCTGAGGACGGCCCCGACGCCCCGCCACCACGAGGGCACCTTCGGGGTGGACGGCCCTCGCACCGGCGCCTCCGATGGGTCTGGGCGGGTTCGGCGACCCACCGCGACCGACGCGCCCGCACTGCGGACGTTGCCGGCCCGCGATCGATGACTGGCCGCCGCCCGGCCCGAGCCGCTGGCCAGGCCGGTGATCCCGCCGTATGCTCCACAGGAAATTTTCCCAGCCCGACTGCAATTCCTGACGACGTGCTCGGCGTGGAGAGCCAGAAAGCCAGACCTTGGCGCCACCGCGGTTCCAGAGTTGCACCATGGACTGCGGGGCACCCGTGTTCGGGACACGCCGCAAGTGGCTCGAACGCATCGACATTAATGGAGAATAGCAAGTGAGGACGCATCACAGGAAGTTCCTCGTCGCCGCCACGGTCGCGTGCGTGTGCATGCTCGGCGCCGCGCGTGCGCGCGCGCAAGCGTTCACGCAAGCGTTCGCGCAAGCGTTCGCGTCACCGGGGCGTCCCGGGCGCGTCGACATCACAAGCGTGGATAGCATCACACGCCTGCCGCTCGCGGGTGCGAGCGTGCGCCTCGTGTCGGTGTTCGATACGACGCGCGTGCACGACGCCATCCTCGATGCGCACGGACGCGCACGGGTGGACAGCCTGCCGGCCGGGCCGTGGGTGCTCACGGCGCGCCACGCACGCCTCGATACGCTCGGAATGGGCAGCGTGCAGGTGCCGTTCACCGTGCGCGCCGGGCGCGGCGTGACCGTGCGCGCGGCGATGCCGTCGGTGCGCACACTCGTGGCGCGCGTGTGCGGGAGCGCGGCCACCCAGGGTACCGGCTACCTGTTCGGGACCGTGCGGCGGGCCATGCGGACCAGCGCGTCGCCGCGCGCAGCAGCGACGGTCAGCGCCCTGCCGCTCAGCGCCGGGCAGGTGACGGCGCAGTGGCCGGACCTGCGGATCGAGGCGGGGCGTGTCGAACGCACCATCGTGACCACCGACGTGCCGGTGGGCGACGACGGCCGCTACGTGCTGTGCGGCGTGCCCGCCGAGACCACCGTACGGCTGCGCGCGGTGGGCGCCGACGGGGCGAGCGGCGTCGCCACGTTCACGTCGTCGGCCACCGGCATTGCGCCGCGCGACCTGGTGCTGGGGCGTGCGGACACGGTGGTGAAGACGCCGAGCGGCCCGCAGGCACCGGAGGACAGCGGCTTGGTGGAGATCGTGCTGCGTGGCGCGGGCGGGGTGCGCGGCACGGTGCAGACCGTCGACGGACGTCCGCTCGCCAACGCCATCGTCGGGCTGAGTGCGACCGGGCTCGATACACGCACCGACAGTGCGGGGCGCTTCCTGCTCGGGGCCACGCCCACCGGCACGTGGACGCTCGCCGTGCAGGCGCTCGGGTACGCGCCGCGGCAGCAGCCGGTCGACCTTGTGCCCGGCGACACCGTGGCGCAGGTAGTGGCGCTGGTGCGCGTGCAAGCCATGGATACGTTGCGGGTACGTGCGAACGCGATGGCGCGCACGGTGCTCGGGCGCAACCTCGCGGCCATCGAAGAGAGGCGGAAGATGGGATTCGGCAAGTTCCTGACGCAGGAGGACTTTGCAAAGGCCGAAGGCCGAAACATGCTGAATGTTCTCACCAGTCGAATCCCCGGGCTGCGCATCGCCGGCACCGGCCGTCGGACGCTGGTCTCAAGTCGTGGTGCCATCAGCGTCTCTCAACCGCAGTGTCCGGTACGCGTGATTTTCGACGGGAGCCCCGACGCGGCGCCGCTGGACTTGGACTCCATCGACCCCTCAACGATCGCCGCCGCCGAGTACTATACTCCCGCGACTGTACCGCTTCAGTTCAATTTTCGCGGGGATGCGCCATGCGGCACACTCCTGCTCTGGTCGCGCTGGTAGTGCCATCGTCATGGTGTTCGACACGCGTTTCGTCCTACTCTTGGTCTTCAGTTCGTTCATCATCGATGAAGTCCCCACAGCAGTTGCCATGACCGTCGTATCGGGTCTCCACGCCGGTCCCAATCGATCCGCCGGCTCCCACATGGGGGCAGAACCACCGCCTTGTCCGCCACGAGGTGGCACCCTTTGGTGCCACACCGCCGGTCACGGGCTCCCCATGCGGCGAGCGCATCATTGACGGGATGGGAACTTCGATTCCGGTACGTCGCGTACACGGCACCAACCGAAGCGACGGCAACCGTTCGCGTGGCGCGAGCCTCACGACGATTGCGGCATCCGGAGTTTTGCAGATGCGCGCTGCGCGCGCATTCCTTTCTCGGCGCCAGCTGCGGAACGCGGCGTCAGCCACTGCAAAACAGGCGGCCATCAACGCCCCCGCTAACGCCTTGATCGTCTGTACGTCCAAGAAGAAGGTCGCCCATCACCCGTCCAGCGGGAAACGCTCGGCGGAACTACCCCTTCGAGTGTCGTCTGCATGCGATTTCGATGCGCCGTCTCCCTGCTGCTGGTCCTCACGGCCGCCTGCGCCGGCGGTACCGCGTCCTCGGTGCCGACTGAGCCTCCCCCGGCAACGCCCCCATATCCGGTCGGACGGATGACCGACCAGACCCTCGTCGTCGGTGGCGTGACACGGCAGTTCCGCGTGCACGTGCCGGTGGGGACGACGACGCCGAACGCGGTCGTCTTCGTGCTGCACGGCGGCGGCGGCGAAGGGCTCGACGTCTCGGTCCTCGGCCAACATGCCCTGTCGGTGTTCCGCACCGTCGCCGACCGGGAGGGCTTCGTGGTCGTGTATCCAGCCGGCCTTCCGGCGAACGACGCACAGCGCCTGGCCGGTTGGGTGGACTGCCGCGCCGACAACACGGTCGCGAGCGCGGCGGACGATATCGGGTTCCTCGCCGCACTGGTGGAGCGGGTGCGCACAGCGTACGGGCTCACCAGCGCGCGCATGTTCATGACCGGGGGGTCGAACGGCGCCCAGATGACCCACGCCTTCGCGTTCAACCGGGCCGACCTCGTTGGCGCCGTCGCGACCGGGTCGGGGAGTCTGCCGGTGACCCCGAAGGCGGGCGGCTGCACGAGCGGCCCGAGCCGCCCCCTGCCGATCATGATCGTGCACGGGTCGGGAGATACCCAGATGCCGTGGGCTGGCGGCTGCGTCGCGGACATCGGCGGCAACTGCAACCGCGGCCGGGTGATCTCGGCCGAGGCGACGCGTGATCGGTGGCTGCAGATCAACGGGCTAGGCGGGGTAACGCCCACGACGACGGTGGTGGATTCGAGCGCCGCCGACGCCGGACCCGCGAGCCGGTTCGACTATCCGGGAGCCGCCCCCGTGCGCTGGTGGCGGCTGGACGGGGCGGGGCATACCGCCCCGAGCCGCACCGTCCTGTCGCCACCGAACCCGGTGACAGGCATCCAGAACCGGGACATCGAGTTCGCCGAGATTGTCTGGGCGTTCTTCAAGACACGGCTGCCATAGACAATCGATTGCGCAGAGCGTGCCATCGGGATCAGCGCTGAACTCCGGCGAGCAACCGCCCGGGGAACTCCTCGTCAGCATGCTTGTTCCGCCAGGCCGGATGGGCCGTTTCGACGCAGCTTCTGCGTGGCGCTCGCCTAACGGTGCCTGCTGCCAAGGGGAAGTTTCGGAAACGCGCTGCGCACGCATTTCATCTGATCGCTCGCCGCAGAAGCGGGGCGTTCGACCGCTCCCGAAAGGCCTGGTCCCCGCCGTCCATGGCGGGCCCCGGTCATGCGGCGTGGTGACGAGGGAGGGCCACCCAGACGAGCAGCATCACCACCGCTGACGCGGCGGTGTACGTGGCAGTTTGCTCACCCGCCACTCCGCGGGCCAGCACCCAGGCCAAGGCCGCGCAGATCACGGCCAGCCCCACCCCCAGCCGCGTGGCAACCAACCGCCGCCCGTGCTGCCTCACGCGCCGCTCGGTGCGCATCACGCGACCGATCACACGCAGCAGCGCCGCGCCGGGCCAGATGAACAGCTTGACGCCCACCACCATCATCAGCACCCCGACCAGGCGGATCCCCCACGTCAGCGCCGCATGGAGGCGCCGAGTGGATTGCACCAGCTCCTTCGCCGTCATCGTGCCGTCGCGCACAAGGTCGACCTCACTGGACGACGGGCTCAGCGCGTTCACAATCGTTCGTGCCGCCGGCAGTGGCACCGCCACCCGGTACGGCGCGAAGCTGTTCCCGGCCTGCGCGGCCAGGATGCTCACGGGGCCGGGAGTGAAGACGGAATAGCGGATTCGCAGGTCGCCGATTTCCGGCTGGTCGGGATTGCCTCCCAGGTAGTACGTGTCGCCGTGGCGCACGAGGGTGCCGACGGCCACCTTGCGCGTGTCGGGCTGGCCGGCGAGCGACAACGGCACGCGGTCGCCGATACGCTCAACCTGCCCGCGATTCAGGCGAAAGGCACCCACCGTGACCTCTTCGGCCAGCCACTCCTCGGTGAGGAGCGGCATCGGGGGGTTGCGCGGCGCGTCGGGTCCAATCAGGTCGGTGGAGTCATGCCAGCTCTGTGACCAGCGCGTGGTGTACTCGTAGCCCGTCACCTTCCTCCGCGACGTGATCTTCCGCTCCATCCACTGGTACATCTCCACGGTGCGAAACAGCCGGACGCCTGATGCGGCAACGCCGACGTCGGGATCGGTCACCTCGCCGGCGGCCACGGCCGACCCGGTGACATGGACCAGCGCCCCCTCGCGCGCCGGGTCCACGCGGTGGGCAGGCACGGTGATGGTACGCTGCGGACCACGGTCCAGGGCGTCCCCACGAACGGCGGTGGCCAGTTCGTTGAGGCTCAGGATGACAAAGGCCATGGCACAGCAGATACCGCCGAAGACCATCGAGAGCGGAGTGAGGAGCACCCAGGTGAACGGCGCCGCAAAGGGATTGCGGTGACGCCGCCCCTCGATGGACATGGAGATGTTGCTCACGGCGCGATGTCCCCGACCTCGTCAGGCCAGCACCAGTGTTTACGCACGAAGCGGCTGGTCTCCATCAGCCGGTGCCCTCGGCTGCCCCGTGCGTGGTCACCGTGGCGTTGGCGATGTCTCGGCGGCACGCTCGCGCTCCAGCATCAGCCCCGCCGCGGTGCCACGCTTGAACCCCTTCCAGTAGGTGTGCGTGCGCCCCGGGTTGCCGTCGCGGTCCGTCGCATACACCCCGTCCTTGCCGTTGGGCAGGAGGTGCAGATAGGCGAGCTTGCTGCTGTCCCCCTTCAGCCGCGCGTCGACGTGGGCCGTGACAAAGTGCGCCAGGATGTTGTTCATCCGGCGCGTATCCCACATCGGGTCGGCGTAGTGGGTGAAGGGGAAGGACTTGAGGGTGGATGAATACGCGTAGCTTTCGGCTGGAGCCGGCATCGGGGCTGCCGCGTTGTGCCCCGCACCGAGGAACGTGAGCAGATAGCGCTCGGCGTTCACGGTGCCACGAAACAGCGCCCGCGTGCCGTTCTCATAGCCGGACACGTCGTCGGCGCTGCCCGCCACGAAGAGGGTGGGGGTGCGAATGCCGGCCAGCCCCGCCGCATCCCAGAAGCCGGCCTGCATCCCCCACGGGCCGATCACCACCGCGGCCTTGATGCGGGCATCGCCATGGCGTCGCCGATATTCCGGGTGGTCAGCGCTGCGCTCCAGCAGCAGGGCGTGCGGCGGCGCTCCGGGCAGGGAGGCCGCCGCGGCACGGAAGCCACCACCGATCGCGTTCAGTACCCCATATCCGCCCATGGAATAGCCGATGATGCCACTCCGATCGGCATCTACCCGACCAGCCAGGAAGCTCCGCGAGGTCGGCGCCCCCAGGTCGGCGATCGCCTGCAGCACGAACAGCTGATCGAGCGGACGATTATAGAGCGTGCTGGCGAACGCCCGGGCATCGTCGTACGTGCTTTCGGTGTGGTCGATGGACACGACCACGTACCCCTTGCTGGCCAGGTTCTCGCCGAGGTGACTGAGCAGGTAGCGATTGCCGGGGTATCCGTGCGAGATGATCAGCAGCGGAAACGGTCGGTCACCGTCGCGTGGTGCGGCATCACGCTGGGCCTGACCATAGAGCGACATGGTCACCGACGGATCGCGCATGACGGCGCGGTACTCCCCCAGTCGCCCCGGATTCCCGCCCGCCGCCGGATACCACACTTCGAGCGTGAGCGAGCGATCATATCGTGCGGCGCTGTCGCCGGCGATCATGCGCAGGACATCCCGACGGCGGCGATCGGTCACCGTGATGGTGCGCACCCCGATCGGGTAGGGCCCGAACATGGCCAGCTCGGGGGCCATCGGTGTCACGACATCGATGCGCTGGTCGAGCGGCGGCACCCGCACAGCGTCGAGACGTCCGGCTCCCGCGCGCGGCGGGCTCGGGTCCTGCGCGGCTACGCCATCGGGAGCAAGGAGGACGAGCGCCCAGAGCGCGGTCCTCGCAAAACGGCGGCGGGTAAGGGGCATCGGGATAGGGGGGAGGGAATCGGCGGATGCCGGGACGACCTTAAGGATACGCGCTGACCGAACGCTCGCTGCCCCCGCCACTCGGCGAGGGCGGACGTACATTCCCCCCATGGCCACCCTACGCACCCTGCTCCCCGCCGCGGCCCTCCTTGGCGCCGCCTGCGCCCCCGACTCGCGCACCCCCGTCGACCTGCTCATCAGCGGCGGCAGCGTCATCACCATGGACTCCGCACGCCGGGTGATCGAGGACGGTGCGGTGGCCATCGCCGGCGACTCGATCGTCGCCGTGGGGACCGCCGCCGACCTCACCGCACGCTTCGCGGCCCGCGAGACGATCGATGGCTCGCGCAGGATCATCATGCCCGGGCTGATCGACGGCCACGGCCATGCCGGGCACGGACTCGTGAAGTCGCTCGGCATGGACACCGAGGAGTGGTATCCGGCCACCGAACGGATCTATGCCAACGGCTCCACCGTGGACTTCTGGCGCGCCGAGGCGCTCCTCACCGGCGTGGAGCGGCTGCGGTTCGGCACCACCACGGCCCTGAGCTTCTTTGGCGGCGGCGACATGATCATGCGCACCGACGATCCCAGGTACGGCGACACCTACCTGCAGGCGATGCAGGAGGTGGGGACGCGGTTCATCCTTGCCGTCGGGCCGCGACGGCCGCCCTTCCCCAAGCGCTACACCGACTGGCAGGGCGACTCGGCGCGCGAGGTCCCCGTGACCTTCGAGCGGCAGCTCGAGGTGAGCGAGGCGCTCATCGCCAAGTGGAACGGTGCGGCGAACGGTCTCTTGCACCTCGCCATGGCCTTCCCCACGCATCACCCCGAGACCACGCCCCTCACGCCGGCCGCGCTCGCCGAGCTCACCGCGCAGGCCCGTGCCACGCGCGCGATGGCCACGAAGCATGGACTCCTCTTCACGCAGGACGGTCATTCGAGCGGCTCGGTGCAGTGGGCCGACACCGTCTTCGGCATCCTCGGCCCCAATGTGCTCCTCTCGCACGCCACCGGAATGACGCCGGAGGACATCGCAACGATCGTGCGCACCGGGACGAAGATCGTGCACAACCCGAGCGCCAACGCCGCCACGCGCGAGCGCTTCACGCTGATCGAGCTCCTCGACGCCGGCGCCACCGTGATGCTCGGTTCGGACGGCGTCGCGCCGGACCGCAGCTATGACATGTTCCGGCACATGTTCCAGGCGATGCGCTACCACCGCTTCCACTTCCGCGACACGAAGGTGCTGCCGGCCGGCAAGGTGCTCGAAATGCTGACCATCGACGCGGCGCGGGCCCTCGGCATGGCCGACGAGATCGGGTCGCTGGAGCCCGGGAAGAAGGCCGACGTCATCCTCATCGACGCCGCGCGCCCGCACATGGCGCCGATGAACATGCCGCTGTATCGCGTCGCCTACTTCGCCAACGGCAACGACGTGAGCACGGTGGTCGTGAACGGCCGCGTGCTGATGCGCGACCGTGTGGTGCTCTCCGTGGACGAGGCGCAGGTGGTGGCGATGGCGGAACGCGAAGCGGCCGCCGCCATCGCGCGCACCGGGCTCGACAGCCTCACGCGCACGCCGGAGGGATTCTGGGGACGGAGCCGGCTCCCCTGACGGACGCCCGCTGAACGCGCATCCGGGTGTTGGCGATGCTGCCGTCTCAGGCGGACCCGCCGATCACGCATCCACGCGGCCATCGCGGCCTCGGCAAGCGAGCCCGCCGCCAGCGCCGTCATCACCTGCACGATCTCCGCTTCCGTCGCGTCCAGGTCCTTCCCGTTCAATCCGGGAGCGGTCATCGCCGCAAGATGCGCGGCGCGCCTGTTTCCGTCGGTGTGGCCCGCCCCGGCAGCTCGCCTTGGTGCGCGGCACATCCACGGGTTTCCTCAGAGGCGCTGCGCTGGAGCTGACGATCAGTGTGCCCTTGCTGACCAGTGCAGCTGGTGGCTGTACAACAATCGGGTGCAGCAGGACACGTTCATCTGGGCCGGGTCGGGATTCGGCGGGCAGTTTCCGATGGCGTTCCCCGACCAGCAGATGGTGGTGGTGTTCAACGCGTGGAACATCAGCGGCGGGCCCACGCTTCCCCTGCATGCCGTGCAGGAACGGCTGATTCGCGCGGCAAAGTAGGCACCACCGGTCATGCAGTGGCCCGGGCACTTAGGAGAGGTGCCTGATCCTGCATCGTCGCCGCATCGCTGATCAGGGCGACCGGTACCCCCAATCGCTAGAAGCGAATCGACACGACGGCCGCCGGTCCGCCACGTGTCCGGGTCAGGGAGGTGCGGACCGGCGCGTCGAGTCGCTCCCAGCGCTCGGATTGCACCAGCGCACCGATCACGGCACCGGAGATGATGCCCGCCAGGGCCACTTCGGCGAGCACCTCGCCCCGGGAAACATCGGTTTCCGTGGAGGAATCGGAGAACAGCCCCGACAGCATGCCGACCCCGCCGCCCCAGAGCGCCCCCTTGATCGCCCCCTGCGATCGGCTCTTGCCACGGCTGATGTCCGCGGACGTGATCGCCGACAGCGGCAGCTGCACCGGGACGCCGCTCTCCATGGCGATCGACAGGGAATCGGCCGTCCGGCCCACCACGGTGCCGGTTATGCGCCCGTTGATCGAGCCGGGGGCACGAATCCTGGCACGGACGCCCGGCAAGAGGCTGCTCAGCTGAGCCTCCACGCTGCCGATGGGCACGGCAACACACGTCATCACTGCACACGCCGCCTGCACAATCGATCGTCCATGCATGCACGCCTCCCCGGATTGAGAAGATCTATGGTTACACCCGAGTGTTGGGGCAGCGTGTCAGGTGATCCCCCACATCCGCCCCGGCGGAGTGAGCCCCGGGACGCCGGGAGCGCCCTCAGGCCAATTGGCGCCGGGTCACCACATGCCGGCGTTCCGGGGTCCGACCGGCGCCCTACCGGTGACGACACGGTGGTGTTTCGGCTGGCCGAGTGGCGGTCGAACGCTGGCGGGATCCGGGAACCGGAGCGGGGTCCAGGTGCAGCGGGTGGCGGGGGCGTGGGTCGCCATGTGGGACGGGCCGCAGCTGCATGGCGACCGGGTCTGCAACCCGCTCCGGGAGACGGGGGCTGTGCAGCCGGGCGCGGACGGCCGTAATTTGAGCTGGTACTGGCGTGCAGTCTCCTTCCAACGTCTCTCGACGCGGAGTGGCACCAATGCGCATCGTCCCGATGTCAGCGGTCCTGTTGGTCAGTCTTGGCCTCAGCACCCCAGCGCTCTCCCAAGGGATCGTGAGCGACAGCGCCATGACGCGCGCACAGGCTGCCGCTGGCAGCGCCCAGGTCTCCATGCCTCGCATCCACGGCGACACGCTCCACATCGCCGTCCGGGATGCCGGCCTCACCCACGAGGTACTCACGGGCGGCCCGTGGCGCCTTGGAGGACAGCGCGGAACCCCGAAGGCGGTTGGGCTTCGGGTGGCGCAGGCCGTGGTCGGTGGGCTCCGCACCTCCCTCCCGGTCCGGATGGTCGTTGTCGAGGTTGACGGAGCCACTGGCGAGTCGACCCAAGTACGGCTGTTCTACTACCCCGACCAATTCACCGCCGGCAAGTGATTCCCCGTACGTCCGCAGTGTTGCCGTTCACGCGGCTCTGCGGGCATGGCAGGCGATGCGCATGGTCTGTCCTCGATCACCACGTCATGTCGCATGGTGCGGGCCATAGGTCTCCCCTTACAACGTGCCATGGAGCGTTCGCGCAGATGCGCTTCTCGGGGCGACCTTGCACATCCGAGGAGGCCCCGTGCGCCCGTTCCCCTTACGGCACTCGTCCGTACTTGCGCAGCGCCGCCAGCAACCGGTCGTGCGGCAGCGCGTACACGCGCAGGTCGTTGGCCCCGGTCATCGTGTCGGCGGCCAGCAGCGCATTGGTGATCGCCGCCTCGGTGGCCCAGGCCGTGGCCTGGAACAGCGGGGTCAGCCGGTCGTTGGGGAGCATCTGCACGTCGCGCACCGGCACGTCGTCGTGCCACGCCCGCGGGTTGGCGGTGGAGAAGGCGACGAAGATGTCGCCGGAGCTGTTCCCGCCAAACCCGCCCTGCCGGCCCAGCCCCACCGACACCCGGGTCGCGATGCGCTTGAGCTGATGCGGCAGGACGGGGGCGTCCGTGGCCACCACCACGATGATCGAGCCGAGCTCCCGGTCCTCGTCCGGAGACCCCGACGCCGCAGACCCGCAGCGGCGACGCGATGACCCGGCCGGGAGCGGCCGGTCGTTCGCGATGCACGCCACCAGGTCGGGGATTTCCTCGCCCACCGGCGCGCCGGCAATCCGCAGGTCGCGGCGCGTGCCGTAGTTGCACTGGACCAGCACCCCCACGGTGTAGCCCCCCTGCTCCGCCGTGAGCCGCCTGGAGGCCGTGCCGATGCCGCCCTTGAAGCCATGACAGATCATCCCCGTGCCCCCGCCCACCGCCCCCTCGCGCGGGAGGCCGCCGGAAGCCGAGTCGAGGGCGCTGAAGACGTGCGCCGGTGTCACGTGGAACCCATTGATGTCGTTCAGGGTCCCGTCATACGTCTCGGCCACCATCGGCAGCCACCACGGCTGCAGCACCTGCTGCTGCCGCACCTCCCAGCGGATGACGGCGTCCCGCACCACACCGACGCTGTGCGTGTTGGTGATGGCCACCGGACCCTCCAGCAGGCCGCTCTCCTGCACCCACGTGGTGCCCGTCATCTCGCCATTGCCGTTCAGGGCGAACCAGGCGGCGAACACCGGGTCCGGATTGCCCTTGCCGCGCGGGTGCACCACCGTCACCCCGGTCCGCACCGGCCCCTGTCCCACCACCAGCGGGCCGCTGCCGGAGACCACCGTGGTGTGCCCCACTTCAACGCCCGCCACGTCGGTGATGGCATTGAGGGGACCGGGCACCCCGCCTATGGGAATGCCCAGGTCGTGCTCCCGGGGCTTGCGCGACTGCGCGGTGAGCGCCGATGGCAGTAGCACGGCGACAAACGCGGACAGCAGGACCTGCCTCATGGTTTCCTCCCTGGATGGGCACCTGGTAAAACGGCTCCCGCACACGCCCCGCGCCCTATACCGCATACGCCATCCCGCACCGTCGCGGATCTGCACAGGCCGAGGCCACGCGCGTCGCGGGATCCACGTGGATCCCCTCGTACGCCCCGTTCATGAAGTGTCACGGGGAGGTGACGTACCAGCGGGCCCCCATCCGCGCCCCGATGCGGTAGAAGTGCGCCCCGGACGCGGCGATGCTCACCCCCTTCGCAAAGAGCCCGTTCGGCCAGGGGAGGGATATGGGCGAGTGCAGGATGGTCGCCACATTCCCCCGCCGGTCGACGACGGTCACATGGTTGCTCCACGGCGGGAGAAGCGCGCCCTGCGGCATGTAGATGCTGCGTCTCGTGGGGGACAGCCCGATGGTGTCGAGCTGCACGAGCATCTCGGCGTACAGGAACGGAAAGATCGGGAAGCCGTCCCGGGCGTACGCGATCGCCCGGCGGCGCGCACCTCGCGGGTGGTGGCCATGGCCAAGGCGCTGGCGCCCGCGGCGTGCAGGAAGTCTCGACGACTGGCGGGCATGGGCGCGCTCCGGGGTGGGGACCGCGCAAACATACGGAACCCTTGGCGGACTGTCGAGCAAGGGGTGGGCCGCTGACTCAGAACTTCAGGTTGAGGCCGAGCACCGGCAGCAACCCCGCCTGCTCGGTGAAGGCGAGCCGGTTCGACTTCGAGTTCCAGTCGAATCCCGCGACGTTCCGGCGGTTGGTCACGTTCTGGACGTCGAGGTACACGGCCAGCGTCCGCCCGCCGACGGCGACGCGACGCTCGGCACGGAGGTCCACGCGCAGGTAGTCGGCCGACCGGTCCTCGTTGAGCCGCGTCGCGTCGAGCACGAGGCGCCGCTGCGCCGTCGAGAGGTCGGTGCGCACGGGCGTCATCGGCCGCCCCGAGGCCCACGAGGCGCGGGTCGAGAGGTCCCAGCGCTCGCGGATGCGCCGGCCGGCGATGACCGTCGCCGAGAACGGCGCGTCGTACGCCCCTCGGCGCAGCACGCCGTCGAGCGCGGCCTGCCGCGAGCGCGTGGTGGAGAACGCCGCCTGCCAGTACGTCCCCTGCACCAGCTGGCGCTGCGCGAAGAGCTCGAGGCCGCGCACCCGACCGACGCCGCGGCCCGTCAGCGGCACCAGCGCGCCGACGACGTCGTAGCTGTCGCCGGCGTTCGCGAGGGTGAACTGCGGCAGGTCGGTGGAGACCGGGTAGTCGGCGTAGCGCTTCTCGTAGGCCTCGAGCGTCACGCGCAGCGCGGGGGCCGGCGTCCACGCCAGGCCGACGACGGCGTGGTCGGCACGCATCGGCGGGAGCGCGCGGTTGGCGGGGATCGCGGCGACATAGACCAACGGCACCTGCTGGTGGTAGCGCCCCGCACCGCCGGTGAGCTCGAGCGACGGCGCGATGCGGACCGCCGCGGCGACCCGCGGACCGACGCGAACCGCCTCGGACAGCCCAAAGCGGTCGGCCCGCACGCCAGCCGTCACCTGCGCCGGCCCCACCGCCCGGCTCAGCTGCACGTGCAGCCCATCGACGTCGCCGCGTGTGGTCGCGTCGCTGGCGAACGGATGCACGCGTCCCGACGCCGCGAGCGGCAGGAAGCTGCCGAACGGGGCCTCCATGCGCGTCCGGGTCGCCAGCCGCCGTCGCACCGCCCCGGCATTGAGCTCCCCCAGCGCCGGGACCTGCAGAGTCAGGTCGTACCGCGCCGTGACCTCCGACTCGCGCGACCGGTTGAACCACGCCCGCGCGCCGCCGAGCCGCGCCTCGAGGACCTCCTCGCCATAGCCCAGCCCGGAGCGGCTCACGGTGAACCGGCCGCCGCCGCGCACGCCCAGGGGATGCTGCCAGCCAAGGCCCGCCATGTGGCGGTCCCCGCGCACGACCTCCGAGCCGGTCGGGTCGAGGTTCTCAAGGTCGGTGGCGAGGCTCTCGAAGTCGATGCCGTCCCGGCCGGCGATGGCCGAGAGCCAGACGCGATGACCGGCGCCGGGCTCCCACGACGCACGGAACTGGCCGTTGGTCGTGCGCGGCACGGCGGTGAGTCCGAACGGGCCGGCCAGCAGGCCGAAGTACCCTTCGCGCGCCGAGGCGATGACCGATGCACGCCGGCCGATCGGTCCCTCGACGATCAGCCCCACCCCGGCGAGGCTCATGTCGGCCTGGCTCCGCCAGCGCTCGCGATCGCCGTCCCGCTGCCGGAGATCGAGCACCGCCGACAGCCGGTTGCCGTACTGCGAGGGGAAGGCCCCCGCATGGAACGTGGCCTGCGCGAGCAACTCGTTGTGGAACATCCCGATCCCTCCGCCGGAGGTCCCCTGCGCGCCGAAGTGGTTGATGCCGGGCACCTCGAAGCCG
The DNA here is from genome assembly GCA_044352305.1 of Gemmatimonas sp. GTDB lineage: Bacteria > Gemmatimonadota > Gemmatimonadetes > Gemmatimonadales > Gemmatimonadaceae > Gemmatimonas. The sequence continues at coordinate 50,349 of JBILED010000001.1, forward strand.
TCGATCAGGAACAGGTTCTCGCTCGGCGCCCCGCCGCGGGCGATGATGTCGTTGCGCTGGTCGTTGCCGGCGGCCACGCCTGGCAGCGACTGCACGAGGCGGCTCACGTCGGCCAGCGCCCCCGGGGCGCGCCGCACGAGGTCGGCCGTCAGCGTGATCGTCGTGACGGGGGCATCGGGCGGAGGCGCGAGCGCGGCGGCGTCGCTGCCCACGCGGACCACCGCGAGGGTCGTCCCGAGTTGCTGGAGTTCGAAGCGCACCTGCGCCGGATACCCCGCGCTGACCGAGACGTCGGGCGCGAGCCCGGGCCGGTACCCGACGAGAACGGCCCGCACGCGGTGCGTCCCGGCGGGGACGCCGCGAAGCGTGAAGCCCCCGTTGGCGTCGGTGCGGGCCTCAAGGTCGGTATCGGCGATCGTGACGCGGACGTCCGCGATCGGCCGCTGCGTGACGCGGTCGACGACGCGGCCGCTCACCATGCCGGTCCGCCGCGACTCGGCAACCGACGGCGGCTGGGTGGAGGGGTGCGCACCGGCCCGGTCCGCGACCCCTGGGAGGGCGGCGACAAGGAGGGCGAGTGCGTGAGCGCGGGCGAAGGGTCGCATGACGTCGGGGTTGGGGGCGGCGCGTTCGCCCGACTCCCGGGTTGCGCGCCGCCCGACACCCGCAATATTTGTGAGCAATTGCTCGCATACTACTCGCGTTCTCCTGCCATGCGCGGTCGCCGCAACTCACCCCCCATTCTCCCTCGGAAAGCCCCTCGCCAGGAGCGCTCGCGCGAGCTGGTGGAGTGGATCCTCGAGGCCGCGACTCGCATTCTTGCGGCGGATGGGCTCCCCGGGCTGACCACCAACCGCGTCGCGGCGGTGGCCGGCATCAGCGTCGGGTCGCTGTACCAGTACTTCCCCAACAAGGATGCGATCGTCGTCGCGCTCATCGAGCGCACCCAGCGCGGCGTGGCCGAGGCGGTCGAGGCGGTCGCCACGCAGGTGCGCGACGCGCCGCTGCCCGAGGCGATATCGGCGTTCGTGGACCTCGCGCTGCACGCCCAGTACGACCGCAGCACCCTCGCCGTCGCGCTCGACCACGAGGAGCAGCGGCTCGCGCTGCGCACCGAGCTCGTGGCGGTGCACGGGCGCATCCGCCGGGCGGTGGCGGACACCATCCGGCCGTCCCTCTGCGGACTCGCCCCCGAGGCGGTGGACGAGGCGGCCGACGACCTCTTCCTCCTGGTCCAGTCCATGGTGGATCGCGCCGGGGCCACGGGCATCCCGCGCGAGCGCATCCGACCGCGCGTGCTCCGCGCCGCCCTCGGCTACCTCGACGCCTGTCGGGCGGAGGGGCGACGGCATCCGGCTGGATCGGTCGGAGGCCGGCCCGCTGACCGGCGTCGCGATGGTGGGGCCCGTGGGCTGGGATGATGGAGAGGGTGCGGTGGCCGCCGGGCGGTCGGCCTCGCCGCAGGCGCCCGGGAAGATCAGGGACAGCGCGCCTCGCAGCGGCCACCCGCGCCCTCCACCGGCCGCCACACGAAACCGCTGATTCCTCATGCAACCCCTTCGTGCACGGACGCGAGGGCTCCTTGCAGCGCGTCCTTCCGCATGCGCGGGCATCGCTTGGGGACCGGGGAGTGGTGCGCATGCGCCTGACCCCGGAACGGATGGCCCCTGTTCCGTTGCGTGAGGGGTTGTCCCGACGTAACGTGCCGGGTGTCGGGCATGACGATGCCTCCCGCGGACGGGTGTGTCGGGACGCGCGCTCACCCGGCGGTTGCCTCATCGAACTGCGCACGCCCATGGGCGGGTGAAGGCGCCGCCGCAGCTCACGAGCCGCTGATCGCTCCCCTTTGGAGCACGGAACCTGAGTGGAGGGGCATGAAGGTGGCAACGACCAGTGTGGGGATCCTGCTCTTCGACGGCGTCGAAGTGCTCGACTTTGCCGGGCCGTACGAAGTGTTTTCCCGCACGCGCTTGACCCCTGGCGTCGAGTCGCGCCGCTCTGAGGAATCGGCGCCGTTTCGCGTCTTCACCGTCGCGGCCGCCACCGGTCCCGTCACGGCCACCGGCGGGCTCCGGGTGCTTCCCGACTTCGATGCCAGCGCGGCCCCGCCAATCGATGTGCTCGTCGTCCCAGGCGGCTTCGGCACTCGCGCGCTGCTGCAGGATGACGGGCTGCTCGCGTGGATCCGACAGGTCGCTGCGAGCGCCCGTCGCGTGACGTCGGTGTGCACCGGCGCCCTGCTGCTGGCCCGCGCCGGACTGCTCGCGGGACGACGCGCCACCACACACTGGGGCGCGCTGGCCCTCTTGGGGGAACTGGACCCGACGACTCGCGTGGAACCCCACCCACGCGTGGTCGATGACGGAATCGTCACCTCGGCGGGCGTATCGGCCGGAATCGACATGGCCTTGGCGATCGTGGAAGCGATGCACGGCCGTGCGGTTGCCGACGAGACCGCACGATACATGGACTACGTGCGGCAGGATCGGTAGACGGCCCCGCCATCATCGCCGGCCACGATCTCGCGCAGGGCGCCAGGATCGCGCGCACGCTGGATGCACCGGCGGACAGCTGACCTTCCTCGCGTGACCCCCACCCCACCAGGATCCCGCATGCGCCATCCCGACGCCAGCTTCGCGCCAAGCGCCGGACTGCACAGGGCCCTTGCGCTGCTGACCGCTCCCGGCGGCGAGGCCGTCGATCTCCCGCGGTCGCTCCCCGAGTCCGGGCTCGGCGAGATGTCCACCCTGGAGCTGCTCTCGGGGCACGTGCTCGGCCGCGCCGCTGCGCTCGGTGCGCCGACGTCCCTGGCGCTCATGGACCCGCCAACGCCGTGGATCACCTGGGCCATGGCGCTGTGGAACGCCCGCCTCAACCAGAACATGCTCCATGCGATGACCTCGCCGTTTGCCACGGAGGCGGAGGCCGTCGTCCTGTCCTGGCTCGCGCCCTCTTTCGGCATGCAGGGCGGGCACTTCTGCGCGGGCTCGTCGATCGCGAACCTGACGGGCATCTGGGCCGCACGGGATGCTGCCGGCGTGAAGCGGGTGGTGGCGTCCGAAGCGGCGCACCTGAGCGTCCGGAAGGCGTGTCACCTCCTCGGGCTCGAGCTCGTGGTGGTCCCCGCGGACGCGCAGGGGCGCCTGGATCGCGGGCACCTCCCGAACCTCGATGACGCGTGCCTTGTCCTCACCGCCGGGACCACGGCCACCGGTGCCGTCGACCTGTTGGAGCTGGCGGGCGCGGCGCGGTGGACGCACGTGGATGCCGCGTGGGCCGGTCCCCTCAGGCTGAGCCCGGCGCATGCCGCCATACTCGACGGGATCGAGGCGGCCGATTCGGTGGCGGTGTCCGCCCACAAGTGGCTCTTTCAGCCCAAGGACTCGGCGCTGGTGCTGTTCCGGCAGCTGGACACGGCGCATGCGGCAGTCAGCTTCGAGGCCGGCTACCTGGCCAGGCCCAACATCGGTGTCCAGGGCTCAAGGTCCGCTGCGGCCGTTCCCCTGCTGGCCACCCTCTTGGCGTGGGGACGGGAGGGCGTGGCGCAACGGCTGGATGCCCTCATGGGGGTGGCTGACGCCTTGGCCGAGGCGATCGCGAAGAGCGAGCACCTGCAGCCATGGGGCCCACCGCAAACCGGGATCAACGTGTTCCGCCCGGTGGGCTCGACGGCCGCAGCGTTCGTCCAGGCGGTGCCCGCCGGCATGTTCTCGACCTGCGTGCTGGGTGGCGAGACGTGGGTTCGTTCGGTGGCGGTCAACCCGTCGGTGGACGTCGACCTCGTGGTCGACTGCATGGTGGCGGCCGCCGGTAGAGGTGCCTGAGCGCCGCGCGCAGCCGGACGGCGGCCAGCGCGACGATCAGGTGCCGCCGTTGGCCCACGGACCTTTGTTGGAGGGATGACGGATGCGCGGAACGCGTGCGCGAGCGGTGCCAGTGAGGTCGGCGATGGCGATGGCCGCGCTTCTCACGGCCGCGGCGGGGTGCGGCGAGGCCAGTCGGGACGCCGCGCCAACCATCAGCGCCACGGACTCGGCGGCGACGGCCGTGGCGCCAGCTGTGTCGCCAACGCCGCCGCCTGATACCGCCCCGCCACTGGAGGCCGGGGTGTACGTGGCGCGCGGCATCTGTTTCGGCGAGGGGGACTGCTTCCGGCACTGGCGCGCCATCGATGCGGTGCCGCTGCACGCCCAGATCGACCCCGCCTCGCCCGTGGTGGCCACGGTGGCGCCGGGGCAGTGGGTGGAGCCCGTGGAAGGGCAATACCGCTTGCTCCCCCGGCGCGGCGTGGTGCAGCGCGCCACCGCGGCCGACTCCATCACCCCCGCGCTGGCGGTGGGCGACGTGGTGTACATGCTGGAACCGCGGGGGGAGGGGACGTACCTCCTGTGGCACCGCGGGAACACCACCGTCCCGCCATGGGCGGAGCTGAGCGACGAGGAGCCGATCCGCTGGGGCCCGCCGCGCGAGGCGCCCCCCGGCGTGGTGCTGGGGTGGTGGGTGCGCCTCAGGACCGAGGCGGGGGCCACGGGGTGGGTGCGCCGCCCGCTGTTCGCCTGCATGGGCAAGCTGGGCGGGGACACGGGGTGCCGGGGTTGAGCCCCGGCCGGTGCGGCGTGCTGGACGGCATTATTGCCGGACTAGGTAAACTAGACTAGGTTAGTCTCATGACTACCGTCAACATCCACGACGCCAAGACGCACCTGTCCCGCCTGCTCGCGCGCGTGGAGGCTGGCGAGACGGTGGTCATCGCGCGCGCCGGCACGCCGGTGGCGGCGCTGGGGCCGGTGGATGCGCCGGTGGCCGCACGCCGGCTGGGGTTCCTGGCGGGGGCCTTCCGCGTGCCCCGCGACTTCGACCGCATGGGGCGCGAGGAGATCGCGGCGCTGTTCGGCACGGCCCCGTGAAGCTGCTGCTGGACACGCAGCTGCTCCTCTGGGCGGCGTCGGAGCCGGCGCGCCTCAAGGCGGCCACGCGTCGGCTGCTGGAGGATCCCCGCCACGAGCTGCTGTTCAGCGCCGCGAGCATCTGGGAGGTGTCCATCAAGGCGTCGCTGGGGCGGAGCGACTTCGACGCCGACCCGCGGGTGCTGCGCCGCGGGCTGCTGGACAACGGCTACGCCGAGCTCCCGGTCACCGGGGCCCATGCCGCGGCGGTGCTCGACCTGCCGCCGCACCACCGGGACCCCTTCGACCGGCTGCTGGTGGCGCAGGCGCAGGTGGAGGGGATCACCCTGCTCACCGCCGACGCGACGGTGGCCCGCTACCCCGGGCCCATCCGCCGCGCCTGAGGGATCCCTACCGCGTCCGGATCCGCGCGCTGCACTTGATCTCCACCACCGCCGCGGGGCGCGGCATGGCGGTCACGCTCAGCGTGGCGCGCGCCGGCGGGTCCACCGGGAAGAACTTCACGTACTCCGCGTTCATCGCCGCATAGTCGGCAATGTCCTTGAGGAACACCGTGCACTCGGCCACGTCGGCCAGCGTGGCGCCGGCGGCCTCGAGGGCGGTGCGGATGTTCTCCATGGTCTGGCGCGTCTGCACCCCCGCGCCCCCCTCGATGATGTCCTGCGTGCCGGGCTTCATGCCGGTCATGCCGGAGACGAACACCCACTCGCCGTCGCGCACGGCCACGGAGTAGGCGGGGACCAGCGGGGCCAGCCCCGGCGGGCTGATGACCTGGCGGTCACTGGTGGCAGGCGTAGTGGCGGGCACGATGATGGGCTCGAACCAGGTGGGATAGAGGTAGCGGCTGCGGGGAGACGCCGCGCGCACCTCGGCCTCGAACTTCCGGCGGTCGGCCAGCGCGGCGGCGGGGGGACGCGGGTTGCCGTAGGCGTCGGCGTGCGACGGGATGACCAGCGCGGGGTGCCCCAGCGCGCGCAGCAGGCGGCCGGTGTAGTCGAAGATCTCCAGCCGCTGGCTGTTGGCGCCGATGAGCGCGACGTCGGGGCGCAGCCCCACCATCTCGCGCTCGATGTAGTTCATGGAGCCCATGGCCAGCACCTCGTGGCCGGCCATGCGCACCACGTACGCCAGGTTCCCCCCCTCCACGTAGTCGATGCGCCGCAGCGGCGCCTTGAGGCCGCGCGGGGCGGTGCCGGCGATGCCGCGCCCGTTGTTGAAGTAGCGCTTGTCGTCCAGCGCGCTGTGGATGTTGGGGACCACGCGCAGCGAGAAGGTCTCGAAGTCGTAGTCCTCGCCCCCCAGCACGGTGATGAGCTGCTGCTCGGGGACGCCGTAGGCGCGCGCCAGGTTGGCGGCGGTCTCGTGCCCCACCACCACCGCGCCGGTGCGCCGCGCGATGTAGCCGGCGTCCAGCGCGTGGTCGGAGTGCCCGTGCGTGATGAGGATGTAGTCGGCGCGCGACACGTGCGCGTTGATGAGCGCCGTGTCGGGGGCGTAGACCGCCTGCGGATCGGGCCCCTCGGGGACGGCCCCCGGCTTCCAGCGCGCGAACTGGGTGAGGAAGGGGTCCACCAGCACCACGGTCTTGCCGTCGGTGATCTCCCACCCCGCGTTGCCCAGATAGGTGAGCCGGAGCTCGCCGGGCTTGAGCGCGGGGGTGGCCACCTTGGCGGGCGGCGCGCCCTGCGCCGTGACCTGAGCCACGGGGGCAGCGAACGCCGCCAGCATCGCCAGCGTGCCCGCAGCGCGCAGGAACCGGGGCATGCCCCTACTTCCCCAGCATCCGCATGACGTCGTCGAGCGGGTTCCCGTCGCCGTCCTGGTCCAGCATGCCCATGAGCATGCCCCCCAGCCCCGCCCCGCCGGCGGCCGGGGCCGCCCCGCGCCCGCCCAGGAGACCGCCCACCAGCCCGCCGAGGGCGCCGAGCGCGCCGCCGGCGGGTTGGGACGGAGCCCCGCCCCCCTGCTGGCGCATCATCATCCCGCCCACGGCCATGGCCAGCATGGGGAGCATCTTCTTGAGCAGCGCCGGGTCCACCCCGCTCTGCTGCGCGGCGCCCTGCGCCACGGCACGGCTCACCTCCTTGGAACCGAAGAGGGTGCCGAGGAGCGCGTTCCCCTGCGCCACGTCGGTGGGGTGCTGGGAGAGCACGTTCTCCAGCAGCCCCGACCCGCCCAGCGACCCCAGCAGCTGCGCCACGGCATCGCCCCCGCCCCCCGCCTGCGCCTGCTTGCGGAAGCCCCCCATGAGGGCGGGGAGGAGCGCGGCGGCGCCGCTGGAGACCTGCTGCTCGTTGACGCCCAGTTCACGGGCGATGGACTTGAGGCCGCCCGCCTGGGCGAGGAGGTCGGTGATGTTCACGGAGGGGCTCCGGCGTTGGAGGGAGGCGGGGACGCCGATCGGCGGCCCCGAAGGCCCCAAGGATGCACCGTGTGGGCGAGGGGCGCGAGGGGGCGGGGGAGACCGGCGCGCCGGCGCGCGCCACCTGTTACGGGCCCCGCCCCCACCCAGGCCTCACAGCGGCGGCACCGGGCCGCGCGGGCTGGCCACGCGCGGGTCCTGCTTCCACTCCTCGTTGTCCTTCCGCACCACGCTCAGCGGCCGGAGGTTCCACGCGAAGAAGGTCCAGGTGCGGTCCCACGAGTCGATCTGCTCCGGCGTGTCGTCGCGCTCGGTGCCGGCGGCGTTCACACGCCGGTTGAAGGTGTGGCCGCACCCCCCTCCCCCCTGTGGCGGGTTCACGTAGATCTTGGTCTCCGCCAGGTCGGGCTTGAGCGCGCGCAGCGTGTGCACGAACTGCTGGTTCTCGCGGTAGAACACGTCGCAGTCGTTGGTGGCCACGTGCACCAGCAGCGGCACCTGCAGCCGGTCCACGTGGAACACCGGCGAGCGGCGGATGTACTCCGGCACGTTCTCGAACGGCATCCCCTGGATCCCCGGTTCGGGGGCGAAGCTGCGCGCGTAGCTGGGGGCGTGGTCGGACAGACGGAAGATCAGGTTGGTCACCGGCACCATGGCCGCGCCGGCGCGGAAGGGGTTGCCCTCGCGGAAGAGGGTGTGCGCGGTGATGAAGCCGCCGTGGCTCCACCCCATCATCCCCAGCCGCGTCATGTCCACGTACCCCAGCGTCTTCAGGAAGTCCACCGCCGAGAGCGCGTCGTCCACCTCCTTGCCGCCGTAGTCGATGAGGCGGTGGAAGGCGTTGCCGTAGCCGGTGCTGCCGCGGTAGTTGGGGGTGATCACCACGTACCCCTTCTGCACCGCCTCGCGCACGAAGGGCCACATGGAGAGCGCCCAGTTGGAGTGCACGCCGCCGTGCACCCACACCAGCGCGGCGTGTCCCTCGGGCTTCTTCACCAGCGGGGCGAAGAGGTACGCGGGGATCTCCAGTCCGTCGGGGCGGCTCTTGTACGTGACCGTGCGGAATTCCAGCACCCCCTTGGCGCGCGCGGCATAGGCGCTGTCGGTCTGCTTGCGCTCCGCGATGTCGCGGTCGCAGGTGGCGCCGCAGCCGGCCAGGTCGGCGGTGTCCTTGCTGACATACAGCTGGCGCACGCGGGCCGAGTCGAGCACCGGGGCGGGGCGGCGCACGGCCGGCTGGGCGGGCAGGGCCAAGGGCGCGGCCACGAGGAGGACAGCGGCCAGACCGAGGCGGGTGGGACGCGGGCGAAGGGGGACCATGGCAGGGGCGAGGCGGGTGACGGGACGACGGTGGGAACCGTGGGGCGTGGGCATCCCGCCAACTTGCAGCGCCCCCGGGCGCCTCGCCATCGGCGTCTCGTCGTCGGCGTCTCGTCGTCGCCCCCCCGCCCTCCGCTCACCCCACGCGCCGCGCCGCCCCCTCCGCCGCCTGCACGCCGTGCCACTGCGCCTCCTCCAGCAGGCTGAAGCCGCTGGCGTCGGCGTGTCCCACGAACACCCCGGGCGCCGGCTGCCAGTCACGCAGCGCGGCCGCCCGCGGCAGCACCCCGGGGAGGGGACGGGCCATGGCGTGCCCCCACACCTTCACGTCGATCCGCTCCACGCAGGCGCCGATGTCCGGGTGCGCGCGCGCCAGGTCGGCCACGATGCGGTCGCGCCAGTCTTCCCACCGCTGCGTGCGCAGCCACTGCCGCCCCTCGCGCCCGGACTGCCCCACCACGGCGTGGTACCAGCTCCAGCTGCGGCGGTCGGGGCGCGTGCCCAGCGCCTGATGGCCGGCGTCCACATACCCCAGCGACGGGCTGCCGTAGATGACCGAGTCCCACGCCGCCGGGAAGCCGCGCTCCTGCGGGGGGCGGCGGAGCAGCAGCGTGGCCACCACCCACGGCGCGTAGTCGTGCGCCACCGGCGGGCTGGCGCCCTCCAGCACGCGCGGCAGCACGAACAGCGGGGCGGCCCACACCACCGCCTGGCAGCGCACTGTCCGCTGCGGCGTGTGCACGCGCCACCCGGAGCCGTCGCGCTCCAGTCGCAGCACCGGGGCGTTGGTCACCAGCCGCTCGCCCGCGCGGGCCGCCAGGCGCGACGCAATCCAGTCGTTCCCCTCGGGCCAGGTGAGCGGCCCCTCGTCGGCGGCGGGGCGGGAGGCGGCGTAGTGCACCGCCGCCCACGCGCTCCCCTGCGCCAGCGCACAGCCGTAGTCGTCGCGCAGTCCGTACTCCACCCACCAGTGCAGCGCCGGCGCGGTGAGCCCCTGCGCCACCAGCCACTCCCGCGCGGTGACGGTGTCCAGGGCGCGCACCGCCGCGGCCGCGCGTACCGGTACCGCCCCGCTGCGCAGCCGCCCCAGCCCCACCGCCGAGGGGACGGTGAAGGCGCCGCTGTCACGGAACTGCTCCACCACCTCGGCCAGCCGCGTGAACTGCGCGCGCTCCGCCGCGGGGAGCGCGTCCAGCGGCTCCACGCCCTCGTGGAATTGCCCGTGCTGCCACAGCCGCTCCTGCGGCGCGTGGCACAGCATCCGCTCGTCGTAGCGGCCGTCGGCGTCCATCACCGTGAGGTCGCGCAGCAGCGCGCGCACGTGGGTGGCCTCGGGGCCCGGGAGCGGCAGGTAGTGCGCGCCCCAGGGGTAGCGTCCGGTGTCGTTGACCCCCGAGCGGGCATTGCCGCCGGGTGCGGCGGCCAGCTCCAGCAGGCACCAGTCGCGCACCCCCAGCGCGTCCAGCCGCCACCCCGCGCTCAGCCCGCCCAGCCCGCCCCCCACGATGGCCACGGCCACGCGCTGCTCCTCGCGCGTTCCCCCGGGCTGCCAGCGCCCGTCGCGCAGGGCGTGCCCCGCGGCGCTGTCGTCCTCCACGAAGCCGCCGGCAATGGGGGGCGCGCCCTTGCGGGTGAGGCGCAGCAGGGCGGGGATCCCCAGCGCCGCCGCGGCGCCCCCCGCGGTGGCGATCACGAACCCGCGGCGCGAGAGCGGGTCCGGTGCGGGCGCCCCGTCCGCGCGCGCGTCCCCGGCCGGTTCCGGCGCCTCGCTCACCGGTTGATGGCCGCGAACTCGCGCTCGTAGTAGCGCACGAGCACCTGATCGGCCAGGCGGTTGGGGAGGGCGGGGACCCGCGCCTGGTCGGCGGGGAAGTCGAACAGCGGCGGGATGGTGGCAGCGGTGAGGTAGCGGAGCCCGGTGGGGAGCGTGCGCGGCGGCACATAGGGCACCGGCCCCGCCAGCACGAACCCCCACTCGCCGAAGCTGGGCACGTACGCGTGGTAGGGAGCCGTGGTCAGTCCCGCCGCTTCCAGCGTGGCCACGATGCTCCAGTACGACTGCCGCGCGAACAGCGGCGACGTGGCCTGCACCACCAGGAACCCGTCGGGGGCCAGGTGCCGGCGTACCAGCCGATAGAAAGGGGCCGTGTACAGCTTCCCCACGTGGTAGTTGGAGGGGTCGGGGAAGTCGATGACGGCGAAGTCGTACGTGCCGGGATTGGCGTCCAGCCAGGTGAAGGCGTCGGCGTTGACCACGCGCACGCGCGGGTCGCGCAGCGCGCCGCCGTTGAGCGCCGTGAGGCGGGCGTGCGTGGCGAACAGCCCCGTCATCTCGCCGTCCAGGTCCACCAGCGTGACCTCGCGCACGTCGGGGTAGCGGAGGATCTCGCGCACGGCCAGCCCGTCACCCCCGCCCAGCACCAGCACGCGCCCCCGCGCCCGCGCCGCCGCCAGCCCGGGGTGCACCAGCGCCTCGTGATAGCGGTACTCGTCGCGCGAGGCGAACTGCAGGTGCCCGTTGAGGTACAGCCGCAGGTCGTCCTTCCAGCTGGTGAGCACCAGCCGCTGGTAGCGCGTGTCGCGCGCCAGGATCACCGGGTCGGCGTACAGCCCCTCCTCGGCGATGGTGGTGAGGCGCTGCCCCTGCCAGAGCCCGGCGCCCAGCAGCAGCAGCGCCGCCACGCCCCCCGCCTGCAGGTGGCGCCGGCGCGGGAGCAGGTCGCGGAAGAGGTGCGTGCTCCACAGCCCCACGAGGACGTTGAGGAGCCCGAAGGCCATCGCCGAGCGCACCAGCCCGAGGCGCGGCACCAGCACCAGCGGGAAGAGGAGGGAGGCGCCCAGCGCGCCGATGTAGTCGAAGGTGAGGACGTTGGCGACGACGTCCTTGAACGAGAACCGCTCGCGCAGGATGCGCATGAGGAGCGGGATCTCGAGCCCCACCAGCGTGCCGATGACCAGCACCAGCGCGTAGAGCACCGGGCGGAAGGCGTCGGTGTAGGCGAAGGCCAGGAACAGCAGCAGCGAGGAGCTCCCGCCCACGACCCCCACCAGCAGCTCGATGGCCACGAAGCGCGCGACGACGCCGCGCACGATGTAGCGGGAGAGCCAGCTCCCCACGCCCATGGCGAAGAGGTAGGTGCCGATGACGGTGGAGAACTGGGTGACCGAATCGCCCAGCAGGTACGACGCCAGCGCGCCGGCGACGAGCTCGTAGATGAGCCCGCAGGCGGCGATGAGGCAGACGGAGAGGAAGAGCGCCGCGGTCACCGGCGGCGGGGCGGCGGGACGGGGCGGCGCACCGGCGCGCTAGTGGATGGCCGCGGCGACGATGATCCCCAGCGCGAGGGCGACGCACCCCATGAGGGTGGCGGCGGCCTGGTTGCGCTTCTCGCTGATCTCCTCCCAGAGCTTGCCGGGGGTGAGGAGGT
>JBILED010000335.1:0-2600 GCA_044352305.1 Gemmatimonas sp.
TCCACCTCGTGGCCGTCGCTCCCCGGGAGCGTCTCGGCGGGGGCGGGGGCGCCGTGTTCGCGCTCCCCCGGGGTGCGCTCGAGGGGCACCTGATTGGCGCCCTCCACGTCGGCTTGCCAGCGCCAGAGGGTGGCGAGGTCGACCTGCATGGCGGCGGCCAGCTCCTTGAGGGAGGGCTGCCGCTTGTGCTCGCGGGTGAAGGCCTCGCGGGCGGCGTTGATCTCGCGGGTCTTGCGGCGCACCGAGCGGGGGACGTGGTCCTGCTTGCGCAGTTCGTCCAGGATGGCGCCGCGGATGCGGGGGGCGGCGAAGGTGGAGAAGGCCAGCCCCCGAGTGGGGTCGAAGCCTTCCAGCGCGGTCATGAGCCCGATGGTGCCGGCGCTCACGAGTTCGTCGAGGTCGGCCCGGGCGGCGAGGGTGCGCGCGATCTGGCGGGCGACGTGGTGGACGAGCCCGAGGTGCTCGGTGAGGAGGCGATCCCGGGCGGCGTCATCCCCGGCACGATACGCCTCCCAGAGCGGGGGGGCACCAGGGGTTCCGGACGAGGGGGCGAGGGGCACGATCAGCTACCGGAGCGGGTGGACAGGGTTCCGGCCAGGGCACGACGCACGAGGGCGTGTGCCGCGAGGGCGGCCGGGGAGCCGGCGGCGGCTTCAGGGAAGGGGATCCCCGCGCGCAGCGCGGCGTCGAGCGTGGGGTCGGCCGGGATGGCGCCGCCCCAGTGCAGCGGGGTGCCAAGGAACTGGCGGGTGCCGGCCTCGACGTGATCGAAGTGGCGGCGGGCGTCGCTCCCCGTCTCGCGGTTGACCAGGAGCTCGATGGGGAGGGTGGCGTGGCGCTGGCGCACGGCCTTGCACAGCGCATAGGTGGCGGCCAGGCCGATGGGGTCGCTGGCGCCGCTAACGGCCACCACGCGCTCGTCGGCATGCGGCCCGACGGCGGCCATGAGGGGGTCGAGCCGGGCACCGGCATCGATGACCACGAGATCGGCATCCGCGGTCACCTCTCCCACCCGCTGCAGGCAGGCACGCCGCTCGGCGGTGGTGAGGGCGCTTCCCGCGGGGGTGGCGAGCGGTGGCCCCCCGGCCACGAGGGTGAGGGTGGTGCTGACCGGGGTGACCACATCAGCGCCCTGCAGGCGACCCGCGCGGAGATCCAGCCAAGAGGCGCGCGGGGTGACGCCCAGGAGCAGCGCCAGCGGCCCGAGGAAGTCGTCGGCGTCCACGAGGACGACGCGATGCCCCTCGCCCGCGGCGGCGACCGCCAGCAGCGCGCTCACGAGAGAGGTGCCGCTGCCGCCGCGTCCGCTGGCGCAGAGCAGGGTGGGGGTGCCCCGGGGCCCGCGTCCGGCGACCGGGCGCGGGCGGAGCCCCAGGGCGTCGGCCTGGGTGGGGCGCGGGGCGAGGAGGGCGAGCCCGGTCACGCGCGCACCCAGCCGGGCTCGGCGTCGACGGGGATGCCCAGCACGCCCATGAGGCGCGGGACCGCGGGCTTGAGGTCGGCGGGGACTTCCTGGCCGTCGGTCACCCACCGGGTGGGGAGGTCGACCGCGATGGCCAGGTCGGCCACCCCCGACGCTTGCGGCACTTCGTCCACCTTGGTGAGGAGGAGGTGCGTGGCGCCGCGGTGGACAAAGGTGGGCTGGTAGCTGAGCACGTGGTGCTGCGCCAGGTCGTGGCGGAGCATGGCCGGGAGGACGAGATGCACCTCGTCGGGGCCCACGGCATCCAGCAGGGTGCGCCACCGCTCGGTGAGCGCGGCGGAGGTGGGGCTGCGCCCCGGGGTGTCGACGAGGACCAGGTCGCACTGGTCGGCGAGGCGCGCCATCGCGGTGTCGACCTCGCGGGCGTCGTAGACGACCTCGAAGGGGATGCCGGCGAGCTCGGCGTAGGTGGCCAGCTGCTCCACGCCGCCCACGCGGTAGGTGTCGAGGGTGAGCAGGCCGGTGCGGGCGCCCTGGAAGAGCCCCGGGCGCACGGCGAGCTTGGCGGCGGTGGTGGTCTTGCCGGCGCCTGTGGGCCCCACCAGGGCGATCACGTAGGGGCGATCGTCGGGACGGCGGAGGACCACCGGGAGCGGGGGGGACTCGAGGCGGGCGCGGATGCGGGCGACGACGTCCGGGGGGGCCGCGAGGACCTCGACGGCCGTGAGGCCGCCGCCGCGATTGGTGCGGGTGTGGAGGATGAGGACGTCCTCGCCCAGCGTGCGCCGGGCGCGCTCGGCCACGCGCGGGAGGTCGGGCCCGGAGAAGTGCTCAATGCGCATGGGCGGACATCTCCCAGGTGGCGACGCTGCTCAGGGTGATCGCGGCCGGCAGCTCCGCCAGCGAGATGATGGGGAGGCTGGGGAGGACGGGCTCGATGAGGCGGCGGACGCCGACGCGGAGCGACGGCGGCGTGATGAGCGGCAGGGGGCGCCCATCGGCGGCGTACATGGTGGCCAGCTGGTTGAGGTCGCGCAGCAGCCCCGCCAGCGAGTCCGGCGTGAGGAGCGGGGCGCTGGCGCCGGCCATGGCGCGCGGGGAGAAGAGCCCCACCAGGGCGGACTCGAGGCGCGCGCCGATGGTGATGCCGCGGACCACGCCGGTCTGGTCGGCGTAG
>JBILED010000093.1:0-9636 GCA_044352305.1 Gemmatimonas sp.
GACGGTGCTGCACGCCGGCGGCAAGTTCGACAAGAACACCTACAAGGTGTCGGGCGGGCTGCACGGGGTGGGCGTCTCGGTGGTGAACGCGCTGTCCGACCGGCTCAAGGTGTGGATCAAGCGCGGGGGGAAGGAGCACTACATGGACTTCGCCCGCGGGATCACGCAGGCGAAGCTGGCGGTGCTGCGGAGCGTGCCGGGGCGGGAGACGGGGACGAAGGTGTGGTTCAAGCCCGACGCGACGATCTTCACGGAGACGCAGCACTACGACTGGACGACGCTGGCGAGCCGGCTGCGGGAGCTGGCGTTCCTGAACAAGGGGATCCAGATCACGCTGCGCGACGAGCGCCCGGAGGAGGGGCGGGCGGACGGCGCGCGGGAGGAGGTGTTCCACGCCGAGGGGGGGCTGCGGGAGTTCGTGCAGCACCTCAACCGGTCGCGCAAGCCGCTGCACCCCGACGTGGTGTCGATCGACACCACGCGCGACGACATCGGGATCGAGGTGGCGCTGCAGTACAACGACGGCTACGCGGACACGACGTTCTCGTTCGTGAACAACATCAACACGCACGAGGGCGGGACGCACCTGACGGGGTTCAAGAGCGCGCTCACGGCGGTGGTCAACAAGTACATCGAGAAGGCGAGCAGCCTGAACAAGAAGGACAAGGAGATCCGGCTGTCGGGGGACGACGTGCGCGAGGGGCTGACGGCGGTGCTGTCGGTGAAGGTGCGCGAGCCGCAGTTCGAGGGGCAGACGAAGACCAAGCTGGGGAACTCCGAGGCGGAGGGGGCGGTGCGCAGCGTGGTGAACGAGCTGCTCACGCAGTACCTCGAGGAGCACCCGCGGACGGCCAACGCGATCATCGAGAAGGCGATCTCGGCGGCGCGGGCGCGCGAGGCGGCGCGCAAGGCGCGCGACCTGACGCGCAAGAAGAGCGCGCTGGACGTGGCGTTCCTCCCCGGGAAGCTGGCCGACTGCTCGCTGTCCGACCCGTCGCTGTGCGAGATCTACCTGGTGGAGGGGGACTCCGCCGGGGGCTCGGCGAAGCAGGGGCGCAAGCGCGACTTCCAGGCGATCCTGCCGCTGCGCGGGAAGATCATCAACGTGGAGAAGGCGCGCTTCGACAAGGTGCTCTCCAACGAGGAGATCCGGACGATCATCACGGCGCTGGGGACCGGGATCAAGGAGGAGTTCGACCTGGGGAAGGCCCGGTACCACAAGGTGATCATCATGACCGACGCCGACGTGGACGGCGCCCACATCCGCACGCTGCTGCTGACCTTCTTCTTCCGGCAGATGGCGCAGCTGATCGAGGCGGGGTACCTGTACATCGCCCAGCCGCCACTGTACCGGGTGGCGAAGGGGAAGGAGGAGTACTGGGCGTACAGCGAGGGGGAGCGCGACGGCTACGCCGAGCGACTGGGCGGGGGCGGCGAGGGGAAGGGCGGGGTGATGATCCAGCGCTACAAGGGGCTGGGGGAGATGAACCCCGACCAGCTGTGGCGCACCACGATGGACCCCGAAACGCGCACGATGATGCGCGTGACGATGGAGGACGCGGTGCTGGCCGACGAGACGTTCCAGACGCTGATGGGGGACGACGTGGAGCCGCGCCGGCTGTTCATCGAGAGCAAGGCGCGGTTCGTCCGCAACCTGGACGTGTGACGGGCGGATCGTCCCGCGTCCCGGAGCCCGGCCTGGCGCCGAGTTCCGGGACGCGGCGCCGGACTACGGGGCGCCCCCCGCCGGGAAGGGGTCGGCAAAGCGCGGGTCGGCAAGGAAGCTCTCGTCCGTGAGGGTGCGCAGGAACGCCACCAGCGCGGCCCGGTCGGCGGCCGACAGCCCAAGCCGGGCCGGTGGGCTTCCCGGCCCGGCCACCAGCAGCCGCGGATCGGTGCCCGCCCCCCCCTGCACCCCGCTGTCGTAGAACGCGACCACCTCCTCGAGGGTGCGGAAGCGCCCGTCATGCATGTAGGGCGGGCGCACGGCGATGTTGCGCAACGACGGCGCCTTGAAGCGCCCCAGCCCCGCTCCGGCGTCGGCGGGCATCGCGTCCAGCCCGTTGTTGGCCGGTGCCACCATGACCTGCGCCGCCTGGCCGTGGCACCGCGCGCACCCCGCCCGCCCGCGGTACAGCTGCTCCCCCAGCTGCTCCGGCGGCGTGAACACCGCGGCGAAGTTCGGCGCCCCGGGGGCCCCCGCAAAGGCCTGGTCGAAGCGCGACGCGGTGGGGAGCAGCGCGCGCACGAACTGCGCGAGGGCGCGCGACACCCGGTCCGTGGTGATCTCCGGCGTGCCGAAGGCGGCGGTGAACAGGGGGGCGTAGTACGGGGTGGCGCGCAGCTTGGCGAGCATCGCCTCCAGCGTGAGCCCCATCTCGCCGGCGTCCTGGATGGGCTGGAGCACCTGCGCCTCCAGCGTGGCGGCCCGCTCGTCCCAGAAGAAGCGGCCGTTCGGATAGACGCGGGCGTACGCCAGCGCCATGCTGTGCCGCGGGGTGAGCGCCCCGGCGAACCCGCGGCTGAAGCGGGCGGTGTCGGAAAAGCCGAAGCGCTGCTGATGGCACGACGCGCAGCTGACCCGGTCGTTGACCGAGAGGCGCCGGTCGTAGAAGAGCACCCGTCCCAGCGTGGCCCCGGCATCGGTGATGGGATTGCCGGCCGGCGTGTTGTCCCCCGGAATGAACCCTGCCGGAGCGCCCGGCGGCGTCTGCCGGATGTGGGCCGGGATGGTCACGCGGGCGTCCGCGTAGGGGAACGACACCGTCGGGAGGATTGGCGCGGGAAGCCCGGCGGCGGTCGTCGGCGCCAGGGTGGCCGCCCCCTGATCCTGACAGGCGGTGAGCAGCAGCGAGGCCACGACGGCCAAGGTGCCCGAGGTCAGCCCCGGCGCGGGACGGGCGGTGGCAAGGGAGCGGACGGTCTGTCGCACGGTGGCCTCCGAAGGCACACGGGTGATCCGGGACCACCTGACCGCATCGTGCAGGGGGCCTTGCCCGAGGGACACCGCTGGTCGCGCGCACCCCATGCCGCAGCGCCCCCCGCATGCAGCACGGGTCCCGCCTGTCGGCGGGACCCGTGGACATCAGGCAGCAAGGTCAGACGCCGCCAGTTACGGCGTGGTGTACTCGCCCTTGGACTGCCGCGCCAGCTGGCGGGAGAAGTTGAGCACCACCGTGATGAGCGCCCCGAACACCACCGTGAAGGCGATGTAGCAGATGGTGGCCACCGTGGGCTCCATGCCGCCCGTGGGCGTGGGGGTGGCGGCGCGCATGAGCAGGGCGTACAGCGCCAGCAACGGCACGACGGCGGCCGTGAACACCAGGCTGAGCAGGCGGTTGGCTTGGGGAGTCATGACGAAGCGCGCTGGAGAGTGATGAACCGGGGCACCGCCACGGCTCCTGAGCGGAACCACGCGGACCCAGTGCTGGCGAGGGGCGAGAGCGCCCCGCGGACCGGATAGGGGGAAGCTAACGGGACCCGGGAAGTCGGGGGAGGGGGGCGGCCTTCCCCGGCTAGTCGGGGTACCGCTCCACCCCGGCCGCCGTCACCCGGTGCGAGATGAGCGGCAAGGGCGGATCGGCGTCGTCCGCCACCGTGATGGCATGGCGGAGGGCGGCACTCCCCAGGCGGATGCCGTCGGCATCGCGGGCGAACACGGTGGCCACGGGCTCGCCCCGCCGCACCACGTCCCCGGGACGGGCGGTGATCACGAAGCCCACGGTGGGGTCCACCTGGTCGTCCATGCGGGCGCGCCCCCCTCCCAAGGCGGTGATCGCGCGGCCGATGGCCCGCGGCTCGACCTGCGCCACCACGCCGTCGCGCCACGCGGTGAGCACCTCGCAGGCGGCCGCCTGGGGGAGACGTCCGGGGTCATCGACCACGCGCGGATCGCCCCCCTGCGCCTCGATGATGGCCTGGAAGCGCGTCGCGGCCCGGCCGGAGGCGAGTGCCACCTCCAGGCGCCGCCGCGCCGCGTCCTGATCGGGGGCCGCCCCGCCCAGCACCAGCATCTCCGCCCCCAGCGCATACGTGACGCCCAGCAGGTCGGGGGGGCCCTCGCCGCGCAACGCCATGATCGCCTCCTCCACCTCCAGCGCATTGCCGCAGGCGCGCCCCAGCGGGCGGTCCATGGCGGTGAGCAGCGCCACCACGGGGCAGCCATGGTCGCCGCCCAGCTCGATCATGGTGCGGGCCAGCTGGAGCCCCTGGTCCAGCGGGGGCAGGAAGGCGCCCGACCCTCGCTTGATGTCCAGCACCAGCCCCGTAAGCCCCTCGGCGAGCTTCTTGGACATGATGCTGGCGGCGATGAGGGGAATGCTCTCCACGGTGGCGGTGGCGTCGCGCAGCGCATAAAGCTTGCGATCCACCGGGGCGATGGCCTCGCTCTGGCCGATGAGCGCGCACCCCAGCCGCTCCAGCTGGCGCACCACGTCCGGCAGCGGCTGCCGCGTGCGGAACCCCGGGATGGCCTCGAGCTTGTCGAGGGTGCCGCCCGTGTGCCCCAGCCCGCGTCCGGACATCATGGGCACCACCACGCCGCACTCGGCCACCAGCGGGGCGAGCACCAGCGACACCTTGTCCCCCACCCCGCCCGTGGAGTGCTTGTCCACGCGCCCGGCCCGCAGGTGCCGGAGATCGAGCGACGCGCCGCTGTCCAGCATCTCGGCGGTCAGCGCCCGCAGCTCGTCGCGGTCGAGCCCCTGGAAGAGGATGGCCATCGCGAGCGCCGCCATCTGGTAGTCGGGGACCGAGCCGTCGACATAGCCGGCCAGGAGCGTGCGCCATTCGGCGGGGGCAATCCGCCCGCCATCCCGCTTCCGCTCGATCAGGGTGCGCGCCAACATTCCGGGCATCGTCCTCCAAGCTACTGCCTGCGAGCTTCCGCCGCCGAGCGCCCATGCCCCGACGTCCTGCCCCCGCCGGTTCCGCCCCGCGCGCTCCCGTGCGCCTCAGCCACGCGCCGGCCTCGCCACGCCGGAGCGGCTGGCCGATGCGAGTGGCGGCCACGCTGCTGCTGGTTGCGCTGGCGGATGGGACGGCGGGGGCGCAGGCGGGTGTGCCGGGGAGCCTGACGGAGTGGCTGGCGCAGGGGGACCGGGAGAGCCTGGCGCGGCGACCGGCGGCCGCCTTGGCGGCGTACGACAAGGCCCTGGCGTCGGACAGCCTGTCGGCCGCGGCGCATTGGCGCGCGGCGCGCGAGCTGGTGGACCTGGGGGAATTTGACACGGATGTGCCGCGGCGGACGGCGCGGTATGCGCGGGCCTTGGAGCACGCGCGCCGGGCGGTGGCGCTGCACCCCGGCGACGCGGAGGGGCACTTCCACCTGGCGCGGGCGCTGGGGCGCACGGCGCTGGCAGCGGGCCCGCGCGAGCGGGTGCGCTACGCCACGGATGTGCGTGCCGCGGCGCTGGCCGCGCTGGCGATCGCCCCGCGTCATGCGGGGGCGCAGCACGTGCTGGGGGTGTGGCACGCCGAGGTGATGCGGCTGAGCGGAGTCACGCGGGCGGTGGCCCGGGCGTTCATGGGAGGCGCGGTGTTCGCGACCGCCAGCTGGGGGGAGGCCACGCGGCTGCTGGAGGCGGCCGTGGCGGCCGAGCCGGACCGCATCGTGCACCGCCTGGACTTGGCGCGGATCCATCGGGACAGCGGCCAGCGGGAGGCGGCGCGGGGCGCGTACCAGCAGGCGCTGCGGCTGCCGCTGCACGACGCCAACGACGACCGCTACCGCCGGAGCGCCGAGGAGGAGCTCCGGCGGCTGCCGTAGGGGATCAGTCCCGGGCGGCCTCCTGGAAGGCGGACACCCGCTCGGCGGCGGCGCGGGCGGCGGCGTCGCGTCCGCGTCGCCAGGCGCTGCGCGCCACCCGTCGGGCACGGTGGTCGGCCTCGTCCCAGAGGTCCTCGAAGGCGCGGGCCCCCTGGCGCTGCAGGCGGCGGGCCCCGCGCTTGAGCGCCGCCCGCGTCTCCTCGCCGGATGCCGGGGCCATGAGCAGCGCCGCCCCCGCCCCGAGCGCCGCCCCCACCAGCACCCCCACCCCGATTGCCATCCCGTCGGGGGCCTCCCCGTCGGTGTATCGCCGCCGAAACCTGGTCGCCATGGTGTCCTCCCGTGCTGGGCACGGTGTCTGGTGGATGGGTGGGCCCGCTCCGGAGCGTGATGGTAGATTGCCGCCATGATCGCCCCCGATGCCGCGGCACACCGGGCCGCCGAGCTGCGCGCCACCCTGTCGCGCGCCCTGGTCGAGTACCACGTGCTCGACCGCCCGTCGCTCAGCGACCAGGAGTACGACCGGCTCTTCCGCGAGCTGGAGCAGCTGGAGGCGGCCCACCCCGCGCTCCGCACGGCGGACTCGCCGACGCAGCGCGTGGGCGCACCGGTGCAATCGGCGTTCCAGCCGCACCGGCACCTGGTGCGCATGCTGTCGCTGGACAACGCGATGGACGATGGCGAGCTGGTGGCGTTCGAGGAGGCGCTCGGGCGCGTGGTGGGGGACGACGTGCGCGCGCAGGGGTACACGGTCGAGCTCAAGATCGACGGGGCGGCGGTGGCGCTGACCTACCGCGACGGCGTGCTGGAGACCGGCGCGCGGCGACGGGACCACCGGGGAAGAGGTCACGGTGAACCTCCGCACGGTGCGCGGGATCCCGCTGCGGCTGCAGGGGACGGGGCATCCGCCGCTGCTGGAGGTGCGGGGCGAGGTGTACCTCCCCTTTGCCGGCTTCGAGGCGATGAACGAGGCGCGCGTGCGGAGCGGCGAGCCGCCGTTCGTGAACCCGCGCAACGCGGCGGCGGGGAGCCTGCGCCAGCTGGACCCGGCGATCACGGCCGCGCGGCCGCTGCGCTTTTTCGGGTACGCGGCGGTGCTCCCCGACGGCGGCACGCCGGCGCCCACCCAGTGGGCGCTGCTGGAGCGGCTGGCGGCGTGGGGGGTGCCGGTGGCGCCGCACCGGCAGCGCTGCGCCACCATGGCCGAGGTCGCGGCGTGGGCGCACGAGGTGGAGCACCGCGTGCGCGCCACGCTGGGGTTTGCCATTGATGGCGGGGTGGTGAAGGTGAACGAGGTGGCGCTGCAGGAGGAGCTGGGGATCCGCAGCGACCGCACGCCGCGCTGGGCGATTGCGCGGAAGTTCGCCCCCGACCTGGCGGTGACCCGGCTGCTGGCGATTGCGGTGAGCGTGGGGCGCACCGGCGCGCTCACGCCGTATGCAGTGCTGGAGCCGGTGGAGGTGGGGGGGGCGACGGTGACCTATGCCACGCTGCACAACGCCGACCAGGTGGCGGCGAAGGACCTGCGCGAGGGGGACTGGGTGCAGGTGGTGCGCGCTGGGGACGTGATCCCGTACGTGGTGGGGCCGGTGCCCGAGCGGCGAACCGGGACGGAGCGCGCGTGGTCCATGCCGGCGCACTGTCCGCGGTGCGGCGCGGCGGCGGTGCGCGACCGGGACGAGGCCGGGGAGAGCGTGGCGCTCTACTGCCCCAACGTCGCGTGTCCCGGGCGGCAGCTGGAGGCGCTGGTGCACTTCGCGTCCAAGGGGGCGCTGGACATCGACGGGCTCTCGTACGCGCGCCTGCAGCAGCTGCTGGACGCGGAGCTGGTGCGTGACGCGGCCGACCTGTACGACCTGACGGCGGCGCAGCTGGTGCGACTGGAGCGGTTTGCGGCGAAGAGCGCGGAGAACCTGGTGGCGGCGATCGCGGCGTCCACGGCGCGCCCGCTGTCGCGCCTGCTGTTCGGGCTGGGGATCCGGCACGTGGGGGCGCAGGCGGCGCAGCTGCTGGCGCGGCACTTCGGGTCGCTGGCGGCGCTCATGGCGGCCACCCCGGAGCAGCTGGGGGCGGTGCGCGGGATCGGGACGATCATTGCCGAGTCGGTGGCGGCGTATTTCGCCGACCCGGGGGCGCAGGCACTGCTGACGAGGCTGGCGGCGCGCGGGCTCACGCTGGTGGAGCCGGACGCCGTGGAGGCGCATGGCGCGCTCAGCGGACAGACGGTGGTGCTGACCGGCACGCTGCCCACGCTGTCGCGCGACGAGGCCACGGCCCTGGTGGAGCAGGCCGGCGGTCGGGTGACGAGCAGCGTCTCGCGGAAGACCTCCTTCGTAGTGGCGGGCGACGAGGCCGGCAGCAAGCTGGACAAGGCGAAGGCGCTGGGGGTGCCGGTGGTGGACGAGGCCGGGCTGCGGGCGCGGCTGACGGGGACGGCGTCGTGAGCCTGCAGGCGACGGCGTTCCTGGCGGGGGTGCACGGCGCGGCCCGTGGCGGTGACGGGATCCCCCGCTGGATCCGGCTGCGGGAGGGTGGGTACCAGGCGGGGCGGGCGCTGGTCCCGGCCTTTGCCACCTGGCTGGCGTCCCGCGGCGAACCGGCGCCCGAGGCGCTCCCCGAGGCGCAGCTGGCGCCGTTGCTGTCGGGGTTCCTGGAAGAGTTGGGGTGGGGGCACCTGACCATGGCACCCTGGGGGCCGTCGCTGCTGCGCGTGGAGGTGTATGCGTGGGCGGAACCGGTGCGCGCCGAGGGGATGCCGGTGACCACCGGGTTGCTGTCCGGGGTGCTGGGCGCGGTGGCGGATGCGCCGTTGGCCGTGCTGGAGATCCCCCCCGCCCCACCGCTGGTGCCCGGTCGCGGCACCTTTCTGGTGGGTGCCGGGCGCGTGCTGGAAGGGCTGCATCAGGGGCTGGCGGGTGGCGCCTCGGTGGAGCAGGCCGTGGCGCAGCTGCTGGAGGAGCAGGGGACTGGCTGAGGGACGCCTGACTGCCTGTCGCCGGCGGGTATGCCCGCGGCGGGCTAGCCGACCGCCTCGGGGAGCGCCCCGGCGTAGCGCGGGTTGGGGCGTAGCTGGTCCCCCACCAGGATCTCGCGATCCCAGGGCAGCACGATGACGCTGCGGGTGGCCAACGCATGGAAGTCTGGCGCGTAGGGGCCGCGCCGGAAGCAGACGGCCGAGCGCACGGCCGAGGCCCCCGCATGCCCGAGCGCCGCCACGGCCAGGCGCAGGGTGTCCCCCGAATCGCACGTTTCATCGACCACGAGGACGCGGGCGCCGCGCGCATCGGTGGGCGCGGCGCCGAACACCGCCGGGGTGGTGCGCGTCGCCAGCCCCTGCGTGGCCCCCGCCCCCTCGGAGCGACGGCGGGTGACGAGCATGGAGTGGAAGGGGACGTCGAGGATCGCAGCCACGGCCGCGCCGGGAACCACGCCGGCGGTGGCGATCCCCACCACGAGGTCGGGGCGGAAGTCGCGGGCCACCTTGAGGGCCAGCGCGCGCGACAGTTCGCCAAACAGCGGCCAGTCCACCAGCAGCACGCCGGCAGTGGAAGCAGGGTCGAGCATGGGTACCTCGCGAGGTGATGGGGGCGTGCGTGCCGCGCCTCCGTCCGGACCTACCGTGCCGGCCTACGGTCCTAGCCTACCGTCGCCGTGCCTTGTAGGCAACGGAAATGCCGCATAGCTTGGGCGGATGACGTGGTGGCGTCCCATCTCGGACCTTCTGGGCGGCGGTCGAGCCCGCACACCGGACTTCCTCGCCGAAGCGCTGGACCTTGAGGCGCGTGGCGACTATGCCAATGCGCTCACGTCGTACCGCCTGGCGCTGCGGGAGCGCCCCGACGACCCGCGCGTGCTGCAGAACATCGCCA
>JBILED010000022.1:0-25889 GCA_044352305.1 Gemmatimonas sp.
GCCGGCGTCGGCTCCCGCCTCGCCCTTGCCGACGACCGCCCCAAGTGCCTCGTGGAGATCGGCGGCCGCCCGCTCCTCGACCGGTACCTCGACGCGCTGGAACCCCTCGGCATCCCGGTGACCATCGCGGTGGGCCATCAGGCCGACGCGATCGCCGCGCAGGTCGGCGACCGCGCCCGGCTGGTCTTCAACCCGCGCTTTCGGCAGGGTTCCGTGGTCACGCTCCATGCCGCCCTCGCCTCCTTCGCCTCCCTCAGCGACCCGCTGCTCCTCCTCGACGGCGATGTCTACGCGCCCCCCCGGTTCTTCGAGGCGCTCGAGGCGCACCGGGGGAATGCGCTGCTCATCGACCTTGGCACGGTGTTCACCGACGAGCAGTACATGGCCGGCATCACCGCTGGTGAGGTGCGGCAGCTGCGCCGCGGCCCGGTGCCGGGGCACGACCAGCAGGGGGAATGGGTGGGATTCGCGCGTCTGGAGCCGGACGCAACCGCCGCGCTCCGCCTGGGGGTCGGCGCCCAGGTCGCCCGCGGTGAGGTGACCACCGGCTACGAGGATGCGCTGGCCTCGCTGCTTGACCGCCACGGCTTCGCGGCGATCGCCACCCGGGGTGCGCCCTGGGTGGAGATCGACTTTGCCACCGACCTCCAGCGGGCCCGGGAGCTGGCGGCCGCCGACCATCGGGAGACCCGATCCCCCTCCCCGCTCACCGACCGACCTTGACCCGGCTGTACGCCACCTGAAACCCCGCGCGCTGCGCATTGCGATGCGAGGCGCTCCCCGGCAGCGCCACCATGATCGCCAGGTCGGCGCCCTGCGCCACGGCAAGCGCGATGCGCGCCTGCAGCGGGGCGCGCTGCGCCCCCCGCCCGCGGAACGCCGGCACCGTGCTGGCCCCGGCGAACAGCGCCACGCCGCCGTGCAGGTGCAGGCTGCCGGCGGCGATGGCCTCCCCGCGGTCGTCCACCAGGAAGGCGTGCGTGTCCTCGGCCATGGCGGCCACCTCGTGCTGTTGTCGTCGCGTGGCCGCCGCCACGAGCTGCACGGGTATCCCCGGGGGACGCACAACGACGTGCCGTGCAGCCGGCACTTGCATGACCGGGTCCGCAGCTGGCGTCGCACCCACGGGGTGTTGGCGTCGTAGGGGGGCGGGTCGTTGCACGGTCCCGCCGCGATGCCTCACTCCCCCATGGGCGAGCAGAGCTCGATGAGACAGCCGTCGGGGGCCCGCACGTAGGAGACCACCTGCCCCCACGGCTTGGCGACGGGGGCCGCGAGCTCCGTGGCGCCGTGCGCGAGCGCCTTGGCATGGGCCGCCTCGACTTGGTCCGTCACGAGCCCCACCTCCATTCCCAGCGGCACGGGCGACGTGTCGGCGTGCACGTGGCCGGCCGGGAAGTTGGACGCGCCCAAGGCGTGCGCGGCGAAGGCCAGCGTGGTAGGCCCCGTCTCCAGTTCGCCGTAGGTGCCGGAGTCGTGCAGGAAGCGTCGCGCCAGGCCGAAGGCGCCCTCGAAGAACGCCAGCGAGGCGGCGACATCGGGGACGTAGAGGATGGTGTAGCCGAGCTTCACGAGGACAGCACGTGCCGGCGGAAGTTGTCGAGGATGGCCTGCCACCCCTCCCGCTGCTGCTCCTCCGAGTGGGTGTCTTCGGCGTCAAAGGTCACCCGCACGGTGACCCCGTCCGTGCCGTCGGAGAATTCCACCTCGCCCACCCGATCGCCAAACGCGTACTCGAGCCGGTACGGCGCCTCGACCTTGGTGTACTGGCCCGCGAAGTCAAAGCCGAAGGAGCCGTCCTTGGCCTCCATGCGCGACGAGAACAGCCCACCCACTCGCAGGTCCACCGTGGACGCCGTGGTGTGCCAGTCCGGGGAGGCGGTGTTCCAGGCCTTGATGTCGTCGGGGGTGGTGTAGCGGCGCCAGACGTCCGCGATGGGCGCGGCGATGACGGTGGACACGGTGATTCTCATGATTGCTCCTTGCCTCTCGGTTGACGTCCACACCACAGGGGATGTGCCGGCGGCGGCGCCGCCCGCCGCCGTCACTTCGCGTTCAGCAGCGCCGCCGGAATGGGGTTCCCCGGGGTCTCGGCCTCCCAGTAGATGGTCACCACGTACCAGCGCGTGCCGTCGTAGAACAGCTGGAATGAGTTGACGCCGCGCGCGAACGGGGCCGGATCGCTGAGGGCGCGCTTGGAGTCGTAGGCGCTCATGAGGTGCACCACGTTGCCGTAGCGCTCCAGCTTGCGGCCGATCTCGCGCTCGAAGAACCCGTCGCGCTCGAGGCCGGGCCCGGCCATGGCGATGTACTCCTCCGCTGTCCACGTGCGCAGCACCCCCTTGCCGTCGGGGCCCTTGCCGGTGGGGATGAGGCGCGCGCCGGGCGCCAACAGCGACCGGAAGCGGTTCCAGTCGCGGGGCTGGCCGGCGGGCCCGGAGATGACGTCGTAGATGGCCCGCATGATGGCGTCGATGCTCTCGACATCGGCGGGGCGCGCCGCCGGCGCCGGCCGGGCCGCGTCGCGGGCGGCGGGCGCCTGGGCGCTGGCGAGCACGGGGAGGGAGAGCAGCGCGCCAAGGCACAGCGCGCGCGCGAGGGGACGGGAGGTGGGCATGGGGCGGTTCGGGGTGGGGGGAAAGCTGAGGGGGGTGCCGTACCAACCGTACACTACGCCAGTTGCAACCCGGCCGCGAAGAGCGCGTCGAGCATGGCGACCGGGTCGGGTTTTGGCGGCGCGTCGGCCCGCGCCATCACCCGCCGGATGACCTCCGCCTGCGACACGCCCCACTGGTCCGCGAAGGCGCGGATCCGGGTGACGGTGGGCTCGTCGAGGGCGAAGGTGGTGCGGTGGGTCATGGTCGCCATACCATATGACACACCATAACACACCATAACACACCTCTTAATCAAGGTGTCTGCGCCCCCAACCCGCCCCCGTGGCGCTACCGCAGCACGTAGCTGGCCAGCACGGCCTGCACTTCGTAGATGCTCAGCTTCTTGTTGAACTGCTTCTGGATGGGCACGGCGGAGCCCGAGATCCAGATTTTGAGCTCGGCATCGAGGTCGAAGGTGCCCCCGGTCTCGATGCAGAAATGCAGGATGCTCCGGTACGGGATCGAGTGGTACTCGACCTTGCTGCCGGTGAGCCCCTGCCGGTCCACCATGATGAAGCGCTTGTCGGTGAAGACGAAGTGGTCCCGAATCAGCTGATAGGCGTGTTCCACCCGCTCGCCGGGGGCGAGGATCTGCTGGAATTCGGCCTGGATCCTGGCCGGGTCGATCTTGGAGGCATTGCCGAGCATGCCGTCGAGGAGGCCCATGGTCACGTTGGTTTGAGGAGTGGATGAGGGCGCGCGCGACGCATTCCTGCCCGGACCGCACCAAAGGAGTGGTGTGCGCCGTTGGCGCGCGGCGGTGGAGGACGCGCCTCGTGTCGACCGCGTTCTGGTCGGCCGTCGGGGAGGCGAACGCGGCAGCGAGCCCCGCAGGTGTTCCGCTACAGACGGCGAAGTGCACCCTCATGTCACCGAGCTCCCTACGCGGCCCCCTGCAGGGTGAACGCGTCACCCGCCATCCCACCGACCCAGAAAGGGGAGCACCTCCTCCAGGAACCGTTCCGGGAGCTCGGCGAACGGTGCGTGGCCGCAGGGGAGCGTGACCCGCGACGCGGCCGGCATCGATTGCGAGGCGATCGCGCCGTCGCGCCTGGCCGATATCACGGGGTCCCTGGCCCCGAACACCAGCAGGGTGGGCGCGGTGATGGCACGCGCCTCCACGCGCAGATCATTGTCCGGCCGACCAAAGCTCCGCCACAGCGCACGGCCCATGGCGACGCGCCGCGGCTCCGCATGCTCCGTGGCCGCCCGCTCCCGCATGTCGGAGGTGGTTGGCGTCCTGCCCCGGAGATACAGCCTGGCGAACCAGGATGGCGGGAGGGAAAGGCCGCTGGCCTGCAGTGCGCAGAAGGCGCGCGTGGCCGCGTTGTGGGCCGTGAAGCCTCCCGGCGCCACGAGGACCAGGGCGCGCACCGACGCGGGGCGGCGCGCGGCCAGGCGCGCGGCCGCATTTCCGCCAAGCGAGTTGCCGATGAACAGGGCGGGGGGCAGGGCGAGGGCGTCCAGGAACTCGCACAGCACCTGGTAGAAGAAGAGCACGTCCACCGCGTCCGGGTCTGGTGGCAGCCCTGACGATCCATATCCGGGCCAATCGACGGCGATGACGCGGTACGGCGAGGCGAGCGCCGGGATGATGGCGCCGAAATCCCGGGCGTCGCCCGGGCTGGCGTGCAGCAGGACGACCGGCGGCCCGTGGCCCTGGTCGAGGTAGTGGATGGTGCCGGAGGACAGCGTGACAGACGGCATGACCTGCTCCTCATTCGATGGCCAATTCCCTGCATCCCCCTCACACCTCGAGGTAGCTCCACTCCTTCGTGAACGGGATCCGGCTCATGAGCACCGCCCGGTCCTTGAGCACCACCAGCCGGTCGCTGGGGTTGATGCCGATCCCGTTCTTCTCGTCGTAGAGCCCCGGCTCCACGGAGAAGGTCATCCCCTCCTCGACCACCGAGTGGTCCCCCAGCGCCAGGAACGGGGGCTGGTGCCCCACGAAGTTCTGCCCCTGGCCGTGGCCCGGGCGATGGTAGATGCACTCCTGCATCCCCTGCCTGATCTGGTAGGCGTGCACCTTGTGCGCGATGTCGGAGCAGACGGCTCCCGGCTTGGTCTCCTCCACGATCATCTGCACCGTGTCGGCCACCACCTGCCACATGCGGTCGTGCGCCGCGTTGGAGGGCTTCAGGATGTAGTTGCGGTATCCCTCGCCGCCGTAGCCCCCCAGCAGGATGTCGCAGTTGACGTACACGGGCTGCCCCTTGCGAACGGGGGCGTGGAAGAACTGGTTGGGGTGCGGATAGGCGGTGGCCACGCCGGTGCGCACGTAGTGCCCGGTGACTTCCATCCCCACGGCGCTGTGCGGGCGGCCGTCGCGCTTCACGTCGCGCATCATGAGGTTGATGCCGTACTGCGACAGCGCCTGTCCCACCTGGTAGTCGGTGGTGCGGGTGCCGTGCTCCAGCAGGTAGTCGCGCGCGAAGCAGTGCACCAGGTCGAAGTACCGGTAGGCGCGCTGCGTGAGGGCGATCTCCTCGGGGGTCTTGATGACCTGCATCCGCAGGCACAGGTCGCTGACGTCCACCGCCGTGGCCGACGGGAGCACGCGGTCAAACGTGCGCTGCGCCGACGGGGTGAGCTCGCGGTCGAGGCCGATGGTGACGTCCCCCAGCCCCTTGGCGGCCAGCTTCCCCAGCACCCACGCCCACAGGTCCACGCGCGGGCCCTTCGACAGCTCCCCCCGGTTGGGGAACCCCCCCTCGGCGTGCGGATAGCAGAAGTAGTAGTCGTTCTCGGTGCACCACCACGACGTGATGAGGTCGCGGTCGATGGCCGGCGAGAACCAGTAGACGGTGTCGGTCTCGCGGGTGGGCATGAGCGCCCAGGTGGTGCGCTCGCCGCTGCCGCGGAAGCAGCCGGTGAAGTACACCAGGTTCACGTCGCTCTGCAGCAGCAGCAGGTCCACGCCGCGGGCGCGGGCCTGCTCGCGCAGCCGCTGCGACTGCCGCTGGTACCAGGCGAGCGGGAGGCGGTCCACCCCCACCGGCGCCGGCACGGGGTGGTGCGGATTCTCCACGAGCAGCCGCTCCGAGTCGCCGCGCGGGAGCAGGGCGGCCTGCGCGGCGAGCGACTCGGCGGCGGCGGCGCTGGCGGCCAGCCCCAGGCCGATCTGGCGGACGAAGTCGCGGCGGGAGGCGGGCATGGGAGACATGGCAGGAGGGCGGATGGGCACGCAGGGGCGTCCGGTGCCGACCCCATTCTCCCGCCCGCGCGGGGCGGCCGCAAGCGGGAGGGCACGGCCGGAGGGGGCTGGTTCGGTCTCGGCCGCCGCCACGCCTCGCGGTTGAGCAACACGCGGGCTGCGCTACTATTCCCGCACGCACAGCACCGGAGATTGCTCATGGCGCAGGACACCCCCACCCCGTCGCTCCTCGCCACCCTGCGCGAGGCGCTCCGCGGCGGCACGCACGACTACACGCAGGGGCCGATCGGGCGGGCGATCCTTCTCCTCGCCATCCCGATGGTGGTGGAGATGCTCATGGAGAGCCTCTTCGCCGTGGCCGACGTGTACTTCGTGGGGCGGCTGGGGGCCGCGGCGGTGGCCACGATCGGCCTCACCGAGGCCCTCATGATGGTGCTGTACACCCTGGCGATGGGGCTCAGCATCGGCGCCACCGCCACGGTGGCGCGCCGCATCGGGGAGCAGGACCCCGAGGGCGCCGCGCGCGCGGCGGTGCAGGTGCTGCTGCTGGGGGTCATCCTGTCCGTCGTGATCGGCGCGGCGGGCGCGTGGTGTGCCCCCGACCTGCTTTCGCTCATGGGGGCCGACGCCGCCACGCTCGCGGTGGGGACGCCGTTCACGCGGGTGTCGCTGGGGATGAGCGCCACGGTGATCCTGCTGTTCCTGGTGAACGCGGTGTTTCGCGGCGCCGGCGACCCGGCGGTGGCGATGCGCACGCTGATCCTGGGGAACTCGCTCAACATCGCCCTCGCCCCGGCGCTGCTGTTCGGCTGGGGTCCCTTCCCCGAGTTGGGGCTGGTGGGGGCGGCGTGGGCCACCGCCATCGGGCGCGGCACGGGGCTGGCCTGGGCGCTCTGGTCGCTGGGGCGCGGCACGGGGCACCTGGCGGTGCGGCGCCGCCACCTGGCAGTGGAGCCGGAGACGCTGTGGAACATCGCCCGCCTGAGCGGCTGGGGGACGGTGCAGACGGCGCTGGCCACCATGAGCTGGATGGGGCTGGCGCGTCTCACCGCGGGGTTTGGCGCCACGGCGATGGCGGGGTACACGATTGCCATCCGCATCCTGCTGTTCGCGCTGATGCCGGCGTACGGCGTGGGCGCTGCGGCGGCCACGATGGTGGGGCAGGCGCTGGGCGCCGACAACCCCGACCGCGCCGCGCGCAGCGTGTGGGTGGCGGCGCGCGTGACGGTGTCGCTGCTGACGCTCACGGGGGTGGTGTTCTGGCTGTTCGCCACGCCGCTGGTGGCGGCGTTCACCACCGACCCGGCGGTGGTGCGGGTGGCGGAGCGGGCGCTGCGCATCATGGCGCTGGGGTTCCCCGCCTACGCGCTGGGGATGACGCTGGAGCAGGGGTTCAACGGCGCCGGCGACACGCGCACGCCCACGCTCATGAACGTGGCGTGCTTCTGGGCGATCCAGCTCCCGGCGGCCTGGTGGCTGTCGCGCCACACGCCGCTGGGGGTGGAGGGGACGTTCTGGGC
The DNA here is from genome assembly GCA_044352305.1 of Gemmatimonas sp. Taxonomy (GTDB): domain Bacteria; phylum Gemmatimonadota; class Gemmatimonadetes; order Gemmatimonadales; family Gemmatimonadaceae; genus Gemmatimonas. Next base: position 7,335 of record JBILED010000022.1, read on the forward strand.
GGTGGCGGTGGCGTACACGGCGCTGAGCCTGGTGAGCTTCGCGATGTTCCGGCGCGGCGGGTGGCGCACGCGGCGCGTGTGACGCGGGCGCCGCAACCGGGCGGCGTGCCCCTGCGGCTGGGACCGGCGCCTTACCCCGCCAGCTGCGCCGCAAAGGTGGCCGCGTCGATGTTGCCGCCGCACACCACGAGCCCCACGCGCCGCCCCCACAGCCGCTCGCGCAGCGGGTGGAGCAGGGCGGCCAGCGCCGCCGCCCCCGCGGGCTCCACCACCAGCTTGGCGGCACGGAAGGTGAGGCGCATGGCATCACGGAGCTGGTCGTCGCTCACCAGCACGACCTCGTCGGCAAAGGCCCGCGTCATGGCGAACGCATAGGGCTCGCAGCGCGGCGCGCCCAGCGAGTCGGCGATGGTGCGCACGGCGTCCAGCGCCTGCGGCTCCCCGGTGGCAAAGCTGCGCGCCATGGTGTCGGCCCCCTCGGGCTCCACCACGAACACCCGGGTGTCCGGTGACAGCCGCTTGACGGCACACGCCACCCCGGCGGCCAGCCCGCCGCCGCCGGCCGCCACCACCACGGCGTCCAGCTCGCTTCCCTGCGCCCGCACCTGGTCGATGAACTCGAGCCCCACGGTGGCGGTCCCCAGCGCGGTGAGCGGCCCCTCATACGGGTGCACGAAGGTGCGCCCCTGCTCGGCCACGATCTCGCGCACCCGGTCGAACGCCCGGTGCACGGTGTCCACCAGCTCCACGGACGCCCCCAGCTCGCGGCAGACGGCGATGCGATAGGGGTTGGCGGTGCGGGGCATCACCACGGAGGCGGTGGTCCCCAGCGTGCGCGCGGAGTACGCCAGCGAAATGGCGTGGTTGCCGGCCGACACGCCGGTGACGCCGCGCGCAAGCGCGTCGGCGTCCAGCTGGCGCATGACGGTGAGCGCGCCGCGCGGCTTGAAGGAGCCGGTGCGCTGGAACAGCTCCTCCTTGAGCCACACCGCGGTCTCCCCCAGCCGCTCGGCCACGGCGTGGTCCACCAGCCGCCGCACGGAGGTGGTGACCACGAGGTCGCCCAGCGCGGCGCGGTTGGCGCGGATGGCCTGCTCGGTGGGGTAGGCGTCGGTAGTCACGGCGGGGGGCCCTGGAGCATCAGTGGTGCGACACGTTCAGGAGGAGCGTTCAGGAGGAGCGGCGGGCGTCGCGGTCGCGACGCCCGCTCACGGCACGGTGCGACAGCGCGCCGCCAGCAGGCCGGTGGCGAGGGACAGGTCGCAGTCCACCACGAGCACCCCCGCCTGGTCGTACGGCTGCCAGGCCACGATGGTCCCGTCGGGGGCGGCCACGGCGCAGGTGGTGGGCGCCCCGGGGCCCGCGCAGTTCACGGTGGCAAACCAGACGGTGTTCTCGGCGGCGCGACACCGCACCGCGGCCTCGTGAAAGGTGTTGCGCGGATCGGCGTACTGCTCCGGACGGAAGCTCCCCGGCTCGGCCTCCCCGTAGTGCGGGTGCACCACCAGCTTTGCCCCGCGCCGCGCGGCCCAGCGCACGGTTTCCGGATAGCGCCACCCCTCGTGGCAGATGACGATCCCGAAGGGGACCCCCGCCACCTCGAAGAGCCGCCGTTCGGCGGCCGCGACGTAGCCGTTCTCCTCCGACGGATCGAGCTGGACCTTGTCCTGCCACCCCACGCGCCGTCCCTCCTGGTCGATCACCAGCGTGGTGAGCACAAGCCCTTCGGGAGTGAACCGCTCGGTGCCCAGCACCACCGTGATGCGCGCCGCCGCGGCCGCCGCGGCCACGGCGGTCCATGCCGCCTCGAGGTATGCGGCATCGGCTGGCGGGACGTGCCGCGTGGGCCAGCGGTAGCCGGGGATGTAGCACTCGGGAAACACCACCAGCTGGGCGCCTTGGCGGGCGGCCTCGTGCACCGCGTCCACTGCCAACGCGACGGCGGCCTGCGGGGAGTCGGGGTACCGGAGGGCGGCGAGGGCGAGGCGGAGGGTGGTCATGAAGGCTTTGCCGGAAGGATGGTCACGCCGAGAGGTCTGTCGTCGTCACGGGAGGCGGGCGAGATCCACCAGCTGCACGGTTTGCGAGGCGAAGTTGGTGAGCACCACGGTGCGCCCGTCGGGGTGGAGGCGCAGCTCACGGGGGAAGGCGCCGGCGGGGATCTCGCCGACCTTCGCCGCGGCGCCTTCGCCGACGCGCGCGGCGTCGATGACGGAGACCGACTGCCGGTCGTTGGCGTCGAAGGCGAAGCGGTTGGAGTTGGTCACCAGCACGCGGCGCCCGTCGGGGGTGACGGCAATGCCCACCGGCGCGGTCCCCACGGGGATGCGGGCCACCAGCGCGGCGGCGGTGTCCCCCTGCCCCGCCAATGCGCGGGCGTCGAACACCAGCAGCGCGTTCTCGGCGCGCGCGCTCACGTAGGCGCGGGTCCCGTCGGGGGAGAGCACCAGGCGCACGGGGTTGCACCCGGCGCGCACGGTGCGGACCACGCTGCGGGCCGGGTCGGTGCGCGCCAGCGCCACGTCCACCACGAGCACGGCCCCCTCCACTTGCGCGGGGGGATCGGCGGGATCGAGGGAGCCGAGCTTGCGGCACACCACGGGCCACGAGCGGGTGTCAGGGACCCGCTGGCTGGTGGTGAAGAGCCACCGCCCGTCGGGGGAGAAGGTGAGGGCGATGGGGAGGTCGCCGGTGGGGATGGCGCCCAGCACGCTGGCGGCCATGCCACCGGGGGTGCGCGCCTTGGCGAAGTCCACCACGGTGATGCTGCGCGCGCGCTCGTCGGCCAGCAGCAGCAGCGCGTCGTCGGGGGAGGTGGCGGCGTACACGCGCCCGGCCCCCGGCTTGTCGGGGATGCGGCCGATGAGCGCCTCGTCGCCGCGCACGAGCGCGTCCACGCGGAAGAGCGAGGCGCCGGCGTCGTGCGTGGCCACCAGCACGGTGCCGTCGCGCGACAGCGCCATCCCCGCGGGGGGCTGCGGAGTGGGGACCACGCGCTGCAGGCGCAGCGCGCCGCCGGTGACGGCCAGCACCGCCACGCCGGCCACCTGCCCGGGCGCCGCCGGGTTGAGCGACACGAAAAGGTGGCACCCGTCGGCGCTGGGGAGCGCCTGGAAGGGGCGCCCCGGGACGCTGGTGAGGGAATCGGCACCCACCAGGGTGCACGCGGGGGCCTGGCGCGCGTGCGCGCGGGGCGACGCGTCCAGCGCGAGGAGGAGCAGCGGCAGCGGCGCGAGCCGTACAGGGCGCAGGCGCATGCGAAGGGGACCGAGGAGACGACGGGGTGCGGTGAGCCTACGGCGCGCCCGCCACCCCCGCAAGCATGGCGTTCGGCCGCGCCTGCGGCTTCGCCGCCGCTCGCCGTCACGGGCGCCCCGTCGTATACTCGACAGGTCCTGACGCATCCTGGTCGCACGGCGCACCCCGACGCGATGTGCTCGCGTTGGCCACCTCTTGCATGGCAGGGCGGGCGATGGCGCTCCCACTGTTCGGGTCCGGGCCCACGGGGCCGGTGTTCTCCCTGCGGGGCGCGGGGCGCGCTGCGGGCACCGTCCTCATGGTTGTCGGCGCCGCGGCGTGCGCCAGCAGCGGGGGCGCGCCGGGGGGCGCCCCCCAGTCGGCGACCCCCCGCGCGATGACCGACGCCCCCGCCGCACGGCGGGCGATCCTCACCGACGGGACGGGGGTGACCTACTCCTCCGCGCCCCCGGAACAGTCGCGGCGGATGGCGATGGCGCCGGCCACGGTGCTGGCCGCGGTGCGGCAGGCGTACGCGGGGTTCATGATCCCGGTGACGCTGGACGACCGGGTGAACCGCCGCGTGGGGAACCCCGACTTCTACCGCGTGCGGCAGTTCCTGGGGCGGCCGATGGTGGAGCTGGTGGACTGCGGCAGCGGGATGACGGGGCCCAACGCGGCCTCGTTCCGCATCTACATGGCGCTGGTGACGCGGGTGAAGGACGCCCCCGGGGGCGCGAGCGACGTGAGCGTGCAGCTGTCGGCGACGGCGAAGGATCTCACCAGCGGCACCAGCACGGACCTGCTCCCGTGCGGGAGCAGCGGCAAGATCGAGCAGCGGCTGCTGGACGAGATCGAGAAGCGCGCGCGGGGGGGATGAGGGCGCGTCGCCAAGGTCCTGCGTGCGTGGTCCGGGTGTGACATTCCTCGGGACGCGGTGCATGGCGGGTCCATGACACCGTTGCCACCCGTGGCTGGTCCCACGCTGGGCCCTCACCCGATGTACATCCTGATGTACATTTCGGGTATGTCCCGACGCTATTCCATCGCTGAAGCCCGGGCCCGGCTGTCGGAGCTGGTGGACCAGGCCGAGGCCGGGCAGGCGGTCGAGTTGACCCGGCGAGGCCAACCGATCGCCGTGCTGCTGTCGGTGGCGGAGGTGGCGCGGCTTCGCGCCCAGCGGGCCCGGTTTGCCGACGCGTATCGCGACTTTCTGGCGCAGCATCCGCTCGATCAGGTTGGCATTGAGGGGGCGGTGTTCGCACGGGCTCGCGACCGCACGCCGGGACGCGACGTCAGCCTGTGACGCTGCGGTACCTGCTCGACACGTCCGTCGTGTCGGCGCCCATCGCCCCGATTCCGGCCCCTTCCATCGTGAAGCGGCTTGCCACCGACGGCCACCGGTGCGCCATTGCCGCACCGGTCTGGCATGAGCTCACCTACGGGTGCGCGCGTCTTGACCGCGGCCGACGCCGGGATGCGCTGGAGCGCTACCTGCATGACGTCGTGCTGGCTGCGTTTCCCGTGTTGCCGTACGATGAGGCTGCAGCCCGTTGGCATGGGCGCGAACGCGCGCGCCTGGAGGCAGCCGGGCGCCCCGCCCCGTTCGTGGACGGACAGATCGCTGCCATCGCCTTCACACGGGGACTCACCCTGGTCACCCAGAACGTGCGCGACTTCGCGCGCTTCGAGCAGCTCGAGGTGGAGCAGTGGAGCGGGCGACGCCAGCACCTCGCCGCGCGGGGGGGGTTAGATTGCCGCTGCGGGCCGAGGCCGGCCTGGTGTCAATCCTTCAGCGTCGTCATCACATGCGTCTCCTGACCGTTTCCTTCCTGCTGCTCGCCGGTGCGCCGGCGCTCCTGTCGGCCCAGCCGGGCGCGCGCCGCGCCGCCCCCAGCACGCGCGCCACGGCGGAGGTGGCGCTGACTTTCGCCGACACCGCGGCGCAGCGCGCGGCGGGGAAGCCGGCGCTCATCCGCCTGGACTACGGCCAGCCGCACCTGCGCGGCCGGCGCATCAACACCGACAGCCTGGTGCCCATGGGCACGGTGTGGCGGCTGGGCGCCAACGCGGCCACGCTGTTCACCACCGACGTGCCGCTGAGCATGGGGGGCGTGGCGGTGCCGGCGGGGCGCTACGTGGCGCAGATGCTGCCGGCCACGAGCGGCTGGACGCTCATCCTGCAGGCGGAGACCACCGGCGCGGCGCAGGTGAACGTGACCGCCTACAACGCGGCGAAGGACGCGGCGCGCATCCCGATGCAGAGCCGCACGCTGACCACGCCGCTGGAGAGCCTCAGCATGTGGCTGGTGCCCTCCACCGCGCCCGGCGCCCAGCGGGGCGAGCTGCGCATCGGGTGGGACACGGTGCTGCTGACGACGGAGTGGGTGGTGCGCTGAGGGCGCACCCCCTGTGACCCGGGGGGGCACCCTGCTGCCCCCTCGGCGGACGCCCGCCGTCAGGGCGCGGCGTCGCTCGCGAGCGACCGCTCCATGAGGCGGTCGGTCTGCGGATCGGTGCCCACGACGAACAGCTGGCTCCCCACGTCGACAAAGCCGGCCTTGCGATAGAACGCGATGGCCCGCGGATTCCGCTCCCAGACCCCGAGCCACAGCGTGCGGGCACCCGCGGCCTCCGCCGCCTCGATGGCGGCTGCCATGAGCTGCTGGGCCAAGCCGCGGCCGTGCCACGCGGCGGCCAGGTAGAACCTCCAGATCTCGACGGGCGCCGCCCCGCGGACGGCGGCGGGGGGCGTGCCCAGCCGCAGCTGGGTGAAGGCGACCAGCGTCCCGTCTTGCTCGGCCACCAGGGTGGTGATCCCCGGGTCCGCGATCTCGCGCGCCTGCTGTTCCGGCCCGTAGGCGGTGGCGAGGTGCTGGGCGAGATCCTCGGGGCGGTTGTCCGCGCCGAACGTGTCGCGGAAGGTGCGCGCCGCCAGCTCCGCCAGAGCGGGCGCCTCCGCGGGGGTGGCGTGGCGGATGGTCGGGGTCATTCAGGGGTTCCGGGGGGCATGGTCACGGCGAATCGGACGGGTGGCGCTTCACCGAAGCCTGCGTTACCGGCCCCCCTTGGCCTTCCACGCGTGATGGGCGTCGGGGAGACAGGTGGCGCAGGGGCGGTAGCCTGCCGCCACGGCCGTGGCCTCGTCGGCGAAGAACACGCGCTGCTGCTCGTAGCTGCGCCCGGTGCCGAGCGCCCGTCGCGCGGCCTTGCAGTCGAGCCGGCCGTAGATGCGGTTCTTTCGGTGGCCGCCCAGCGTGCCCGGCGTGGGGCTGGACACGGTGCTGCCGTCGGCGGCGATCAGGCGATAGAGGCGGGGCGAGGTCATGGGTGCAATCTACGGTAACGGCTCCATGACGTGGTTCCCTGGTCGCCGCCTTCGTTTTTCATTGCTCCCCATGCGCACCTCCCTCCTGCTCCTGGCCGCCGTCGCCCTGGGCGCGGCCTGCCGCGTCCCGCTCCCCCGCCGTGCCGACCCCCCGCGCAAGGCGGTGATCATCCTGCTGGACGGCATCCCCGCCGACGTGATCGAGCGGGTGGACACCCCCGCGCTGGACGCGATCGCGGCGGCGGGGGGGTACGCCCGCGCGCACGTGGGGGGGGAGATCGGCGGGCGCACGGAGACGCCCACGGTGTCGGCGCCTGGGTACATGAGCTTCCTCACCGGCACCTGGGCCGACAAGCACCGTGTGCGGAGGAACAGCAACCTGACCCCCAACTACGACCACTGGAACCTGTTCCGCATCGTCGAGACCGCCGACTCCTCGCACACCACGGCGCTGTTCTCCACGTGGCTGGACAACCGCACCGTGCTCATCGGCGAGGGGCGTCCGGGGGCGGGGGCGTTCCGCATCGACCACGCGGTGGACGGCCTTGAACTCGACACCGTGGCGTTTCCGCACGATGCGGCGTCGCGGTACATCCTGGCGATCGACGAGCGGGTGGCGGACGAGGCGGCGCGGCATATCGCCGAGCGGGGACCGGTGCTGAGCTGGGTGTACCTGCAGCACACCGATGACGCCGGGCACGCGCATGGGGACCGCGAGCCGTTTGACGAGGCGGTGCGGCGGGCCGACGCGATGGTGGGGCGCATCTGGCGCGCGGTGCGGCAGCGCGAGGCGCTGGGGGAGCGGTGGATGGTGGTGGTGACCACCGACCACGGGCGCGACGCGGCCACCGGGAAGGGGCACGGCGGGCAGTCCGCGCGCGAGCGGACGACGTGGATGGTGACCAACCAGCGGCCGCTGACGCCGCGGTTCCTGGCGGGGGAGGCGGCCATCGTGGACATCGCGCCGTCGGTGCTGCGGCACCTGCGGATTGCGGCGCCGCCGGTGGTGGCGGCGGGGATGGAGGGGGTGGCGTTCATCCGGTAAGGGGGGGAACTGCCTAGGGGTGAGGGGTGAGAACCGATAGGGGGGAGTGGGAGGTGATGAGGGGGTGGGGGGGAGGGGGGGAGGGAGGCGCTGCCGCGGGGGGCTAGCGCTGCTTTTTGGTGGTGGGGGTGGCGACGTAGATGGTGTGCCAGGGGCCTGACGTGGGGTGCGCGCGCACGCGGTGGGCGGCGACCCGCAGGCCGGCCCCCTCCACCGTCCCGGCAAAGCGCGCGTCGTCGGCCACCGACCAGTAGGCGATGGTCCCGCCGTCGCACAGCGCCGCCTTGGTGGCATGGATGCCGCGCCGGGTGTACAGCGGCGCGTTGTCGCGCAGCAGCATCCCGTCGGGACCGTTGTCGGTGTCCAGCATGATGGCGTGGAAGTGCCCGGGGTGCGCGCGCAGCAGCGCGGTCACGTCCCCCTGGTGCATGCGCACGCGCGGGTCCCGCAGCGCCTCCACCGAGATCCCGAACGCCGGGTCGGCGTTCCACGCGATCACCTCCGGCAGCAGCTCCGCCACCCACACCTCGGCGTCCTGCGGCAGCACCCGCAGCGCGGCCCGCAGCGTGAACCCCAGCCCCAGCCCGCCGATGAGCACGCGCACGCCCGGCGTGCCCGTGTACGGCGCGCACGCCAGCTCGGCCAGCGCATCCTCCGAGTGATGCCGGCGGGTGGACATGAGCTCCACCCCGTCGGCCCGGATGAGGTAGGCGCCGTCATGGCGGAACAGCTCCAGGAGGGAGCCGGTGGGGGTCTGCGCCGACGCGAGGCGCTCAAGGGGCTTCATGCACGGGAATATGGCAGGACCTTAGGGCGAGCGCGCCTAAGGCGCTGCGGGGAGCTCTCCCCCGCCCTGCCCTCCATTCCCCCCTAACCAACCGCCCCCTCCTGCGCGCACATTCCCCGGCGACTTCCACCCGCCAGGACTCCGCATGCTCCAACTGACCGTCAACGGCTCGCCGCGCTCCTTCGACGGCGACCCCACGATGCCGCTGCTCTGGTTCCTCCGCGACGAGCTGGGGCTTACCGGCACCCACTACGGCTGCGGCATCGCCCAGTGCGGCGCCTGCACGGTGCACGTGAACGGGGCGCCGGTGCGCGCCTGCCAGCGCCGCATGGCCACGCTGGCGGGCGCCACGGTCACCACCATCGAGGGGCTGCACGCCACCGGCGAGCACCCGCTGCAGGTGGCCTGGCGCCAGGTGGAGGTGCCGCAGTGCGGCTTCTGCCAGAGCGGGCAGATCATGCAGGCGGCCACCCTCCTGGCCCGCACCACGCAGCCCACCGACACCGACATCGAGGCGGCGATGAACGGCCACCTCTGCCGCTGCGGCACCTACCCGCGCATCCGCGCGGCCATCAGGCAGGCCGCCGAGCAGATGCGCGAGGCGCAGCCCCGGGAGGAGGCGCCGTGAGCCCGCGCACGCGGCTTCCGTGGCTGGGCACCGCGAGCGCCGGTGCAGCCCCCGCCCCCGCCGCCCCGGTGGCCGACGAGGCGCGCCGCGACTTCCTCAAGCTGTTGGGGCTGGGGGGGCTGGTGCTGTCGGCCGGCGCCATGGGGGTGCGCCGGCTGGACGCGCAGGCGCTGGCCGGGGTGGCCCCCGCCGAGCCGTGGGACGCGCACGCGTACCTCCGCGTTGGCGAAGACGACCTGGTGACGATCATCTGCCACCGCTCGGAGATGGGGCAGGGGATCCGCACCACCATGCCGATGATCATCGCCGACGAGATGGAGGCCGACTGGAGCCGCTGCCGCGTGGAGCAGGCGCTGGGCGACGAGAAGAAGTACGGCAGCCAGAACACCGACGGCTCCACCAGCATCCGGGACTTCCTGGACAAGTACCGAGAGGCCGGTGCCACGGCGCGCGCGCTGCTGGAGGACGCGGCGGCGCAGCAGTGGGGTGTCCCGGTGGCGGAGGTGCAGGCGCGCAACGGCGAGGTGGTGCATGCGCGCAGCGGGCGCCGCGCGCGCTTTGGCGCGCTGGTGGCCACCGCGCGCGCGCTCCCCATGCCGGCGGCCGGGCGGGTGCGGGTGAAGGCTCCCGCCGAGCGGCGGTGGGAAGGGAAGGCGATGCCCGGCATCGACCTGGTGCCGATGACCACGGGCGCGGCCGTCTATGGCGGTGACGTGCGGCTGCCGGGGATGAAGGTGGCGGTGATCGCGCGTCCGCCGGTGTGGGGGGGGACGGTCGCCACGCTCGATGACAGCGCGGCCAAGGCGATCCCCGGGGTGGAGCGCGTCATCCGCCTGCCGGATGGCGCCGTGCCTGGCGGCTTCATGCCGTTGGGCGGGGTGGCGGTGGTGGCGGCCAACACGTGGGCGGCCATCCGCGGGCGCGACGCGTTGCGCATCACCTGGAACGCCGGCCCCAACGCCGCCTACGACAGCGCCGCGTACAAGGCGCAGTTGATGGCCGAGGTGCGCAAGCCCGGGCAGGCGGGGCGGAACGTGGGGGATGCCCCGCGGGCGTTGGCGTCCGCCGCAAACGCCGTGAGCGCCGAGTACTGGATGCCGCACCTGGCGCATGCGCCGATGGAGCCGGTGGCGGCCATCGCTCGTGTGCAGGACGGCATGGTGGAGCTGTGGGCGCCCACGCAGAGCCCCATGGATGCGCGCAAGGCGGTGGCCGAGCACCTAAAGATGGACGTGGACACGGTGCAGGTGCACGTGACGCTGCTGGGGGGCGCCTTTGGGCGGAAGTCCAAGCCCGATTTCCTGTGCGAGGCCGCGTGGCTGGCGCGCGCGGTGGGGGCGCCGGTGCGGGTGCAGTGGACGCGCGAGGACGACCTGCGGAACGGCTACCTCCATTCGTGCGCCGCGCACCGGCTGGAGGCGGCGCTGGATGGCGCGGGGAAGGTGACCGCGTGGCTGCACCGCAGCGCGTACCCGGCCATTGGCGCCACCTTTGCCCCCGGGGTGAAGGGGGCCGAGCCCGATGAGCTGACCAACGGCGCCAGCGACGTGCCGTGGGAGGTGCCCAACCTGCGGGTGGAGGTGGGGGAGGCGCCGGCGCACACGCGAATTGGCTGGTTCCGCAGCGTGAACGCCATCCACCACGGGTTTGCGATCGGGTCGTTCGTGGACGAGCTGGCGCGCGCGGCCAAGCGCGACAGCGCGGCGTTCCTGTTGGATCTCATCGGCGCGCCGCGCACGGTGGACCTGTCCACCGCCGGGCTGGTGAAGCCGGCCAGCAACTACGGCGCCAGCTGGGCGGACCATCCATTGGACACCGCGCGCGCGCGGCGCGTGGTGGAGCTGGCGGTGGAGCGGAGCGGATGGCGCGACGGCGCGCTCCCGCGCGGGCGCGGACGGGGGATCGCGATGCACCGCAGCTTCCTCACCTATGTGGCGGTGGTGGCCGAGGTGGAGGTGCTGCCTGACGGGACGGTGCGGTGCCCGCGGGCCACGATGGCGGTGGACGCGGGCTTCATTGCCAACCCCGACCGGGCGCGCGCGCAGATGGAGGGGGCGTTCATCATGGCGATGAGCAATGTGCTGCACAGCCAGGTGACCTTTGCCGGCGGTCGCGTCACCCAGTCCAACTTCCGCGACTACGAGCTCACGCGGCTGCGTGCGGCGCCCAGGCAGCTGGACGTGGTGCTGGTGCCCAGCGAGGGGAAGCCCGGGGGGATTGGCGAACCCGGGGTGCCTCCCAGCTGCGGGGCGATTGCCAACGCGATTGCCGCGGCCACGGGGGTGCGGGTGCGGTCGCTGCCGGTGGGGAAGCAGCTGGCGGGGTGGTCCACGCGCGCGGGGTGAGCGGCGGGGGTACCCGGTTGGCGGTGGCGTGACGGGGGGCCGGCGACTGTCCGGCCCCCCGACGCATTCAGCGCAACACCACGCGCGACTCGAGGTGCCGCTCCACCTCGGCGCGGGTGCGCCAGGCGTCGCGCATCTCCTGGCGGGCGAACAGCTCCAGCTGGTCGCCCCGATGCGGCGATCCCGGCTGCGATGCATTGCCGTAGGCCGTGAGCACCTTGGCCCGCACCGGCGACGAAAACTCGACGACCTGGTAGTACGTGTCCCCGAAGGTGATGGCCGCCTTCCCGTCGGCCTCCGGGGTGTACTGGGCCACGCGGAAGATGCCGAAGGGGTCGCCGGGGCCGCCGTTCCCCGGCAGGTCGTGGCCGGCGTGGCGCAGCCGCTTCACCTGGCCATACGGGACATCGAGCGCGCCGTGCGCCTGCACCGTGGCCCGCGCCGCGGCGCTCAGTGCCGTGACCGCGGCTGCGGGGTCGGCGAGTCCGTGGGGGGTGGTGAGTGCCGAGTCGAGCCGCCACGGGCTGGCGAACGGCTGCTGCCCCGGCCCGGGGATCCACCGGGCCACCCAGGCCTCGAAGAGGATGGCCCCGCGCGACTCGGCGTTGGCCGACCGATCCCACGCCGCCAGCACCGTGGCCGCCGCCCGCGCGTCGGCGTCGCCGCCGGTCCGCGCCGCGGTGAGCAGTGCGGGGAGGACGCGGTCGGCAAGCGCCATGCGCGACGCATGCTTGTACCGCACCAGCTCGTCGAAGGTGATGCTGGAGTCCGCCAGCTGCAGGAGCGCCGACTGCTGGGGGCGGAAGCTCATCATCCGGGGTGCCAGGTAGGGCGGGAAGCTGTCGGGGGCGAAGACCAGCGGCCAGGTGACCGTCCAGGGCGGGTCGTTCGCGTTCTGGAGCCACCCGGTGGAGGGATCCAGCACGTGCGGCAGCTCGCGGTACGAGAGGTAGTCGGTCCAGACGAGGGCGGCGCTGTCGCCACGCACCGGGACGGACCAGGTCGCGATGTCGCCGCGGGCGCGGCGCGGCGTCTTGCCGCCGAAGAGGTAGTAGGTGTGGCCGTCGCCGCTGGCCGCCATGATGTTGAAGAACGGCACGTGCAGCCCCCGCACGATCTCCTCGAACGCGGCCATCGACGTGGCGCCCCCCATCGCCCACCACTGCTCCACGGCGCGGGGATCGTCGAGGCCGGCGACGCGCAGCGCGAAGGTGCCGGTGCTGTCCTCGCGGAACACGGGGCCATGCACCGACTCCCTGACCACGAGGGTGTCGGTGCGAACCGCGCCCGCGAGCCGGACCGTGAGCAGCTCGGTGCGCGTGGCATAGGGGCGCACGGCGCCGTCCAGCAGGTAGCCGGTGCCCGACGGCACGAGCCGGTAGACGTCGGCCGCGTCCTGCGTGTTCACCGTGTGCGACCACCCCACGTGGTCGTTGAAGCCGATGAGCGGCGACGGCATCCCCACCAGGGTGACGCCGGTGAAGTTGCGCCCCGGCGTGACGATGTGGGCCTCGTGGAAGAGGAACAGGTCCCGCCACGGGAGGTGCGGATTGCCCAGCAGCATCGGCCGCCCCGATGCCGACCGGCGGGCGGAGACCGCCCACATGTTGGACGCCGGCCGCGGCGCATTGGGCGGGTCATTGCGCGGGTCATTGCGCATCGTGCCCGGGAGCTCGACCTGACGACCGAGCATGAACAGGAAGTTGATGACCTTCTGCTCGTGAGCGAGCGCGTCCTCGGCGGTGATGGGGAGGACCACCTTGAGGGAATCGGGGATCGCCTCGGGGTGCTCCTTCACGTAGCGATTGGCGCCCGTCGCGAAGGCGGCGAGGTTGGCGCGCATGGCCGGGGAGAGCTGGCGATACCACGTCGCCGCCCGCGCCGGGATGCCCATGGTGCGCACGAAGCGGTCGCTGTCGAGGTGCGACGGCCCCCAGTACTCCGCGGCCCGTCCGCGCGCCTCGCCGTAGAGCTTGAGGATGAGGTTGCCATGGGAGGCCATCTGCGCGTAGCCGTAGCCGAGGAAGGCGTCGGCATCGGAGGCGGCGTAGATGTGGGGGACCCCGTAGCGGTCCCAGAGGATCTCCGTGGCCGCGACGCCGGCGGGGGAGGGCGACGTGCAGCCGGCCAGGAGGGCGGCAAGCGCGGGCAGGAGCCCGGCGACGACGGCAGCGCCCCTGCGACGCCCGGGGAGGTGGCGCCGGCGGCGTTCCCTGTCCGCAGGGGCCTGCAGCGTCACCGTCCCCCCGACACGCTGCGCCACGACGGGCAGTGCGGCCCCAGGTCGGCGCGGCTGCGCGGGGGGAGCGTGTCGGTGCGGGGGAGCGTGTCGGCGACGGCCATGAGCTCCAGGTCGAAGATCAGGTCGGCGAAGGGCGGGATGTACGGCGGGCGCCCGGGGGCGCCGTAGCCCAGCTGCGAGGGGATGAACAGGCGGCGCTTCCCTCCCACCTTCATGCCGTCCAGCCCGCCCGCGTCCCACCCCGGCCGCACCTGCCGCGCGCCGTAGGCAAAGCTGATGGGCTCGCGCGGTTGGCCGTCGGGGAGCGTGTCGTGCGACGAGTCGAACTGGCTGCCGTCGGTGAGCCAGCCGGTGTAGTGCAGGTACAGGCACTTGGCGGGCTCCACCGCCGCGCCGCGCCCTTCGGCCACCTCGAGGGTGCGCAGTGTGTACAGCACGCGCGGCGTGCCGGCCGCGGGAGGAATGGCGGCCGGCAGCCGCAGCGACGGGGCGCAGGCGCCCGCGACCAGCGCCATGAGGGCCGCGAAGGGGACCAGCGATGCAAGACGCATGGGGGGTGGTGCGTGAGGGGGTGAATGCGAGCCCCGGCGGGAGCGCCGCGGCGGTCGCCCTGCCGATGCCGCTATTGCGCCGCGATGCCGGCGCGCCCGCCGCGCAGCACGTACTTCTGGATCTTGCCGGTGGCCGTCTTGGGGAGCTCGGCCACCAGGGTGAACCCCTTGGGGACCTTGAATCCGGCCAGCTGCTCGCGGGCGAAGGCGCGCAGCGCCTCGTCGGTGGCGGCGGCGCCGGGGCGCAGCACCACGAAGGCGTGCGGCACCTCGCCCCACTGGTCGTGCGGCACCCCCACCACGGCCACCTCCAGCACCGCCGGATGGCGGAGGAGCACCCCCTCCACCTCGATGGAGGAGATGTTCTCGCCGCCGCTGATGATGACGTCCTTGAGGCGGTCGCGGATCTCGATGTAGCCGTCGGGGTGCACCACCGCGGCGTCCCCCGAGTGGAACCACCCGCCCGCGAGCGCGCGCGCGGTGGCCTCGGGATCGTTGTAGTACCCCGCCATCACCACGTTGCCGCGCACCACGATCTCCCCCACGGTGGCGCCGTCGCGCGGCACGGGGACGCCGGTGTCATCCACCACCTGCACCTCGCCGGAGGTGACCAGCTCCACCCCCTGCCGCGCCTTGCGCCGCGCGCGCTCGGCGGGGGCGAGCCCCTGGTCCTCGAGGCGCGGTTCGCACACCGTGATCAGCGGGGCGGTCTCGGTGAGGCCGTACACGTGCGTGATGGTCCATCCCAGCTCCTCCTCCACCCGCTCGATGGTGGCGGCGGCGGGGGGCGCGCCGGCCGTGAGCACCCGCACGCCGCGCGGGGCCTCCGCACGCAGCTCGGCGGGGGCGTTGGCCACGGTGATGAGCACCGTGGGGGCCGCGCACAGCACCGTCACGCGCTCGCGCGCCCCGGTGCCGAACACCCCGGCGGCGTCCACCTTGCGCAGGCACACGTGCGTTCCCCCCACGGCGGTCACGATCCACGTGAAGCTCCACCCGTTGGCGTGGAACATGGGGAGCGTCCACAGGTACCGGTCGGCGCTGGTCATGGGGTGGTGGACCAGCGTGCCGACGGCGTTCACCCACACGTTGCGGTGCGTGACCATGACCCCCTTGGGGCGCGAGGTGGTCCCGCTGGTGTAGTTGATGGCGATCAGGTCGCGCTCGGCGACGGCGGGGCGCGCCACGTGGGGGGCGGCCGCCGCCAGCAGCGTCTCGTATGCCAGGCACCCCTGGGCCGTTCCCTCCAGCGCCACCACGTGCTCCACGTGCGGGAGTTCGTGGCGGATGGCTGTCACCTGCGGCAGGTAGTCCTCGTGCACGCACACCACGCGGCTGCCGCTGTGGGTGATCATGTACGCCCAGTCGGAGGGGAGCAGGCGGTAATTGAGGGGCACGATGACCGCGCCGATCTGGGGCACTGCGTAGTACCCCTCCAGGTGCGCGTGCGTGTTGGGGGCGATGTACGCCACCCGGTCGCCGGGTCCCACCCCCAGGCGCTGCAGCGCGTGCGACCAGCGGTCGACGCGCTCGAAGAACTGCGCGTAGGTGAAGCGGCGGTCGCCGTCGACCACCGCCTCGCGGTGCGCATGGAGGGCACGCGCGCGGCGGGCGAACTCCAGGGGGGAGAGGGGCGTTTCCATGGGGGGAGCGGGACGGGTGGGGCGGGGGCGGTCAGTCGATCTGCCGCTCCCCCGACCCCATGAGGAGGTAGACCACCGCGCCCACCACCGAGATGGCCGCCGTGACGAGGAAGGGGGCGGTGTAGCCGCCGGTGTGCTCCACCAGCCAACCGGTGACGTACACGCCGACGATGCCGGGGATGGTCCCCGCGGTGTTGCTGATCCCCCAGATGACGTCGGCGTAGCGCGGGGCGATGTCGAGGCTGTTGGCGCCGAAGCCGGCGAGGCAGCAGGCCAGGGTGCCGGCCGCGCCGCACATGAGCAGCGCGGCGACCGTGGCCGAGGGGGCCAGCGGCATCACCGCCAGGAAGGCGGCGCCCCCCAGCAGCCCGGTGCACTGCAGGCGCCGGCGCACCACGGTGGCGGAGACGCCGGCCGTGAGCAGGCGATCGGCCCACGCGCCGCCCACGTTGGCCATGACGAACGACGCCAGCCAGGGGGCCGCCGACAGGAGCCCGGCGCTGGCCAGCGAGACGTTGAAGGTGGTCTTGAAGTACGAGGGCAGCCAGGCCAGCAGCACGTACAGCGACCAGTTGTGGCAGAAGTGGTTGATGATGATGGCCCACACGGCGGGGGCACGGAGCAGGCGCCCCCAGGGGACGCTGCGGGGCGCCCCGTCGTCGGCGTCGCCCACCGCATCGGCCACCGCCGGGTCACGCCCCTCGCGCACCAGCCCGTACCACGCCACCGCCCACACGAACCCCAGGGTCCCGAACAGGTAGAAGGCCATGGGCCAGCCATGGTCGCGGATGATCCACCCGGTGACCGGGAGCGCGAAGACGGTGCCCATGGCCAGCCCGCTGCTGAAGAGGGCCACGGCGCGGGAGCGACGCTCGGGGGGGACCCACCGCCCCAGCATGTTGAAGGAGCCCGGGAACACCGCGGCCTCGCCGACGCCCAGCGCGATGCGCGCCGCGATGAGGACGGGGAGGGAGATGCGCGCCGCGATGGGGGTGAGCAGGGTGAACAGCGACCACCAGATGACCGCCGCCCCCAGCACGCGACGCCCGCCGTAGCGGTTGGTCAGCCATCCGGCGCCGACTTGCAGCAGCAGGTACCCCACGAAGAACGACGACAGCACCAGCCCTTTCACGGACTCGGTCCACCCCAGCTCCTGCTGCATGGGGATGGCGGCCACCGACAGGTTGCTGCGGTCGAGGTAGGAGATGAAGACCGCGGCGAAGCAGAGGAGCACCACCGTCTGGTACGTGGGCCAGCGGCCCGCCGGGGATGCGGAGGGGGCCGTCATGTCAGGGGGCCCGCCGGGTGAGGGTGACGTCCGCGTGCCGCGTGAGCCGTTGCGGATCCATGGGCTGTCCCCGCAGGACGTTCCCGAAGAAGCCCAGCACGGCGTCGTTCATGATGGCGTGCATGCGCGCGGGTTCGATGCCGCCGAGCATCCCCACCCTGGCGGGGAGCGGGGAGAACCAGCCGAAGTCGGTGAAGTCCAGGTGCTGCGTGCGGGCCACCGTCATGGACCACGCCGGGGCGGTGGCGCGCTGGAAGAACAGCGTGTGCATCTCGCGGTTGGGGGCGCCGGTCACGAAGAAGAAGGGGCGTGGCATGGGGACGGTGGTTGCCGCCTCGCCAAAGGTGAGGCCGTCGAGGTTCATCCCCCCCGCGCACCGCGCATCGATGGTGCAGAAGGTGGCGGCGGTGGCGCCGCCGAAGGACATGCCGAAGATCCCGACGTGGTCGGTGGCCAGGCGGCCGGTGAAGAGCGAGTCGGCGGCCCCCGGGGCCCCGCGGCGCGTCAGCTCGTCCAGCACGAAGCGGGTGTCGGCGGTCCAGCGGTCCATGGACGGGCCCAGGTCGCGGACCGCGTGTGCGTCGCGGATGACCTGGACGAGGGCGGCGGTGTCGCGCTCGGTCCCCAGGCGGGCGAAGGTGGCCATGATGCGCGCGCTGTCGGCGCCCGCGGGCAGCGGCGGCTCGGGGACGGCGGCGGCCACGCGGCCGTCGGGGAGGCGGGTGGCCAGCGACTCCCAGGGGTGCAGGATGCTGGCCACGACGTAGCCGTGCGAGGCGAGCGCCTCCATCTGTCCGGTGTTCTGCGCCTCGTAGCCGATGCCGTAGCCGTGGGAGAAGAGCACCACGGGCCAGCGCGCCTCGCGGGTGCTGAGCGGGGCGTCGGGGTGGCTGTGGGTGGGGGTGCTGGCCAGGTGGTCCAGCACGAAGCGGGGGACGCCCAGCGCGCCGGCCAGGGCGCGCGCGCGCTCGCGGGTGAAGAGCGGTTGCGCCGCCCCCGCGGCGGAATCGGCGGGGTACCAGACGCGCACCAGCAGCGTGCGCCGGTCCCCGGGTTCCGCGGTGAGGTCTTCCGCGCGGGTGGTGTCGGTGAGCGCCAGGTCGCGCGTGCCGATGGCAAAGGGCCCGTCGGGGCGCGGGAGCGAGACCAGGGGAAAGGCCCAGGCCAGCGCGCCCCCGGCGGCCAGGGGGACGATTCCCCCGAGGCCCGCCAGGCGGCGCATCCACACCCGGTCGCGGCTTCGCGGGTTGGCGCCCAGCGCGGTCAGCAGGGCCAGCCCGTACAGCGGGATGAAGAACGGGCGAAAGGCGACGGCCAGATGCGCACCGGCCACCACGAGGGCCACGGTGGGCAGGTGGCGCCACCCGCCGGGGAGCGGGTGCCGCGGGAGGAACACCGCGAGCGCCGCGACGGCGACGACGAGGAGGGCGACGATGTCGACGGGGCGCATGGCGGCGGGGG
>JBILED010000336.1:0-2554 GCA_044352305.1 Gemmatimonas sp.
TTCCCGCTCAGGCGGGCCTGCTTGATCACGTCGTCCACGGACGTGGACGTGAAGCCGCGCTCGGAGATCAGCGTGGCAGCGGCATCGAGGATTTGGGCGCGGCGGTCAGACATCGTGGAGGAAAGTATAGGACTATCCGGTCCAAATGGCAAGGAACCCGGGTGTAACAGGGCAACCTCTTGCTTGACAATCATTTACCACGCAGCAAGAATGGGTCCATCCGGCCGCAGGAGAACCGGATGGACCCACTTTTCGGACTTTATAGTCCTACAGCGTCGGAGCCCCCCGCATGGCCACCCCCCGCGTCACGCGCACCTACCTGCGCCTGGACCACCCCGGCGCTCTGGTGCCCGCCGCGCCGCCCCCCTGGGGCGCCACTCTCGCCCCGGTGCACCCCTGCCCCGTGGCCCGCTGGCGTGCCCTGTACGCCACCATCGGGGGGCCGTGGGCCTGGCACGACCGCGACGCGTGGACCGACGACCAGCTCGCCGCGCATCTCGCCGATCCGGCCGTGCGCGTGTTCACCATCGCGCTGCCCGGAGCCCCGGCAGGCACCCCGGCGGACGCCGGCTTCCTGGAGCTGCAGGCGCACGCGGACGGGGACGTGGAGATCGCCTACCTGGGGGTCCATCCGGCGCTGCTGGGGCGCGCCCTGGGCGGCTGGCTGGTGGAGGTGGCGGTGGCCACCGCCTTTGCCCAGGGTGCGCGGCAGGTGTGGCTGCACACCTGCACCCTGGACGCCCCCGCCGCCCTCCCCAACTATCTCCGGCGCGGCTTCCGCGTGGAGCGGTCGGAGGAGTACGACGCGCCACCGCGCCCCTGACCACCGCGCCCCGGACCGCCGCGCCCGCCGCGCCCGGGGCCGCCCCGCCCCCCGCGCCGAGGGCCGGCCTCCTCCCACCGCTCCGCCTCGGTGTACGGCGCGTCCAGCCGCTCCTGCAGCTCCTCCAGCGAGCGCCCGTGCACCGCCCCGCGCTGCCCGCGGTGCACCACGAACCGCAGCGGGCGGTCCAAGGCCGGCAGCTCCTCCGCCACCAGCGTGCGCGCCACCTTCTCCGGCAGGTGCAACCGCACCACCGGGTGCCAGGCCCCCTCCGCCAGCTCCTGGTCGTACTCCAGCGCCACCCCGCGGTCCCGCACCACCACCTCCTGCGGCAGCGCACGGGCGGCCACACGCTGCGCCTCGCTCACGAAGTCCCGAGGGTCCAGCCGCAGCGGCAGCGCCCGCACCGCCTCCCAGTCGTCCGCCGCCCCCAGCGCGCCCTCGTACCACGCCGTCAGCTCGGCCTCCCCCAGCCGCGGCACCGCCGCCCCCAACCGCCGCCACAGGGCGCGCACCTCCTCCACCACCGGCTGGTTGCGCCGCACGCCGGGATGACGCAGGGCGCCCCGCGCCGCCGCCTCGGCCAACAGCCGCCGCGCCGCCCCCGCCTCCGCCCCGCCCCACGCGGACACCCCCTCCCGCTCGCGCGACAGCTCGAAGCCCCGGTACGTCACGCGCCGCTCGCGCACCAGCGGGCACCCGCCCCGCTCCAGGTCCAGCACCAGCGCCGGCGGGTGGCGCTCCGCGTGCGCGCGGATCACGTCCGGCGGCAGCTGCGTCCCCTCGATGCTCGCCCGCGGGATCCCGAACCGGTCGGCAAAGAAGCGCAGGCTCCCCGCCACCGCCCCCCAGCTGCCGCACACGCTGGAGCGCGACACCCGCGCCTCCTGCCCGTCCACCGTATGCTCCTCCAGCACCAGGTCGAAGGGCATGTGCGTGGCCAGCAGCGTGGTGAACGCCCGCTGCGTGGCCGCCGTCGCCGGCGCCAGCGTCTCCGGCAACGGCGCCCCCAGCGACCGGTAGATGCTGGCCATGGCCAGCGCCGCGTCCTCCAGCGCCTTCACCAGCACCCCGCGCCGCTCGGCCCACGGGGCGATCGCCTCCGCGTCGAACAGGTGGCGCGGCAGCCCGTACACCGCGCCGATGTACCCTGCCGCGCGGTACGCCTCCGCGTACAGGTTGTACGCCGTGAGGTGGTCGCTGCCGCGCACCACCACCCCCGCCAGGTCGCGCCCGTCGCGCGTCATCCGGTGCAACGACTCGATGCCGCTCATGACCGCCAGCACGGGGAGCAGCGCGTCGTCGGCGTGCACCAGCAGCTCCCCCCAGCTCCGCTCCACGGGGAGCGCCTCCACGGCGCGCCCGTACGCGGTCAGCCGCCCCTCGTGCACCAGCCCGCGCGCCTCCAGCAGCGCCAGCGCGCGCCGATAGGCCGCGCGGTCCAGCGGCACGGGGAGCTCCAGCGCGTCGGCCCGCACCCCGAGCCCGGCGCAGGTGAGCGCCACCCGCTCGCTGTCCCCGGCCAGCTGGAACTCGGGATCCACCGGGCGCAGCGCCTCGAAGCGGATGTCGCGGTCGCTGAGGATGAACACCCGCCCCCCCGCCACGCGCCCGTGCACGCGCCCCGCCATCTGCAGCAGCTCGTTGGCCCCGAGGTGCACCCGCGTGAGCACGTTCCGCCCGCGGTCGATCACGTTGGTGAAGCGCGTGTCGTCGATGAGCACCGTGTCC
>JBILED010000337.1:0-2552 GCA_044352305.1 Gemmatimonas sp.
CCAGGTCGACTAGCGCCGCGACGGGAGGAGGGGCGCGTGGCCGCGGCGGTGGTGCAGACCGGCTTCCTGGGGGACATGGTGCTGACCACGCCGCTGCTGGCGCGGCTGGCGGCGCGCGGCCCGGTGCACGTGGTGGCCACGCCGGCCTCGGCGCCGCTGCTGGCCGGCCACCCGGCGGTGGCGTCGGTGCTGGTGTATGACAAGCGGGGCGCCGACCGCGGCGCGGCCGGGCTGTGGCGCTTGGCGCGGGCGCTGCGCGCCACCGGCGCGCCGCACGCCTACCTGGCGCAGGGCTCGGTGCGCTCGGCGGCGCTGGCCGCGCTGGCCGGCATCCCCGAGCGGGTGGGCTTTGCCACGTCGGCGGGGCGATGGCTGTACACGCGCCGGGTGCCGTACCGCGCCGCTCTGCACCACGCCCAACGCGTGTGGCTGCTGGCCGGCGCGGAGGCGGGCGCGGAGGCGGGCGCGGAGGCGGAGGCACCGTCGGTGCGCCCCACGCTGGCGCCCGGCGCGGCCGACGCCGAGGCCGCCGCCACGCTGCTGGCGGGTGCCGGTCTCGCGGCGACGGGGCCCCTGCTGGCGCTGGCCCCGGGGAGCGCGTGGGGGACCAAGCGGTGGCCGGCCTATCCGGCGCTGGCGGCGGCGCTCGCGGCGGAGCCGCGCTGGCGCGACACGCCGCTGGTGGTGGTGGGCGGCGCAGCCGACGCCCCCTTGGCCGCCGCCATCGCCGCCGCACGCCCCCCCGGCGGCGCGCCGGTGCTGGACGCCACCGGCCGCCTGGCGCTGCTGGGGACCGCCGCCCTCCTGGCCCGGTGCGCCGCGTTGGTGAGCAACGACTCGCTCCCGGTGCACCTGGCCTCGGCCATGGGCACGCCCACCGTGGCCCTGTTCGGCCCCACGGTTCCCGGGATGGGCTTTGGCCCGCTGGCCCCCGCGTCGGTGGCGCTGGGGCACCCCGCCCTCCCCTGTCGCCCCTGCCATGCACATGGCCCCCATCGCTGTCCGCTGGGGCACTTCCGCTGCCTGCGCGACCTGCCGGTGGCCGCGGTGCTGGAGGCGCTCGCGGCTGCGGTGCCCGGGGGGTGATCGCGCGCGCCGCCCCACCGTTAGCTTTCAAGCCCATGGCCACTTCTTCCGACTCCGGGTTCGTCATCGGCATTGACCTTGGCGGGACCAACATGGTGGCGGCCGCCGTGTCGCGGGACGGCCGCCGCGTGGTGGGGCAGCAGAGCGAGCCCACCCGGGCCGCCGACGGGGCGGAGGCCGTGGTGGGGCGGATGGCGCAGATGGTGGCGCGCGCCCGGACGGCGGTCGTCGAGGCCGGCGGGGCCCCCGACGCGGTCATCGGCATCGGCGTGGGGGCGCCGGGGACGGTCGACCGCGCCAACGGCCTCGTGGTGGAGGCCAACAACATCAAGTGGTATCGCCATCCGCTGGCGGCGCACCTGGGGGCGGCCACCGGGCTCCCGGTGCGGGTGGACAACGACGCCAACTGCGCCACCTACGGCGAATGGTGGCTGGGGGCGGCCCGCGGCGGGCGCAACGTGATCGGCGTCACCATCGGCACGGGGATCGGGGGCGGCATCATCATCGACCGGCACCTCTACCTGGGGAGCACCGATGCCGCCGGGGAGATCGGGCACATCACCATCGAGGCGAACGGGCGGCGGTGCAGCTGCGGCAACTACGGGTGCCTGGAGGCGTACGCGTCGGGGACGGCCATTGCCGAGCGCGCCCGCGAGGCGCTGCGCAACGCGGAGCCGTCGCAACTGCTGGCGATGGCGGGGGGTGACCCGGCGCGCATCACCGCCGCCACGGTGTACCAGGCGGCCGCGCAGGGCGACGCCGTGGCGGCCGAGGTGGTGCGTGACACCGCGCGCTTCCTGGGCGCCGGCATCGCCAGCCTGGTGAACATCTTCAACCCCGACGTGGTGGTGCTGGCGGGCGGGGTCACGCAGGCGGGGGAGGGGCTGTTCGCCCCGCTGCGCACCGAGGTGCGCCGCCGCGCGTTCAAGAGCATCGCCGATGCGGCCCGCATCGTGCCGGGCACGCTCCCGGGGACCGCCGGGGTGGTGGGGGCCGCGGCCAGCTTCATCGCCCAGCACACGGGGCACCCCCCGGCGTGAGCGCCCCCGGCGATCGGGTGCCCCGCAAGCGGCTGGGGGTCATCGGCACGTTCGTGTGGGACGTCATTCATGGGCGCGACCGCCGGGCGGTCCCCGTGGAGGAGTGGGGCGGCATCAGCTACTCGCTCGCCGGGCTGGACGCCGCCCTTCCCGACGACTGGGAGATCGTCCCGCTGGTGAAGGTGGGCGAGGACCTGGCGGCCCGCGCGGCGGAGTACTGCCGCGGGCTGCGGCGCATGGCCCCCGACCTGGGGCTCATCCCCGTCCCCTACCCCAACAACCGGGTGGAGCTGCGCTACCTCGATGACGAGCGGCGCAGCGAGTACCTCTCCGGCGGCGTGCCGGGGTGGACCTGGCTGGGGCTCAAGCCGGTGCTGGAGGCGGCGCGGCTGGATGCGCTGTACGTGAACCTGCTGAGCGGCTGGG
>JBILED010000338.1:0-2551 GCA_044352305.1 Gemmatimonas sp.
CTACTGGCGGTTTTCCGAGCCGGCCAAGGCGCTGTATGCAGAAGACGACATCATCCGATATCTCAAGTCGCAGGAGCAACCCGCTCGGGTCATTGCACTTCCGCTCAGCGACAACATGGCCCCGCACGATCCGTTCCTGGCCGGGGACGCCCTCATGTACCACCGCATCCGCGGCGTGCTGGGATATCACGGCAATGAACTGGGGCGGTACCAGCAGCTGTATGGCAAGGAGGAGGGGTACCAGTCGATCGCCAATCCCAACTTCTGGGCCCTCACCAACTCCCGGTTTTTCTACACCAATGCGCCCACGCTCCCCTTTCAGGGCGCCAAGCTGGTAGCGGGCCCTGTGCGCAATGCCGCCGGGAGCATGACCTATCTGTTTGAACTCCCCGGGGCCAACCCTGCCGCGTGGGTCGCCCCGCTGGCGGTGAAGCTCGACGATCCCAGCACCAAGGCCACCGTGCTGAATCCGCTGTTCGACGTGCGCCGTGTGGCCATATTCGACAGCAGCAGCTCCGTGAGATCCCAGCCGGTGCCCGCGCAGTTGCCGGAGCCGCTCGGTATTTCCGTACGTTTCAGTCGCTACACCCCGGGCGCCATCGACCTGACGCTGGACGCCCCGGCGCCGGCGGGCAGCGCGCTGGTCGTCTCCGAGAACTACTATCCGGGATGGACGGCCACGGTCGACGGACGGGAGGCGTCGGTGGCGCGTGCCGACCTTGCGCTCATCGGCGTGGAATTGCCGGCAGGCGCGCGCGCCGTGTCGCTGCGCTTTGCAAGTCGGCCGGTTGCCCTCGGGGGCCAGCTCTCGCTGGCGGCGTTGCTGGTGGCCTTGGCGTGGTGGGGGCTGGGAGCCTGGCGTGACCGGCGCGCCGCGTCGGCCAGCGCCGCGGCGTAGGGGCGGACATGGTGCGCAATCCGGCGATGCCCCGTGGGGCGCTGGCCCCTGGGGAGCGGGCGGTGGTCATCGTCCCGACGTACAATGAAAGCGACAACGTCACCCGCATCGTCCCCCTGATCCTGGCGCAGGATCCCGGGCTGGAGGTGCTGGTGGTGGATGACAATTCCCCCGATGGCACGGGTGCGCTGGCCGACGCCATGGCAGCGGAGGACCCCCGGGTGCACGTACTGCACCGTCCCGCCAAGGAGGGGTTGGGCCGCGCCTATCTGGCCGGGTTCCGTTGGGCGCTGGCCCGGTCGTACGCGTACATCTTCGAGATGGACTGCGACTTCTCGCACGATCCGGGGCACCTGCCCGAGTTTCTGGCGGCCATCAAGGACGCCGACCTGGTGCTGGGCTCCCGCTACCGGGGCGGCAAGGTGACGGTGGTCAACTGGCCCATGACGCGCCTGCTGCTCTCGTATGGGGCCAACATGTACGCGCGGGCGGTCACCGGGCTGCGGCTGTGGGATGGCACGGGCGGCTTCAAGTGCTTTCGCCGAGAGGTGCTGGAGGCCATTCCACTGGATGCGGTCCGCTCCAATGGGTACGCCTTCCAGATCGAGATGAGCTTCCGGGCGTGGAAGCGAGGCTTCCGGATTGCGGAGATCCCCATCGTGTTCCATGACCGCACGGAGGGGGAATCGAAGATGTCTCGGCGCATCATTCGGGAGGCAGTATGGATGGTGTGGCGGCTTCGCTGGTGGGCGATCACCGGTCGCGTATGAGCGCTACGGCAGGGCGGGGGTCGCCCCCACTGCAGGGGGTCCCATTCACGAAGATGACGGGATCAGGGAATGATTTTGTCGTCTTTGACGCGAGGCAGCTTCCGCCCGGCGTGGTGCTGGACCCTGCGCTGGTGGGGGCCATCTGCCATCGTGGCAACGGGATCGGCGCTGACGGGGTGGTCCTTTTGGAGCCGCGCGGGGAGGGCGAGCCGGTGGGGGTCCGGTACTTCAACCGGGATGGGAGCGAGGGTGCTCTCTGCGGCAACGCGACCTTGTGTTCCACCGCCTTGGCATCGGCGTGGGGGGTGGGGGCACCAGCGGGGATGCTGCTGGCCACCGGTGACGGACCGGTCTCGGCTCGCATGGTCGGCGGGGAACCAGCCATCCATCTGGCCGCCGCGCGAGGGGTGCGCTTGACGGTACCGGGGATCCCGGTGGAAGCGGGGGGGCGTGTGGGCTTTGCCCTGGTGGGGGTGCCGCACCTGGTGTTGACGTGCTTGGATGTGGACCGAGTGGATGTCGCGGGCGCTGGGCCGGGGCTGCGTTCGCATCCTGCGGTGGGGGCGGCGGGCGCGAACGTGAATTGGGTGCAGCCGCTCCCGGATGGCCGGTGGCGGTATCGCACGTATGAGCGGGGCGTGGAAGGGGAGACGCTGGCGTGCGGGACGGGGGCGGTGGCGGCGGCCACCTTGTTGGCCGCCTGGGGAGTGCTGCCGCGGGGGGAGGACGGTGGAGCTGTTCAGGCGGTGGCGCTGGTGACCCGTTCCGGGTGCACGTTGACGGTGACGTTGCCGGATCCTGGTCTTGCGGCGGGCTCGGATGGCGGTGGCGTCGCCGCCGGTCGGGTGCAGTTGTCGGGTGAGGGGCGGGTGGTGTGCACGGG
>JBILED010000080.1:0-11277 GCA_044352305.1 Gemmatimonas sp.
CTTCCTGGTACGGCGACGGCACCGACGCATCGCGGCGCGGGCGCATCTGCCTGTTGTTGTTGACCTTGGCCATGTCCTCTGGGTGGTACGGCGGGCGGCTGGCGGGCCCGGCACCAGTACCGGCCTCGCGGGGCCCCCGGGGCCGCGGTCGCGCCCTGGCAAGTCCAGGATTGCGCCGGAGCCAACCTGTTGCGGCACCGATAACGGAGCCTGTCAGGGGGAGCCTTTCAACAATACCCCCAAAACGCGGCGATTCCTAGGGGCTGCACGCCCGGGACCCCACCGGTACTTTTGGCGCAGCACTCCCGCTGCCCGCGGCGCCGTACCCGCGCCGGCGCGGTTCCCAGCCTGTCACCGCGCCGGTCCCCCGGCGCCTCCCGGAGATCCCGTGGCCACCGTCTCGCCCAAGAAGAAGAACGGGCTGTTCCTCCCCGCCGTCGTCGGCATCCTCGCCATCGGGGCGGGGGTCATCTACTGGCAGGTCCAGGCCAACAAGCCCAAGCCCATCTCGCTGGCCGCCTCCACGCCGCTCCCCACGGCCACCGGCTACCTGCGCGGCAACCCCGACGCCCCGGTCACCATCATCGAGTTCGCCGACTTCGAGTGCCCCGGCTGCGCCCAGTTCAATGCGCTGCAGGAGCCCGACATCATGAGCCGGATCGTGGAAACCGGGCTGGCCAACTTCCGCTTCTACGACTTCCCGCTCACCCAGATCCACGCCAACACCCTGTCGGCGCACCTGGCGGCCTCCTGCGCCAACGAGCAGGGGAAGTTCTGGGAGATGCACGACGCCATCTTCGCGGCGCAGACGGAGTGGAGCACGCAGGCCACCAGCAACCCGCGCAAGGTGCTCGACCGGCTGGCGGGGCAGGTGGGGCTGGACATGGCGGCGTACGGCAGCTGCTTCGACTCGCAGCGCACGCTGCCGCAGATCCAGGCCAACGCCGCCGAGGGGAGCCAGCGCGGCGTGAGCAGCACGCCCACGCTGCTGGTGGGGAACCAGATGTTCCCCGGCGGGCTCACCTATGACGAACTCAGGAAGCTCGTCGACTCGCTGCGCGCAACGACGGCAGCAGCACCCGCTCCCGCAAAGGCTCCGTAAGCGGCTCCGGCTCCCGCAGCCCGCCCTCGCGCAGGACGGGCTCCGGGAGCCCCAGCGGGCGCGCGTCGGGGAGCTGGTCCCCCAGCGCCACCAGCGCCCGCATCATCACCACCGAGGCCAGCGGCTCGGGGACTTCCAGCGCCTGCAGGTAGAGCGCGAGCCCCCGCTCGAACCCCGCCTCCCCCGCCAGCGTCTCCACGAACGCCAGCGCGTTGTCCACATGCGTGCGGATCAGCGCCTCCTCGGCGCGGGCCTGGGCGATCCGCATCCGCTGCCGAGCGTCTGGGCCCAGCCGGCGGGGGAGAAACAGGTCGGGGAAGAGGCGGTCGATCATGGGGGTCTGGGAGTGAGGGGTGGTGCGGACTCCTCCATGCTGGATTCGTGCCGTCACCGCGCCGTCATTCCACGGTCCCCCCGGTCGCTCCGCCGTCCGCCCGGCGGGTCACCCCTCCTGCGCTTCGTACTGCGCCTTGAGCCCGGCCACCACCGCCGGGTCCGCCAGCGTGGTGGTGTCCCCCAGCGCCCGCCCCTCGGCGATGTCGCGCAGCAGCCGCCGCATGATCTTCCCCGAGCGCGTCTTGGGGAGGTCGCCGCTGAACAGCACGTCGTCGGGGCGCGCCAGCGCGCCGATCTTCCGGGCGACATGCTCGCGCAGCTCGTCGCGCAAGGTGCCGCTGGGGTGCTGCCCCGCGCGCAGCGTGACGAACGCGGCGATGGCCTGCCCCTTGAGCTCGTGGCTGCGCCCCACCACCGCGGCCTCGGCCACCGCGGGGTGGTCCACCAGCGCGCTCTCCACCTCCATGGTGCCGATGCGGTGGCCGGCCACGTTCAGCACGTCGTCCACCCGCCCCAGGATCCACAGGTAGCCGTCCTCGTCCCTCTTGGCACCGTCGCCGGGGAAGTACAGGTCGGGGCGCCCGGGCCACTTGGAGAAGTACGTGGACACGTAGCGCGCGTCGTCCCCCCAGATGGTGCGCAGCATGGAGGGCCACGGGTGCGTGATGGCCAGCAGCCCGCCCCCCACCGGCACCTCGGCGCCGGAGGAGTCCAGCAGCGCCGTGCGCACCCCCGGGAAGGGGTGCGTGGCCGAGCCGGGCTTGGTGGTGGTGAGCCCAGGCAGCGGGCTGATCATGATGGCGCCGGTCTCCGTCTGCCACCACGTGTCCACGATGGGGCAGCGCCCCTGCCCCACCACCTGGTGGTACCACATCCACGCCTCGGGGTTGATGGGCTCCCCCACCGACCCCAGCAGCCGCAGCCGCGACAGGTCATGCTTGGCGACGTGGTGGTCCCCCCACTTCATGAATGCGCGGATGGCGGTGGGGGCGGTGTAGAAGATCGTCACGCCGTGCCGCGCGCACAGCTCCCAGAAGCGGTCGGGGGCGGGCCAGTCGGGGGCGCCCTCGTACAGCAGGCAGGTGGCGCCGTTGGCCAGCGGGCCGTACACCAGGTAGCTGTGCCCCGTGATCCACCCGATGTCGGCGGTGCACCAGTACACGTCCTCCTCGCGCAGGTCGAACACCAGCCTGGTGGTGGCCGCGGCGCCGGTGAGGTAGCCGCCGGTGGTGTGCACGATCCCCTTGGGCTTCCCGGTGGTCCCCGATGTGTACAGGATGAACAGCAGGTCCTCGGCGGCCATCGACTCCGGCGCGCACTCGGCGGGGACCTGCTTCGCCAGCAGGTGCCACCAGTGGTCGCGCCCCTCCACCATCTGCGCGTGCGTCTCGTCGGTGTGCGCGCTCCCCACGCGCCGCACCACCAGCACGTGCTTCACCGTGGGACACTCGGCCAGCGCGGCGTCGGCGTTGCGCTTGAGCGGCACCACCGCGCCGCGCCGGTAGCCGCCGTCGGCGGTGATGAGCACCGTGCAGCCGCAGTCGTTGATGCGGTCGCGCAGCGACTCCGGCGAGAAGCCCCCGAACACCACGGTGTGCACCGCGCCGATGCGCGCGCACGCCAGCATGGCCACCACCGCCTCGGGGATCAGCGGCAGGTAGATGGCCACCCGATCGCCGCGGCGGACCCCCAGGCGGCGCAGCATGGAGGCCGCGACGTTCACCTCGCGGTACAGGTCCCAGTAGGTGAGGGTGCGGCGGTCGCCGGGCTCCCCTTCCCAGATGAGCGCGGCCTTGTTGCGGCGCGGCCCGTCCAGGTGGCGGTCCACGCAGTTGACGGCGGCGTTCAGGCGCCCGCCGTCGAACCAGCGGGCGTGGGGCGGCGTCCAGCGCAGCACGGTGTCCCACGGGGCGTCCCACTGCAGCGTGGCGGCCTCCTCGGCCCAGAACCCCTCGGGGTCCTCGGCGGCGCGGGCCAGCAGGGCCGGGTCGGCCACGCGCGCCCGGGCGCGGAAGGCGGGGGGCGGAGGAAAGGAGCGGTGCTCCTGCAGCAGGACGTCAAGGTCGCGCATGGCGGCAGCGGAAGGCGGGGACCAGGGGACAGGCAGGGCGGCCCGTGCGCCGGTGGTGTGACTGGCGTGTCGCGGGCGCGGGACGCTTCGGCTAATGTAGAGCGATGCCCCCCGCGCAGCGATCTGCGTCCGATCCCGCCCCGGCTGCCGCCTCGGATGACGCCCTGAACGATGCCCCGCCGCTGGCCGACGGGCTGGAGGCGCGCGGGGTGGTGCGCGCCTTTGGCGGCCGGCGGGCGGTGGACGGCGTGTCGCTGCAGCTGCGCCCGGGGGCGTGCCTGGCGCTGTTCGGCCCCAACGGGGCAGGGAAGACCACGCTGCTGAAGCTGCTGGGGGGGCTGCTGGCGCCCACGCGCGGCACGGTGTGGCTGCGGGGGCACCGGCTGCCGGGCGGCCCCGACGCGCGCCGGCTGGTGGGGCTGCTGTCGCACCATGCGCTGCTGTACCCGGCGCTCACGGTGCGGGAGAACGTGCGCTTTGCCGCCGAGTGCCAGGGGCTGGTGGAGGCGGATGCGGCGGCCACCGCGGCGCTGCGCCGGCTGGCGGTGCTGGACCGCGCCGACCTGCCGGTGCGCGCGCTCAGCCGCGGGCTGCAGCAGCGGGTGTCCATTGCGCGGGCGCTGGTGCACGCGCCGCGGCTGGTGCTGCTGGACGAGCCGTACACCGGGCTGGACGAGGTGGGCGGCGGCGCGCTCACGGGGGCGCTGCGGGCGCTGCAGGGGGACGGGGCGATCCTGGTGCTCACCACGCACCACCTGCACGAGGGGCTGGCGCTGGCCACCGAGGCGGCGATTCTGCGCGAGGGGCGGGTGGTGCATCGCGTGCCGGCCGGCGACCCCGGCTTTGCCGTGGAGGCGTTCCAGGGCGCCTATCGGGCGCTGATGCCCGCCCTCCCCCCGGCGGCATGAGCACCCCCGACGGGGGGGCGCGTCCGGCGGTCCGCCCGCCGGAGTTCCTGCGCGATGCGTGGCGCATCGCCCGCAAGGACCTGCTCATTGAATCGCGCACGCGCAGCGGCTACCTGGCCGCGGCGGTGTTCGCGGTGCTGGCGGTGGTGATCTTCCGCTTCACGTGGGACCCCACCGCCATCCCGGCCATCGACCTGGCGCCGGGGGTGCTGTGGGTGATCTTCACCTTTGCGGGGCTGCTGGGGCTCAACCGCTCGTTCGGGCTGGAGCTGGCGGAGCGGGCCTATGACGGGCTCCTGGCCTCGCCGGTGTCGCGTCCGGCGATCTTTGCCGGGAAGGCGCTGGCCAACGCGGTGTTCGTGCTGGCGGTGCAGGCGCTGGCGCTTCCGGCGGTGGCGCTCTTCTTCGATCTTCCGCTGGACGGGGACTGGTGGGTGGTGGGGCCCGTGGTGGTGCTGGCGGCGCTGGGGCTGGCCGCCGTGGGGACGCTGTTCGCGGCCATCGCCGCCAACACGCGGCTGGCCGACCTGCTGCTGCCCATGATGACGCTGCCGTTCTTCGTGCCGCTGGTGATCCCCGCGGCGCAGGCCACGGCGGTGGTGCTGCGCGGCCAGCCGGTGGAGGAGGCGACGGCGTGGCTGCGCGTGCTGCTGGCGTACGACCTGGTGTTCCTGTCCGCGAGTTGCCTGGTGTTTCCGTTCACGATCGAGGAGTAGCCCCGCATGGCCGCATCCGCTCCCGCCGCTCCGCGCGGCGTTGACGCCTTCCTGGTGGTGGCCGTGGCGGCGTGCGTCGCGGCGTGCGCGCGCGCCCTCTGGTTCACCCCCGTGGACGCCATGCTGGGCGCGGCGCAGAAGATCTTCTACGTGCATGTCCCCGCGGCGATCTACGGGCTGTACGTCTCCTGCTCGCTGCTGGCGGTGGCCAGCCTGATGTACCTGTGGATCAAGGACCCGCGCATCGACCGGCTGGCCGAGGCGTCGGCGGAGCTGGGGCTGGTGTTCATGGGGATGGTGCTGGTGACGGGGCCCATCTGGGCGCGCACCAGCTGGGGGACGTGGTGGGTGTGGGAGGCGCGCATCACCAGCACGCTGTTCCTGTGGCTGCTGGTGCTGGGGTACCTGGTGCTGCGCGGGGCGGTGGAGAGCGCGGAGCAGCGCGCGCGGCTGTCGGCGGTGATGGGATCGCTGGCGGCGCTGCTGGTGCCCTTCGTGCACCTCACGGTGAAGCTGTTCCGCGGCATGCACCCGCAGCCGGTGGTGCTCAAGCCGGAGAAGCCGACGCTTCCCCCCGAGATGCTGGTCACGTTCCTGCTGGCGCTGGGGGCGTTCGGGTTGCTGTACGTGGCGCTGCTGCGGCTGCGGCTGCGGTGGGCGGCGCTGCGCGACGCGCGCCTGGCGCTGGAGGGGGCGTGACCCCCGTGACGATCGCGTGGCAGGACACGCTCCCCGCGGCACCGGCCCCCGCCGCCGCCGCGCCGGTGGAGGGGCAGGTGGCATACGTCCCCCGCGCCGGGGGGCCGCCGGATACTTCTGCGTACATGTGGGCCGGCTACGCCATCACGGCGCTGTGCTACGGTGGCTACCTGTGGCTGCTGCTGCGGCGGATGGCCCGGGAGCGGGCGGCGCCGCGGCCGTGACGGCTGCCGCGGCGCTCCCGTTGCGCGGGGTGCGCGTGGCCGTCACGCGGGCGGTGGGGCGCGGCGCGGTGCTGGAGGAGGCGCTGCGGGCCGCAGGAGCCACCATCCACACGGTCCCCCTCACGCGGACCGTGCCGCTGGACCCCGCGCCGCTGTGCGACGCCGCCGCTCGGCTGGCCGCCTTCGACTGGGTCCTGCTCACCAGCGTGAACGCCGTGGCGCCGCTGGCGGAGGCGGTGGCCGTCGCGGGCACCGGGGCGCTGATGGCGTCGCGCCGGCTGGCGGTGGTGGGAGAGGCCACCCTGGCCGCCGCCGCTGCCCAGGGGTGGCCCGCGCCGGCGCTGCGCCCCGAACGGTCGCACGCCGAGGGGATGGTGGATGCCTTTGCGGCGCGCACCGATGTGGAGGGGGCGCGGATGCTGTACCCCGCCGCCGCCGGCGCGCGCGATGTGCTCCCCGCCGGGGTGCGCGCGCTGGGGGCCACGGTGGAGGTGGTCCCCGCGTACGTCACCGAGACCGATCCGGCGGGGCAGGCCCAGCTGGCCACGCTGGTGGCCGACGGGGCACTGGACCTGGTGCTCGTGGCCGCGCCCAGCGCGGTGGACGCGCTGCAGGCCGCGCTTCCCCCCGAGTGGGCGGCGCGGGTGCCGGTGGGGTGCATTGGCCCCGTCACGGCCCGGGCCGCCCGGCTGGCGGGGTTTCCGGTGCGGGTGGAGGCCCCCGACCCGGCCCCGGGGGCGTGGGTGGCGGCCATCGCACGGGCCATCGGGGGCGCAGGCACCGCCGGCCGCTGAGCGCCACCACGGCTTTACGGACCGGCGGTCTGGACCGTATGCTTGGGGCATGTCCCCTCTCGTGGTCCGCATCGGCACGCGCTCCAGCGCCCTGGCGCTGTATCAGGCCCAGCAGGTGGCCGCCGCGCTCGAAGCGCTGGGTGTCCCCAGCGAACTGGTCACCTACACCACCATCGGTGACCGCATCCTCGACAAGCCCCTGGCCGCCATCGGCGAGAAGGGGCTGTTCACCGCCGAGCTGGAGGCCGACCTGCTGGCGGGGCGCACCGACTGCGCGGTGCACTCGCTCAAGGACCTCCCCACCGCGGACCCCGACGGGCTCATGCTGGTGGCGCTGTTGCCGCGCGAGGACCCGCGCGATGCGCTGGTGACGGCGCCGGGGGTCACCGCCCGCACGCTGGCGGAGCTGCCGCACGGCGCGCGCGTGGGCACGAGCTCGTTGCGCCGGCGCGCGCAGCTGGCGGCGGCGCGCCCCGACCTGGTGCTGTGCGAGCTGCGCGGCAACGTGGGAACGCGGCTGCGCAAGATCGACGAGGGGCAGGTGGACGCCGCGCTGCTGGCCGCCGCCGGGTTGCGGCGCCTGGGGTTGGGGGATCGCATCGTGGCGCTGCTGGACGCCCCGGGGTGGCTGGCGGCGCCGGGGCAGGGGGCCATAGCGGTGCAGGCCCGCGCCGAGGACGGCAGGCTGCGCGACGTGCTGGCGCGGCTGGACCACGCGCCCACGCGCTTTGCCGTCACCGCCGAGCGGGCGCTGCTGGCGTCGCTGGAGGGCGGGTGCCAGGTCCCCATCGGGGCGGCGGCGGTGGGGACGGTGCACCAGATGACGTTGCACGGGGCGGTGGCGGCGCTGGACGGGAGCCGCGTGGTGCGCGGGGCCATTGCCGTGGACCCGTCCGACCCGGCGGCGTCGGGGACCGCGCTGGCGGCGCAGCTGCGCGCCAACGGGGGCGCCGAGATTCTGGCCACGCTGCGCCCGCGGCCCGCGACGGGCGAGGCGGAGGTGAACGCGGCCGCGTCGGCGGAGACCGCGTCGGCGGAGGCCGCGTCAGCGGAGGCCGCGTCAGCGGAGGCCGCGTCAGCGGAGGCCGCGCCGTGAGCGTCGGGGCTGGGCATCCCTTGGTGACCCCGCTCCCGGGGGATGTGGCGGTGGTGCCGCCGCTGGAGCGCCCGCGGCGGCTGCGGCGCAGCGAGGCGGTGCGGCGCGTGGTGCGCGAGACACGGCTGGACCCGGCGCAGTTCCTGTGGCCGCTCTTCGTGCGTGCAGGGCACGGCGTGCGCACCCCCATCGGCTCCATGCCCGGCGTGGAGCAGACCTCGGTGGACGAGTTGCTGCGCGACGCCGAGCGGGCGGTGGCGCACGGCGTGGGGGGGATCCTCCTGTTCGGGATCCCCGAGCACAAGGACGCCATCGGCTCGTCGGCGTGGGACCCGCACGGCCCCGTGCCGGCGGCGGTGCGCGCGGTGAAGCGCGAGTTCCCCGGGCTGCTGGTGGTGACCGACGTGTGCCTGTGCGAGTACACCGCGCACGGCCACTGCGGCGTGCTCACCGAGGAGGGGATGGTGCACAACGACGCCACGCTCACGCTGCTGGCGCGCGAGGCGGTGGCGCACGCCGAGGCGGGGGCGGACATCGTGGCGCCCAGCGACATGATGGACGGGCGCGTGGGGCACCTGCGCCGCGCGCTGGACGCGGCGGGCTGTGCCGACACGCCCATCATGAGCTACGCGGTGAAGTACGCGTCGGCGTTCTACGGGCCGTTCCGCGAGGCGGCGGAGTCCACCCCCGCCTTCGGCGACCGGCGCAGCTACCAGATGGACCCGGCCAACGTGCGCGAGGGGCTGCGTGAGGCGCGGCTGGATGTCGCCGAGGGGGCGGACATTCTGATGGTGAAGCCCGCGGGGGCGTACCTCGACGTGATTGCCGCGGTGAAGGCGGCCACGGGGATGCCGCTGGCGGCGTACCAGGTGAGCGGCGAGTACTCCATGATCAAGGCCGCCGCCGAGCGCGGATGGATTGACGGCGAGCGTGCGATGCTGGAGTCGCTCACCGCGATCACCCGCGCGGGGGCCGACCTGGTGATCACCTACTTCGCCATCGAGGCGGCGGCGCGGCTGCGGCAGGGGTAGGGGCGGGGCGGAGAGAGCCGTCGCCGCCGTCTTGACGGCTTGCGCGTCAGACGGTACCTGTAGCGCACTCAGGGTGCGCTGCCGCCCATGGCCGGCGCCCATTCACCTGCAAGGCGGACGAGCGCCGGGAGGTTGGCATGCGGGAGCGGCTCACGCGTTCTGACGATGGGAATGCGGAAAGGAGAGGGTGGCGGGTTACCCAGGGGCTGCTCCGAGGCACGCGACGGGTGGTGGCCGGGCCACTGCGGATGGTGGTGGCACTGTTCGGGGTGATGCTGGCGGCGGCCTGCTCCGACGGACCGGTGGCGCCCAGGCAGGCCCCCGGTGACCTGAGGTACCTGTCCTCCACGGACTGCGTGCGAGTGTCGCAGTCCATGAATGCCAAGTGTGACACGGTCCGGGTCGTGGGATCGCCCACGTCCAAGTGCGACCAGTTCCGCAATTGCACCATTGACTGCGACGTGCACCGCTCGCTGTGCGATGACCTCCTGGGGGGGCGTTCCGGGGGGAGCGGGCAGACGCCTGGGGGCGGCGGGAGTGGGGGTGGGGGGGGCGGAGGCGCGGGTGAAGGCCAAGGCCCGGGGGAGGACCTCGTCAGTTACGAGCAAATCGCCGCGCTCACCGACGATCTCGCCGCCGAACTGGACGCTCACCTCTCCATGTGGGAGGGGCCGCTGGTTGCGTCGGCGGACCGCAGCGGCGAGAGGGCGGCGTTTGGGCAACCAAGCGCGGTCATCTTCACGCCGGAGACGGTGATTGACCTGGCCTTCCTTGCGCTGGACATCCGCGAGCTGGTGGTGGCGGGCCCCAGTGCGGAACGCATTGCCGCGGTGGTTGCGGACCTTGCGGCCGTGGCCACGCCGGGGGTCCCGTCGCCGGGCACCGTCAGGGTGCTGGCGAAGGGGGCGCAGGCCACCAAGCGGCAGGCCGACAACCTGCATGCGCTGCTCGTCGCGGCGAAGACGGGGCGGCTCCGGCACGCCGAGAAGTCGCGTCAACTGTGGATGGAGGGACACATAGGCGCCACCCGCTTCAAGTCGGCCGTGCCGTGTGACGGCAAGTACCTGCACGAGATCGACGGGGCGTTGGTTGACCACAAGGCTCGAACGATCACCATCATTGAGCTCAAGCCAAATAATGACAGAGCTATGGACCTTGGCCACCGGCAGCTCGATCGCTACAAGTGCGCGCTCGCGTCCCTGTCGGAGCTCGTCACGGTGAACAAGATCACCAGCGTGTTGACGAAACTCCCAATCACCCCGCGCAGCTCCGGGGGCTACAGGGTTCTGCGTGCTCCCGTACCTGAGACGTACTGAATCGTGCCCAACTCCGGCGACCCGTGGCAGGCGAACCAGCCGATGCCTCACGACTCAAGGGCAGGATGGCCAATTGGCGCTTACTTCTGCTTCAGCGCGGAGGGTGCACCGGACCGCGAACCGCATCCGGAAGGGCTCCTGCTGCACGCCACGGAGGCAATCTTTCCGCTGGTACCCGTCGAGATCGTGATTGGTCGGTTTGGTGAATACCGAAACCGTGTGCGCAAGTATCGTGAGCTGTCCAGCGCGCTCAAGGCTTGGTCGGATCCTGCGGTGGACTTCATGGCGCTGACTAGCGAAATGTCTAGCGTGCCTGACCTGCACCTGCGGGATTACGCCGGAATCTCCATGGCGCGACGGGCTTCTAGCGGCGCAGAGGTCCGGGAGTTGTCGGTGATGCGGGCAGTGCCAAGTCCAGCCCCAATTGCGGTGGCATTCGTTGAACAGATGGTGCGGATCTTCTCGAGCACGTCTGCCGCCCAGTATGGCTGCGTGCATGCGGCAAGCGACTACCGCTACCTTCGGATCGAAGCTGCCGTCAAGCGGGGCAATCCGATGGTAGCGAAGACCATCGAGCACACTATTGATCGTTTCGAACTCGTCTACCCCCACTATGACCAGTTGGGCGAGAAGATCATCGGCGCCCATTGGGGGGTCCTGCTGGGGCGTGCGCTGCTGGACCAGCTGGGGGGGAGGGAGCGCGTGACCCGGGAGGCGCCGGTGTACCGGGTGCGGCCCCTGGATCACGGGGCGGCCCTCTTGCAGTTGACCCCAACCCCGGCTCCCCTCTTCGCCCCGGAGATGCTGGCCGCGCTCCCGGCATTCGAGGCGTATCTGGAGCCGATCAGCATCCCCATCGGACCGTATTTTCGCCGCAAGATCGCTGAAATGACGGACAACGGCAGCGTGCTGGGATAGGCACCCTGGATGGCACGGTGGAGGCGGGCTACGCCCCGGCCCACCGTGCCGCTTTCCTCTGCCGTG
>JBILED010000056.1:0-14537 GCA_044352305.1 Gemmatimonas sp.
GGCGGGGGGCGTTCCCCCGGTGCACCATGGTGCCCCAGGGGCACCGGCCCCCAGTGAGGCGGGAAGGGACGAGAAGAATGACGGGAAAAATGACGCTTCGATGACGCCCCGGGTGCACAGTGGCCGCGCGGATCAGGATTCCGCATCGGCCCACCTGCACTCCGTCTGCATGTCCGCTCCAGCACTCGCCGTCCTCCCCCACTCCGCGCCGCCCGCCGGTGCCCCCCCCGCCTTCCCCACCCGCGACACCGCCTGCGGTGCCCCGGGACGGAATCCGGGGCGGGTCCGGCGCGCGGCGGCCGGCCTCACGATCGCCTGCCTGCCGCTGCTGGCCGGTGCCGTCCTGATGGCCAGCCCGCCGGGGATCCCCATGGCGTTCGCCCGCGGCCTCCACGCCGCGCGGCTGCGCTTGACAGGAGCCCGCGTGGTCCGGTCCGCCACCCCCCTGCTGCAGCAGGGGCTCAACGACTGCGGGGTGGCGGTGGCTCGGGAGCTGGGACGGCGGCGGGCGCGGCCGGTGTCCGATGCGGCGCTGCGGGCGGCACTGCCCCTCACCCCCCTGGGCATCGCGCTCGATCCCCTCGCGGCCGGACTCGCCGCGCTGGGACACCCGGGCACCGTGCTCCGACAGGCGTGGCAGCTCCCGCTGCAGCCGCTCGATGTCCTCCTGCTCCGCTCGCACCACTTCGTCCTGCTGCTCGACGTCTCCCGGGTGCAGGTGCGCTACTACGACCCCATGGTGGGGACGGTGCAGCGCACCCGCGACGCCCTCCGGCAGGACTGGACCGGCAAGCTCATCCGGCCGCGCGCCGTGCGCCGCCGTGCATCCCCTTCTCCACAGGAGCTTCACATGCGAACCAGCAACCGCTTCCCGACGCGTCGCACCGCGCGCGCCACCGTGGGCGCCCTCTCCACCGCCATCATGCTCGCTGCGTCAGTCTCCGCGTCCATCCCCGCGTCGTCGTCCAGTGCGGCGCCGCGTGGTACCATGACCACGTCCACGGCCGCCTTGGCCGAAACCGGCGGCGGACCGACGGTCAGGTGCCTCACCTGCGTCAGCGGCGCCATCGCGGGGGCGTGGTTCTTGGGCCCCGCTGTTGCCGTGGCCACGCTGGTGGCGGGTGGCGCACCAGCCCTCGCCATCGGAAGCTATGTGGCCGGGTGCACGGCCGTGTGCGTGTCCGCCTTCGCCAAGGAGTGACGCATGCGTCTCCCCTTGCTCCGCCGCACCCTCATGGGGTGCGCCGCCGGTGCCTTGCTGGTGACCCAAGCCGCCGCAGCCCACGCGGTACCGGTCTCAATGACCAGCCGCGCCCCCGTCCAGGAGACAGGAGGCGGCTGGGATGAGGTGGTCTGCGCCGCCTGCGTCGGGGCCGGCACCCTCGTCCTCCTCTCCGGCGCCAGCGCCCTCACCCTGCTGCTGGCCAATCCGTCGCTCACCGTGGGCGCCACGCAGGTCTGCCTCTCGGCCTGCATGCGCGCCTTGGAAGACGAGCGGTAGGGCCCGCCCCTGTGTCACGACGGCGACACGCCCTCGTGGCGGGAGCGGTCAGCGCGCTGTGCCTCCTGGGCACAGCGCGCGCCCTCCGCGCCCCCACCCCAACCAGACTGGATCCCCGCACGGATGCCCACACCATCCACCTCCTCGCTGCGGCGCGCGCGGCCCATCCGGAGGCCCCCACGCAACGCCCCACCGTGCTGTTGCGCCACGATTGCCCGGCGTGCCACGCGCTGGTGCGCACCCTGGCCCGCCGCGCCCGCGCCCACCTCGGGACCCTCCCCATCACCGTGATGGTGGACCGCCGGTGGCCAGAGCTGCAGGCGCTCGCAGACCAGGGGATGGCCACCCTCCACGACACCCCCGCGGTTCGCGCGCTCCCCGTCACTCCCGCCGTCATCGCCAGCACCGCCCACGACGCCATGCCGAACACCACGCCGGTCATCCGCTACGGAGTGCCCGACATCATCGCCCTCCTGGACACCCTGCACACGCCGAGGAACCGCCCGTGACCACGTCACCACGCGCCATCGCGCCGCTCCCCAGCACCGGGGATCTTGCTCTCGCCTACGCCGCCGCGGCCGCCGTGGGTACGGCCGCCGCCTGGATCATGCTGCAGGCGGTCGAGGCGGCGGTGCGCACGGATGTGCGCGGCACCGTCGAGCCCTTTCTGTGGTTCACGCGCATCGGCGTGCTGGCCTCGCCCGTGGGGGTGGCCTTCCGCGTGGGCACCCACGTGGGGCTGGTGTGGGCCACGCTCGCCGCGATGGGGGAGCGCACCCCGGTGCGCGCGCTGGCCTTGCCGCTGCTGGTGCTCGCCCCCCTCCTCGAGGTCCCCGCCGTGGTGGACGCGCTCTCCTACCTGCTGCGCGACGTGGCCACCTTTCCCGCCGCCCACGTGCCCATCGGCCTCGACCTCCTGTTCCCGGGACATCCGGGACGATTCGGTCGGTTGCTGTCCGCCGTCAACGCACCCACGTTGGCGTGGGCGGGCGCCCTCGCCTGGACGCTGCGCCGCCCCTTGGGGCGCTCTCGTCTGGCCGCCGTGCTTGCCGCCACCCTCGGGGCCAGCGCTGTCATCCTGCTGCCGCTGCTGGCCGCCTGATCCCCTCACCCCCATCCCCATGCTGTCACTCGAGCAGGTCGCCGTGCGGTTTCCCGCCTTTGCGCTGGGCCCCGTGTCGCTGGACCTCACGCCAGGCACCCGGATGGCCCTCCTGGGACGCAACGCCTCCGGCAAGAGCACGCTGCTGAGCGTGATGGCCGGACGGCGCCTCCCCACCAGCGGCACCCTGCGTCTCAAGGGCCAACCGCTGGATCGCGACACCACCGTGGCGGCCCGTGCCCACGTGGCGCTGGTGGCCGCCGACACCGGCGCGGTCCCGGGGCTGTCGGTGCGCGAGCACTTCGCGCTGCTGGCCAGCACCATCCCCGGGTGGGACACGCACCGCGCGGAGGCCCTCGCCGATCAGCTGGCGCTGGACCTGGGCACCGACACGGGCACCCTCTCGCGCGGGTCGGTCATGAAGCTGGGGCTGTGCAGCGCGTGGGGACAGCGCCCCGCGGTGCTCCTGCTGGATGAACCCACCGCCGGCCTCGACCCCGTGGCGCGGGAACGGCTGCTGGCCGAACTCGATACCCTGCTCAGCCAGGCGGACGCTCCGGCGGTGGTGTACGCCACGCACCTGCTGGACGAACTCGAGGCGCTCCGGGCCTCCTCGCTGCTGCTGCTCCGGAAGGGCGTGGCCACCATGTACCCGCTGGAGCAGGGCACCTCCCAACTCGCCGGCCACGCCTTGGCCCTGCTCCGAGAGGATTCCTGACATGAACGCTCCCATGGCACCGTGGCTGGCGCTCCTTCGCCTGCATGTCTCCCGCATCATGCCCCACTGGCGGGGGATGACCGTGCTCAACACCATCCTCGTGGCGCTGTTCACCAGCATCGAGCGAGGGGGGCTGGATGAGCTGCTGCAATTCGCCAGCGCGGCTGCGGCCTCCTTCCTGTTCCTGCCGCCGGCCATGGTGGCCAAGGCGCGTCACGACGGCGCCTTTCGCTTTCTGGGCACACTCCCGGTCTCTGCGGGGCAGCACGCCGCCAGCTGGATCGCCCTCTGTGCCATCAACGCCCTGCCGCTGGCCGCGCTCATGGGCGCCAGCTTCGTCCGCCCCCCCGTGAGTTTTCCGGTGGCACAGCTCCCGGGCATGGTGCTGGGGCTCTGGCTGTTCACCACGGGGGGGTCGTCGGCCCTGCTGGCCATGCAGCTACGGGTCGTGCCCGGGGACGCCCCCCGCGGCGTGGTCGCGGCGTTGATCGCGGTCGTCTCCGTGGCAACCGCCTTCGGTTGGGTACTCGACCACGCGCCCGGGCTGTCCGAACTCAGTCTCCCGCTCCCCGTGCTGCTCGCGCTGGCCTCACTGGGCAGCACCCTGTTGGCTTTCGCGATGCTGGGCTTCGCGTACCGGTCGATTGGCCGCAGCATGACCTTCGCGTGGGCGGGCCCGGACTCGCGCTGACACCAACGCCGACGCCGCGCGAGAGGCGCCGGTTCGCTGCCATCGACCAGCGGTTACCCCCCCACCGGTACCACGTCGGCATAGCCGCCACGATAGTACCCCAACGGGGCGCCCTCCTCCGTCCCCGCCGCCGCCACTTCCCCCACGTAGATCACATGGTCCCCCGCCGGGTGCCGCGCGACAATGCGGCACCCGAGCCACCCCACCGCCCCCTCCAGCACCGGCACCCCGGGCTCGACGATGCGGTGCGGCACTCCGGCAAAGCGGTCCTCCACCTTGCTCGCAAAGCGCTGCGACAGCGCCTGCTGCGACGCCGCCAGGATGTTCACCCCCAGCACGGCGCGGGTGGCCAGCAGCGGCGCCAGCGTGGCGTTGGTGCCGATGCACACCAGCACCAGCGGCGGCGACAGGCTGAGCGACGAGAAGGCGCTCACCGTCATGCCGTGCGGCCGGCCGTCGTCATCCGTGGTGGTCACCACGGTGACGCCGCTGGCAAAGCGCCCCAGCACGGCGCGGAACAGCCCGGGGTCAATCACGGCAGGCGTCGCGGAATCGAAGGCCTCAGTCATGCGCACAAGCTAGCGGGGCCCTCAAGCGCCCCCGGTCGGGGCGCCGCCGCACACGCCGCCGCACACGCCGCTTTCCGCCGCCCGCTACCGTCCCCACCCCCCGGCAACCACCGCCCCCACCACGGTGGCCAGCAGGTTCACCGCGTCGTTGTCCAGCCACCGGCACCCCCCCGTCAGCGGCGCGGGCGAACCGCACGCATGCGGGTCCTGCTCAGTGGCCATGTGGCAGGTGGGGCACCACCGCCGCTGTTGCCCCCACGCCCCCAGCACCGTGTCGGCCACCGCGCCGGCGGTCCCGGCTACCGTCACCACCCCCCAGGCGCCCCAAGGGATCACCGCCAGCGCCGCTGCCAGCGCCGCCACCACCGCCGCACTGGCCACCAACGCCAGCGTCCCCACCACGGTCACCGCCCCGGAGGTCCCCGGGGGGACGCGCGTCCCCGTCCGCAGCGACCAGGGGGCCCCCCCCCACCAGGTCCCCACCTCGGTGGCCAGCGTGTCGGCCCCTGCCGCCGCCAAGGCCCCGGCGGCCGCCACCAGCGCCACCGGCGCTAGTGCGGGAAGCCCGGCCGCGGGGGCCGCCACCGCCATCAGCACCCCCAGCGCGTAGACACCGCCGTTGGCCACCACCTGCCACGGATCACGCGGCCCCCCCTTGGCCACCACACCGCCGGTGCGTGCCGCCTTCCGCGCGCGCCCCGCGCGCGACCACCCGGTGGTCCACACGAACCACGCCACCAACAGCGCCCCAGGCGCCGCGCCGCCGGCCATGGCACACGAACCCACCGCGGTGGCCGCCACCGCCCCGCGCGCCGACAGCACCCCCGCCCGGTACCCGCTCCCCGCCACTGCGGCCGACAGGAGCACCTCCACGGCCATCGCCGGCGCACCTCCCCCCGACCATGGCGCCATGGCCCCGGGCGCGGCCGCTCCGGGCGCGGTCAGCCAGGTCACCCGCCCCCCCCGCCCGACGGCCGTGGCGCTCCCCCGACACCGGTCTCGCACCGCATGGTCGTCACGCCCCTACCATCCCCGCCGGTCAGGCACGGCGCAAGGGGCGTGTCGCGGCACTGCCCGCATGCCCCTGCCACCGCGTCCGCTTGTACGCCTCGACGGTGCGGCGTTAGGATGCGGAGGCATGTCCCACCCCATCCCCCCTCGCGACCGCACCCCGTCTACCGCCGCTCCCGCAGTGGGTGGCGCTGCCGCGTCGCCCCCGTCGTCGCCCCCCCCGCCGCAGGACCCCCGCTATCCGCTGGCGCTGCTGGAGGCGGTGAAGGCCATCGACACCCCCGACAACGATTGGGACGTGGAGCTGGTGGAGGAGCTGCGCACCAAGCGACTCGGGCTCAGCGCCACCGTGCAGCAGCAGATCCGCCGGTACGCGGAGGCGGCCCGCGTGCGGCAGGCGGTGGGAGGGGAGGAGGTGGCGCAGCTCGCGCGGCTCATCGGGCGCCGTCCCGACGCCGACCAGGCCTTTCGCGAGGCGGGGCGGCGGTGGGCGCGCGGCGTGGTGGCCAGCAGCAGCCCCACGCGGCGCCGCGCCGCGCGCGCGCTGCCGGGGTGGATCGGCCGCCCCGTGGCGCTGGGGCTGCTCAAGGCCATCGCCGCGCGCGCGCTCGGCGGCCGCCTGGTGCGGCAGGGCGGGGCCCTGCTGCTGGAGCTGCGCACCCCCGTGGCCGTGGACCGCGGGGTCACCCCGTCGCCGTGCGTGGTGTACGAGGCCGCCTTCCGCGAGGCGCTCCGCGAGGTGGCCGGCGTGGAGGGGGCGGTGGATCATGTGCAGTGCCGCGTGCGCGGCGACGACCGCTGCGAGTGGCGTGTCGACTGGCGGCGCGGCTGATGCCGTTCGGGTTTCCCCTTCGTCCCTGGTGCGTGCCATGCTGACTCCCGCCCTGCTCCCCCGCCTGCAGCAGCTGCTCGCCGAGGCCGACCTGGACGGCTGGCTGCTGTACGACTTCCGCGGCACCAACGCCATCGCGCAGGGGATGCTGGGGTTCGAGGGGATGGTCACGCGGCGCATCTTCGCGCTCGTCCCGCGCGAGGGGCTCCCCATCGGCATCGCGCACGCCATCGAGCCCAATCCCTGGGCGCGCTGGCCCGCCGAGTGGCCGCTTCGGCGCTATACCGGGTGGCGGCAGCTGGAGGGCGAGGTGGCGGCGCTGGTGGCGGGGAAGCGCGTGGCCATGGAGTACTCGCCGGGGGATGCGATCCCCTACCTGGACCGCATCCCGGCCGGCGTGCTGGAGCTGGTGCGCGGGGCCGGGGGCACGGTGGTGTGCTCCGGCGACCTGGTGTCGCAGGTGTATGCCACGTGGACCCCCGCGCAGCGCGCCTCGCACGAGCGCGCCGCGGCGCACATCGCGGCCATCGCGCGCGAGGCCATCGCGCATGCGGGGGCGATGGTGGCGGCCGGGACCCCGGCGGCGGAACACGAGCTGCAGGCGCGCATCCTGGAGGCCTTTGCACGCGCGGGGTTGGAGACCGACCACGGCCCCGACGTGGCCGCCTCGGAGAACGCCGCCAACCCGCACTACGCCCCCTCGGCCGCCGCGCCGCGGCTGGTGCGCGGCGGCGACGTGCTGCTGGTGGACCTGTGGGCGCGCGAGCCCGGCGGCGTGTACGCCGACCAGACGTGGATGGCCACGCTGGGGGCGCCGTCGTCGCGGGTGGCGGCCATCTGGGAGGTGGTGCGCGACGCGCG
Organism: Gemmatimonas sp.; assembly: GCA_044352305.1. Taxonomy (GTDB): domain Bacteria; phylum Gemmatimonadota; class Gemmatimonadetes; order Gemmatimonadales; family Gemmatimonadaceae; genus Gemmatimonas. The sequence continues at coordinate 7,286 of JBILED010000056.1, forward strand.
CGACGCGGCGCTCGCGCTGCTGGGGGCGCGGATCGCCGCGGGGGCGCCGGTGCGCGGCGCCGAGGCCGACGACGCGGCGCGCGCGGTGATCGAGGGGCGCGGTTACGGCCCGCACTTCTGGCACCGCACCGGGCACAGCATCGACGCGCGCGAGCTGCACGGGTCGGGGCCGCAGATCGACCACCTGGAGTCGCGCGACGACCGGCTGCTCATACCCGGCGTGGGGTTCTCCATCGAGCCCGGTGTGTACCTGGAGGGGGAGTTGGGGGTGCGCTCCGAGGTGAACGCCTTCGTGGCGGAGGACCACCTGCTGGTCACCCCCGCCGAGCCGCAGCGCGACCTGTTCGTCGTGTGACCGACGCGGGACGCGCCCGCGGGCGCGCCGCGCTGGGGGCATGCCTCCGCGGGGTGCTGTGCGCGGCGGTGCTCCTGGCCGGGTGCACGCGCCTTGGCGAGGGGACGCGCGCCGACTCGGCCAGCGCCGAGGCGTCGGGGGCGAGCGAACGGGGTGGCCTCGAGGTCGTCGCCGTGGACCGGGCCGGGCGCGACGTCGCGGCGCGCGCCGAGCCCGGTGCGCCTGCGGAGTTGGCCCTGTCCGGGGCCGTGGCGGGGGGACGCTATGCGACCGGGGCCGTGCCGGACGGCGGCGTGGTGGAGGGGCGCATCACCGATCGGCAGCCTGGGCGTGCGGTCGCTCGCGACCGGTCCGTCGTCCCCACGCACGACCTGGACGTGTGCCGCCCGTTTACCGAGACGCGCGTCCCCAGCCGCGACCGCGGGGTGGGAGAGGCCGTGGTGTGGCTGGCGGGGGTGCGCACCGGACCGGCCGACACGACCACGCTGCGTCCGCGGCTGGAGCTGGATGGCTGTCGCCTGTACCCGCGGGTGCAGCGGGTGCGGGTGGGGAGCACGGTGCAGGTGGCCTCCTACGACGCCATGTCCAGCCGCCTGCGTTTCACCGCCGATGCAAACCCCGTCCAGCCGCTGGCGCTGGTGTCGTTCACTGACGCCGGGCAGGTGGTGCCGGTGGAGGGGCTGACGCGCACGCCGGGAATCGTGCGCGTGCGGGACGACCGGCACCCGTGGGTGCTGGGGGTGCTGGCCGTGGCGCCGCACCCGTGGGTGGCCGTCACCGAGCCGGACGGCCGCTTTCGCTTTGACGCGGTGCCGCCGGGGCGGTACACGCTGGTGGTGTGGCAGGAGGCGCTGGGGACGCGCACGCAGCCGCTGCGGGTGGAGCCCGGGGTGACCGTGCGGCTGACGGTGGACTACTAGGACGACGGGGCGTGCCGGTGAGGCGTGCCGGTGAGGCGCGCCGGCTAGGCGCGCCCCAGCTCGTGCAGCCGGGCGAACAGCCCGCCGGGGTGCGCCAGCAGCGCCTCGTGCGTCCCCTCCTCCACCACGGCTCCCGCATCCAGCACCACCACCCGGTGCGCCCGCCGCACCGTGCTCAGGCGGTGGGCAATGAGCAGCGTGGTGCGGCCGTGCAGCAGCTCGGCCAGCGCCTCCTCCACCAGCCGTTCGCTCTCGGTGTCCAGGCTGGAGGTGGCTTCGTCCAGCACCACCACCGCGGGATCCTTGAGGAAGACGCGCGCCAGCGCCACGCGCTGGCGCTGCCCGCCGGAGAGCATGACGCCCCGCTCCCCCACCAGCGTGTCCCAGCCGTCCGGGAGGCGCTCGATGAACTCCCACGCGTGGGCGGCGCGTGCGGCGCGCTCGACGGCCTCGGGCGGGGCGTCGGGACGCGCGTAGGCGATGTTCTCGCGGATGGTGCCGCTGAACAGCACCGGCTCCTGCGGCACCACGCCGATCGCCCCGCGCAGCGCGGCCAGCGACAGCGTCCGGATGTCCGCGCCGTCCAGCGTGATGCGCCCCGCGCTGACGTCGAAGAAACGCGGCAGCAGGCTGGCGAGGGTGGTCTTCCCCGCCCCCGAGCGCCCCACCAGCGCCACCACCTCTCCCGGGGCGAGGGTGAGGGTGAGGTCGCGCACCGCGAGCGGGGCGCCCGGGGCATACGCAAAGGAGACCCCCTCGAAGGCCACGGCGCCCCGCACGGGCTGCGCCAGCGGGCGCGGGGCGTCGGGGTCGCGGATGGCGGGTACGGTGTCCAGCAGCTCGAAGGTACGCTGGGCGGCGCCTGCCGCCTCCTGGAAGTGCCCGAACAGCGACGCCAGCGACCCCACGGCGGCGGCCACGAACAGCGCGTAGAACAGGTAGGCCACCAGCGCGCCGGCGGTGAGCCGCCCCGCCAGCACCTGCACCCCCCCCTGCCAGAGCACCACCGCCACGGCGCCGAAGGCCACGAACCCCACCACGCTGAAGAACAGCGCGCGGGTGCGCGCCCGCGACACGGCCACGGTCACCAGGGCGTCCAGGCGCGTGGCAAAGCGCGCCGCCTCCTCCCCCTCGCGGGTGAAGCTCTGGACCGTGCGGATGGCCCCGAACGCCTCGTCGGCCATCCCCATCGCCTCAGCCACGCGGTCCTGCACCGTGGTGGTGGCGCGGCGCAGCGCGCGCCCGAACAGCAGCGCGGCCCCCACCACCAGCGGCACCACCGCCAGCGTGGTGAGGGTGAGCCCCGGGTTGGTGACGAACAGCATCACCACGCCCCCCACCAGGAACAGCAGCTGCCGGGAGAGCTCGGAGACCCAGGTGGCGAGGAACGACTGCAGCACCCCCAGGTCGGCGGCCAGGCGGCTGGTGAGCTCGCCGGTGCGGCGCGCCGCGAAGTACGCCGCGTCCAGCCGGATGGCGTGCGCGAACGTCCGCACGCGGAGCGCGGCGACGATCCGCTCGGTGGTGCTGCTGAGCAGGAACACCTGGCCGAAGTTGGCCAGCGCCTGGACCGCGAAGACGCCCAGCAGCAGGAGCGTGAGGCGGTCGAGGGCGGCGCGGTCGCGCGCCTCGAAGGCGGCATCCAGGAGCACGCGCAGGACGGCGGGGAACACCAGCCCCGCGGCGGCGGCCACCAGCAGCAGGACGGCGGCGACAGCCAGCCGCGCGGCGTGGGGGCGCAACAGCGGCCGGAGGCGCGCCAGCGCGAACCCCCCGCCGGGGAGCCGTGCCGTCAGGCGCGCCACGCGCGATCCAGCGCCATCGCGAGATACAGGAGCGCCAGGTACAGGAGCGAGAACTTGTACAGCCACCACGCGGGCCCCGACCACGGCGCCCCGCGCCGCACGGCCGCGGGGATGCGCCACACCCCCCACCCCAGCAGCGCGTTGAGCAGCAGCGCCGAGGCCAGGTAGAGCGCGCCAAAGGCGCCCGTGAGCACCGGCAGCAGCGTGAGGGCCACGAGGATGACGGTGTACCACCCCATCTGGCGCATCGTCTCGCGCTCCCCCCACACCAGCGGCGCCATGGGCACGCGCGCGCGGCCGTAGTCGGCCTGCTTGAGCAGCGCCAGCGCCCAGAAGTGCGGCGGGGTCCAGTAGAAGACGATGAGGAAGAGGCAGAGCGCGGTGAGGTCGAGCGCCCCCGTGACCGCCGCCCACCCCACCAGCGGCGGGAAGGCGCCGGCCGCGCCCCCGATCACGATGTTCTGCGGCGAGGTGCGCTTGAGCCAGCGGGTGTAGATGAAGACGTAGAAGTAGAAGCCGGCCAGCGCGAGCCCCGCGCTGAGCACGTTCACGTGCCGCGCCAGCAGCCAGGTGGCCAGCGTGGCGCACGCCACGCCGAAGGCCAGCACCTGCACCGGCGTCATCCGGCCGCTGGGGATGGGGCGCAGCCGCGTGCGCGCCATCACGTCGTCGATGTCGCGATCGAGGTACATGTTGACCGCGTTGGCGCCGCCGGCCATGAGGTAGCCCCCCAGCGTGACCAGCAGCACCGTGGCCAGCGACGGGGACCCCGCGGCGTACATCGGCGCCACGGTGGTGACGAGCAGGAGCGAGATGATGCGCGGCTTGGTGAGCGCGACCAGGTCGCGGGCCAGCGGGGTGGCGGGGGCGCCGACCGCTGCCCCCGCCGGCGCGGGCTCCGCCGCCTCGCCGCTCACGGCCTGCCCACTCACCGCGTCCCCGCTGCGGCGGGGCTCGCCGCGTCACCGCCCGCCGCGGTGCGGGCGAGCAGCGTCAGGGTCACCGCCGTCACCCAGATGAGGATGCCGGTGGCCTGGTGCAGCGAGCGCACCACGCCGGGGAAGCCGCCGGTGACCATCCACCCGGCCCACACCACCTGCAGCACCCCCAGCGCCATCCCGATCCACGCCCACCGCTGCAGCGAGGCGGGCTCGGCGCGCTTGCGGAAGAGGAACGGCAGCGCGGCCAGGTGCAGCACCAGCAGGTACGCCAGCACGCGGTGCGTGAGCTGGATGTGCTGCGCGCCGCCCCCCAGCGACCCGGGGCCGCACAGCGGGAAGCCCACGCACGCCACGGCGGCCCCTTCCACCTTGGCCGTCAGTCCGCCCAGCAGCACCACCACCAGCGCCAGCGCGGCGGCGGCGGTGCTGCCGCCGATGGCGGCGCGCGCCCCGGTGACGGGGAGGGCGGCGCGCCCGAGCGCCCCGGCCCGCAGCGCCGCCGCCACCAGCACCGCCAGCAGCGACGCGGCCAGCAGCTTGTGCACCACGGTGGCCCACGCCGGGTTGCCGGTGAACACCGTCACCGCGCCGAACAGCGCGGGGGCAAACCAGAGCGCCACCGCCAGCCGCGCGGCGGGCCACACGCCGCCGGCCGCCCCCACCGCGGGCACCGCGCGCGCGCGCCACGCCGCCACCGCCAGCGCCGCGACCGCGGCGAACAGCGCCAGCGCCAGGTAGCGGTGCATCACCTCGATGACGAGGTCCATCCGCTCGAACGGGGGGAACCAGTAGCCGTAGCAGGTGGGCCAGTGGTCGCCGCACCCCATGCCGGAGCCGGAGATGCGCACGATGGCGCCGAAAATGATGTGCAGCAGCGCCACGCCGAGGGCGGCCAGCGCGAAGCGGCGGACGGAGGCCGGGACGGGAAACGGGGCAGGGGCCATCGGACGAGTCAGTTGGGGAGGGCGCGCCAGGCGCCGAGCCACACGGCGGCCAGCGCCACCACGGGGAGCACTGCCCACGCCACTTCGGCGCCGCGGTGCGGGGCCGGCACCTCGGTGCCGGGGGCGGGGGGCACCTCCGCGCGCAACGCCGCGCGGATGATGAACCCCTGGGCCACCACGCAGGCCACCACCGACGCCCAGAACAGCGCGGCTGCGACCCCTGGCGGGAGGACGGAATTCGGGGGGACAGGCATGCGCGAATACTAGGCGAGTGCGCGCGGGGAATCGCCCCCCCGGCGGAGGCGTCGGGCGGGTCCCTTGCCCGTGCCCTGCCCATCCCGTACCCGTCCCATGCCCGACCCTGCGCCGACCCTGCGCCGACCCTGCGCCGACCCTGCGCCGACCCTGTGCCGACCCTGTGCCGACCCTTCGGGAACCCTCGGCGTGCCCCGTGCGGGCGGGCGTCCCGCGCGCTAGGCTATGGCCATGTCCTCCTCCCCCTCCGCCCCCGCCCCCGCCGCCGCGCCCCCCGAGGCCCTGCCGCGCCAGCTTGGCCTCTGGAGCGCCATCGCGGTGCTGGTCGGCACCACCATCGGTTCGGGGATCTTCCGCTCCCCGGCCGGCATCGCCGACAAGCTGCCGGGCCCCCTCCCCATGCTGGCCGTCTGGGCCACCGGCGGGGTGTTCGCGCTGTGCGGCGCGCTCACCCTGGCCGAGCTTTCCGGGGCGATGCCGCGCACCGGCGGCTACTTCGTGTACATCCGCGAGGCGTGGGGGCGGCTGCCGGCGTTCCTGTACGGCTGGACCGAGCTCACCCTCATCCGCGCCGCGGCGCTGGGGGGGATTTCCCTCACCTTCGGCGAGTACCTGCTGCGCGGGCTGGGCTACGACCCCGCGGTGGCGCCGTACGACCAGGTGGCGCACTACGTCGCCGCCGGCGCGCTGGCGCTGATGGCCACCATCAACGTGGTGGGGCTGCGCTGGGGCGCGCTGGTGCAGAACGTGACCACGCTGGCCAAGTACGGCGGCCTCATGGCCATCGTAGTGCTGGCGCTGGCGCTGGGGCTCCCCGCCACCGGCGGGCACTTCACCCCTGCCGCGCCGCCGGGGAGCTTCTCGGTGTCCGCCTTCGGGCTGGCGCTGGTGTCGGTGCTGTGGGCGTTTGACGGGTGGGGGGACCTCTCCAAGGTGGCTGGCGAGGTGGGCGACCCGCGCCGCACGCTGCCGCGCGCCATCGTGCTGGGGACGCTGGCCATCATCGCCATCTACCTGCTGGCCAACGTGGCGTACCTCAGCGTGCTCTCCATCGAGGAGATCCGCGGGGCGCGGCTGGTGGCCGCCGACGTGGCGCAGCGGCTCATCGGCCCCGTGGGGGTCACGCTGGTGTCGCTCACGGTGATCCTCTCCACCTTCGGGTCGGTGAACGGCTCGCTGCTCACCGGGCCGCGGATCTTCTTCGCCATGGCCGACGACGGGCTGTTCTTCCGGCAGGTGGCGGCGGTGCACCCCCGCTTCCGCACGCCCCACGTGGCCGTGCTGATGACCGCCACGCTGGGGATCGCCTTCGTGCTGCTGCGCACCTTCGAGCAGCTGGCGGACATCTTCGTGACGGCGTCGCTGGTGTTCTACATCCTCAGCATCGGGGCGATCTTCCGGCTGCGCCGGCGCCCCGACTGGAACCCGCCGGTGCGCACGCCGCTGTACCCGCTGGTGCCGGCGCTGTTCTGCGGGGCCACGGCGTTCCTGATGGCCAACGCGCTGGTGGACCCCACGACCCGGTGGGGGACGCTGGGGGTGTTCGGGGTGATCCTGCTGGGGGTGCCGGTGTACTACCTCACCGTGGGGCGGCGCGCGCGCTGAGCGCCGGGCGGGGCCCCGGCGCACCGGGGCGGGGGGCGCGAGGCCCCCCAGCGCGAACGGCGGGCCGCCCCCGAGGGGACGGCCCGCCGTTCGCGTTCCGCGCCCCCCGCCGCCCCGGACCGGCCGGGGCGGCGGGGGGACGGGGCTCAGTTGAAGTTGTAGCGGAGCCCCAGCTGCATGCGCCACACGTCGCCGGCGCCCGCGTTGGCGATGAACTCGCCGCGCTGCGCGCCCTCGCCCAGCAGCACGTTGCCGAAGTTGGCCATGCGGTAGAGCGCCTTGCCGTTGGCGTCGGCGCCTCGCGCGATGAGCGGCTGCGTGTTGCGGAAGCGGTACGACACGCCCCAGCGGCGGTTCACCAGGTTGGTGAAGTTGAGCACGTCCAGGCGCAGCTGCACGCGGTTGCGCAGCGAGCCCACGTTGCGGA
>JBILED010000340.1:0-2542 GCA_044352305.1 Gemmatimonas sp.
CCTCGAGGCCCTGCGCCCCTTCTACCGGGACATCCTGGGGATGCCCGAGGTGCCGCTGGATGACGCCGACGGGGCCGCCATCGCCGGCCTCGCGGCCGGGGAGTCGCTGGTGGAACTGCTGGAAGCCCAGACCCCGGACTCGCCCATCGGGAAGTTCGTGGCCAAGCGCGGCCCCGGCATCCACCATGTCTGCTTCGCCGTGGACGACCTCGACGGCACGCTGGCGCGATGCCGGGAGGCCGGGGTGCGCCTCATCGACCAGGTGCCTCGCGTGGGCGCGGAGGGGAAGCGCATCGCCTTCCTGCACCCGAGCGCCACGGGGGGCGTGCTGGTCGAACTGTCGGAATACTAAGCCGCCGGAGCCGGGGCACCAGCGAGGGAGCCGCGGGTCAGCGGCAGAACTCCTGCAGCGGGGCCACCTGGAGGTCCTCCACGAACCAGGCGCCGTCTGACGCCTGGACGGTGGTGAACAGGGTGCGCGCCGAGCGGGGCTCACGCCGGACCTCCACCAGCCAGTCCTGCCGTCCTCCGGAGGAGAGTCGGGCCCGCTCCTCGGCAAAGCTCCACCGGTCATGGGAGAGGAGGCACTGGATGACGATGAGCCGCTTTTCCAGCTCCTCGGCGGGGAGGGTGAGACGCGCGGGGCCGCGCGCCGTCCCCCACACCGACGCCATCCGCCGAAGGTCCTGCGCCGCCACCCCCGCCATGAACGCCTCCACGGCGGCCCGCCCTGTGGGCGCCCCGACCTCCTGAGCCGTGGCGCCGGCCAGCACGCCGGGGACCGCCGGGGTCACCACGGCGGTCCGCGCACAGGCGCCCAGCAAGAGGAGGGCGCCCCCCCCCATGACGAACCACCCCTTGTGGCCCCACATTAGCCGGTGTCCCACGGTGCCCTCGTTGTCGATGCGCCCAGCGGTCGGCGGTCCCCGGTCGGGACCCCGCTCCCGTGCAACCTAACGCCCGTCCCCCTCGCCTCCAGACCCGCGTGTCCACGCTCCGGTACCAGCGTCTGTACGTGAACATCGACCACGTGGCCACCCTCCGGCAGGCCCGCCGTGGCGTCACCCCCGATCCCGTGGAGGCCGCGCTGGCGTGCGAGGCCGCGGGGGCCGACGGGATCACGGCCCACCTCCGGGAGGACCGGCGCCACATCCAGGATGCCGACATCGACCGGCTGGCCGCCCGCATCGGCACCGTGCTGAACTTCGAGTGTGCCGCCACCCCGGAGATGCTGGCGATCGCCGAGCGCATCCGTCCGGCGGCGGTGACGCTGGTCCCCGAGCGGCGCGAGGAGGTCACCACCGAGGGAGGGCTGGACCTGGTGCGCGCAGCCGCTCCCCTGCGCGACGCCCTGGCGCGGCTGGCGGCCGCCGGCATCACGGGAAGCTTGTTCATCGACGCCGACCCGCGCGCCGTGGAGCGGGCCGCCGCGCTGGGAGCGCCCGCCGTGGAGCTGCATACGGGGCCGTACGCGCACCATCCGGCGGATCCCGCCACGCTGGCGGCACTGGCCGAGGCGGCGCGGACGGGCGACGCCCTGGGGGTGGCGGTCCATGCCGGGCACGGCCTGTCGGTGGACAATGTGGCCCCCGTGGCGGCCATTCCGGCCATCCAGGAGCTGAACATCGGGCACGCCATCGTGGGCCGTGCCATTTTCCTCGGGCTGGAGGCGGCCGTGCGCGAGGTGCGCGCCGCCATGGACCGCGCCCGGTCGTCCCACCCCGTCCGCTCGTGACCTCCCCCTCCCGCCGGCAGCCATGAGCTCCCCCACCCTGCTCCTCGCCTTCTTCCGCAAGGAGGCCGTGGAATACCTGGCCCGGCTGGAGCACCTGGCCACAGTCGCGACCGATGCTCCCCCGGACCGCACCACGGTGCTGGCGCAGGCGCGGGCGTTGCATGGCAGCGCGCGGATCACGCCGCTTGAGGGGATGGTCGAGGCCACGGCCGCGCTGGAGCGGCTGGCCGGGGGGCTGCACGAGGGGGCGGTGCACTGGGACGCCTCGCTGCGCCTCCGGTTCCTGGAGGCGGTGCGCGGCGTGCGGGCGTTGGTGGCGCAGGCGGAGCAGTGGGGCCCTGAGGCCCAGCGTGAGGCGCATGCCGTGGTCGTGCGGCTGTCGCACGCCACGGTGCAGGCGCTGGCGGGACCGCAGCCCACCACCGCGGAGGCCGGGCGGGTGGTGCCCATCGCCCGCTTCTACCCAGAGGATGGCGCCCCTGGGATCCTGCACCGGGCGCCCGCGCCCGCCACCACGGTGGCGCGTCGCTTCCGTGACGCGATGGCGGCGGTCGGGGCCCGGGCGGGCGCGGAGGCGGCGCGGGTGCTGCAGGACGCCGAGGAGACACGCCGGGCGCTGCACGAGTTGGCCGACGTGGCGGAGAGCTATGGGGCCGCCAGCGTCGCCCAGCTGGCCACGCGGATGGCCCGGGCCCCGTTGACCTCCCCCGAGGAGCGCGAGGCGGTGCTGGCGCTGGCGGCGCTCCTGCAGGACCGCACCCTGACCGAGCCGCAGCTGGCGCAGGCGGTGCGCGAGGCGGGCGCGCG
>JBILED010000096.1:0-9462 GCA_044352305.1 Gemmatimonas sp.
CTCGAAGCGGTGGGCGATCCACTCCAGGAACTGGTACCCGGGGTCACCCTTGCGGACGATGCCGGGAAGGTCCAGCCCCGCGTTGCGCTGGAAGTTCTCCAGGTAGTTGAGCCAGTCGCCCCCCACCTCGTGGCGCCACCCGATCATGAGCGCCACCATCAGCCCGTACAGCAGCAGCCCCCGGGACACCCCCGTGCGGGGCGCCCGCCCCGGCCGCCCGGCGGGGGCCGGCCGGCGCGCGCGCTCGGAGAGCGAGGCGGAGGCGGGCACAAGGAACAGCAGCCAATAGGGCCACATGACGGGCTATCGCTCCAAAGTGGGAGACGGCGTCGCGACGGCGTCCTGCCGCCACGCCTGGAACATCAGCACCGACCACAGCCGTGCGGTCCAGTCGCGCCGACCGCTCAGGTGCTCCTGCCAGGCGCGCACCACGGGGGCCGGATGCAGGTCGCCCTGTCGGCGCAGCGCCTCCTCCGACAGCAGGTCGCCCGCCCAGGCGCGTAGCGGACCGCGCAGCCACTGCCCCACCGGTATGCCAAACCCCGCCTTGGGGCGCTCGATGAGCGTCGGCGGGACGTGCCGGTACAGCACCTGGCGCAACGCCCACTTGCCCGTGCCCCCCCGTATGCGGTGGGTCATCGCCATCCGGGCGGCCACCTCCGCCACGCGATGGTCCAGGAACGGGGTGCGCGTCTCCAGGCTGACGGCCATGGCGGCGCGGTCCACCTTGCAGAGGATGTCGTCGGGGAGGTAGGTGCGGCTGTCCCACCACATCATCCGTTCCCTCGGGTCGGCGCCGGGGGCGGCCAGCGCCGGGGGGAGGGGATCGTCCAGCAGGGAGGGGCCGGGGGCACCGCCACCCACCACCAGTGCGGCCGGGTCTGGCCACTCGCTGACCAGACTGCGATAGAGGTCGTCCAGGGAGCGCACGGCAGCCAGGCGGGCGGCCAGCCGGTGCGCCTTGTCACCGGCGCGGTGCACCCCCGTCATCCCCCCGAGGGCGTCCCACGCCGCCACCGGCACCGTGGCCACGGCCGCCCCCAGCGTGCGCCGGAGCGGGAAGGGGAGCCAGGCGAGCTTGTCCCACACGCGCGGCCCCCAGAAGTACCGATTGTACCCGCCGAACAGCTCGTCGCCCCCGTCGCCGCTCAGCGCCACGGTCACGTGGGCCCGGGCGGCCCGGCACACCAGGTGCGTGGGGATCTGCGACGAGTCGGCGAACGGCTCGTCGTACATGGCCGAGAGCGACGGTATGACCGCCTGCGCCTCGGCGGCGGTCACCCGCAGTTCGTGGTGCCGCGTGCCCAGATGCCGGGCCACCGCGCGGGCGTGCGGGGCCTCGTCAAAGCCGGGCTCGTCGAAACCGATGGTGAAGGTCTGCACGGGGTCGCCCCCCGCCTGCGCGGCGTGCGCCTGCATGAGGGCCACCACGGTGGAGGAATCCACCCCGCCCGACAGGAAGGCGCCCAGCGGCACGTCGGCCAGCGCCTGCAGCCGCACCGCCTCTTCCATCGCAAGCGCCAGCGTGTCCACCGCCTGCGCGGCATCCAGCAGAGGGTGCTGCCGCGCGTACTGCAGCGCCTCCCCCGGATCCCACCAGCGGCGCACGGCCAGCGGGCCGTGCGCGTCGCCCGGGCGCAGCGGGTGCGCCGGTGCCTCCCGGGGGGGCGCCTCGCGCACGGTCAGCAGGCACCCGGGCTCCAGCTTGTACACCCCCTCGAAGATGCTGCGCGGGGCTGGCACATACTGGAAGCGCAGGTACTGCATCAGCGCCGAGCGGGCCACCGGATTGGCAAAGCCGGGGAGCGCACGGAAGGCCTTGAGCTCGGAGGCGAAGGCGAAGGTGTCGCGCCCCGTCCACCCGTAGTACAGCGGCTTCTCGCCGAACCGGTCGCGCGCCAGCGTCAGCGTGCGGGCCTCCCGGTCCCAGAGCGCCAGGGCGAACATCCCCACGCTGCGGGTGAGCGCCTCCTCCACCCCCCACCGCTCGACGGCGGCCAGCAGGGTCTCGGTGTCGGAGGCACCGCGCCAGGCCGGCGCCCCGCCGCCCAGCGCCTGCCGCAGGGCGCGGTGGTTGTAGATCTCGCCATTGAACGCCACGACGAAGCGCCCGTCGGCCGAGGCCATCGGCTGGTGGCCGGCGGGGGAGAGGTCCACGATGGCGAGGCGCTGGTGGGCGAGGACGACGCCCCCCTGCGCGTCCACCCACACCCCCGCGTCGTCGGGTCCGCGGTGGCGCAGGGCGCGCCCCATGGCCGCCGCCTCGCGCGCGGCGCCCTCGGCGCACAACCCGGGACGGAGGAATCCAGCAATGCCGCACATCAGCGGCGGCGCCTGCGGGTGGGCACCGGCTAGATGCTCCAGGCCTGCAGCACGCGCCGGATCCCCTCCTCACACGGGATGAGCTCCCGCCCCAGCAGCTCGCGCATCCGGCCGATGTCAGGCTGGCGCTTGGTCATGTCCCCCTCCTTGAGCGGGGGGAGGTGCACCACCCGCGACGAGGAGCCGGTGAGGCGGATGATCGTGTCGGCCAGCTGGCGCACGGACACGACCTCGGCGCTGCCGATGTTGTACACGTCGTTCCGGTACCGCTCGTCGCGGAGCGTGGCCAGGCAGGCGTCCAGGTTGTCGTCGATGTGGCAGAAGGTGCGCGACTGGGACCCATCGCCGTACACCGTGATGTCGTCCCCGCGGAGGGCGGCGCGCAGGAAGCGCGACATGACGAAGTCGGGGCTCTGCCTGGGCCCGTAGGTGTTGAAGAAGCGGAAGACGGTGTAGTCCAGCCCGTATTCCTGCTGGAACGAGCGGCAGTAGGCCTCGCCCACGTTCTTGACGATGGCGTACGGCAGGCGGGAGTTGAGCGGGGTAGTGTGCTCGTGCTGGGGCAGCGTGACCGGCTCGCCGTACACCTCCGACGACGAGGCGTAGAACACGCGCCGCACGCCCGTGTTCTTGCTGAGCCGCAGGATGTTCTCGATCCCGGTGATGTCGCGGAGCACCTCGACCGGGTTGGCCAGCGTGCGCTCCACGCCCACGAGGGCGGCATAGTGGAAGACGTAGCGGAAGCGGCAGGCGCTCATGACGGGTGCGATGTCGCGGTACTCGTTGACATCGCACCGGATGAAGGTGCAATCGGGGTGGTCGGGGAGGTTCTCCAGGCGTCCGGTGCGGAGGTTGTCGACGATGACGACCCGGAACCCCCCCATGCGCAGGAGGCGGTCGGCCAGCGAGCTGGCGATGAAGCCGGCACCGCCGGTGATGAGGACATCTACCATGTCAGGAGCAGGTTGCGGACGGTGGCGAGGCACTGGCGGGTGGTCAGGTAGCGCGGGGACTCCCCGAAGGCGCGGAGGAGGTACCGGATGCTGGCCGCCTTCCAGGCGCGGTGTTCGGAGAGGTGCAGGGCCACGTAGCTCCACGCGCCCATGCGGATGCGGCGGTAGGCGGCGCCGTAGGCGGCGCGCACCTGGGGGTCAGCCTCCAGGTGCCGGACCATGCGCTCCAGGCGATCCGTGAGCCGGGCGCCATTGATGGTGCGCACGCTGCGCTGGTCGTGGTCGACCACGCGGGAGGTGACGGTGTTGGAGTAGCGGAGGGGGAAGCGGGCGGCGAGACGCAGCCACAGCTCGTAGTCCTCCGAGGCCGAGAGCAGGCGGTCTTCGTTGAAGGGGTGCGCGGCCAGGAGGTCGCGGCGCACGAAGACGCCGTTGCAGCTGAGGAGGTTGCCCTGGGCCAAGCGGTGGTTCAACTGGGGCCCGTCAAAGCGGGGACCGGCCCGAAAGACGGTGCCGTCGGGGCGCGCCCACTCGTAGCCGAGGTGGAACCACTCGGCGTCAGGGTACAGGGCGGCGACGCGGGCGGCCTCGGCGGTGTGATTGGGGAGGGCGAGATCGTCGCTGTCGAAGAAGTTCACGTAGCGCCCCCGGGCGAGGGAGGCGCCGTGATTGCGGGCGGCGGCGCGCTCGAGGTTGGGGCGCGCGATGTAGCGCGTGGAGGCGTTGAGAAAGGGGCGGACGGCGGCGGCGGTGTCGTCGGTGCTGCCGTCGTCCACGATGAGGATCTCGTGGTTGCGGAGCGCCTGGGCCTGCAGGCTGGCCAGGGTGCGCGGAATGAGGTGCGCACGGTTGTAGGTGGGCACCACGATGGACAGCAGCGGCGGGGCGCCTTCCCCGCGGTCGGCCGGCGAGTCGGTCATGCGGTGGCCCGTCCGCAGGTGTCCAGGTACAGGTCGCGCAGGGCGTCGGTCATCCGATCCACTCCGAATGCGGCCCGGACGGTGCCAGGGGCCTGCTGTCGGAGTCGGTCGCGGAGCGGGGCGTCGGTGAGCAGGCGGAGCAGGGCCGCCTCGACGGCGGCGGCGTCGCGGTGCGGGACCACGAGGGCGTTCTCGTCGTGACGGACGCACTCGGGGGCGATCCCCGAGAGGGTGAAGACCGACGGGACGCCGGCGGCGAGTGCCTCCACGTACACCTGGCCGAAGGCCTCGACGTCGGGATCCACCGGGACATGGACGAAGCACGCCATGGTGCCGTAGGCTGCGGGCAGGTCCTCGTCAAACCCGACCTCGGTGAAGCTCCCCGGGGGCAGGGTGGCCAGCGCGCCACGAACGACGGGGGCGTGCGGGCCGGCGGCGTTGAGGAGGAGCAGGTGCGTGTCCGGGTGGGCGGCGTGGACGCCCCGGAAGGCCCGGACCGCGTACTCCACGCCCTTGAGCTCGAGGTACCGCGAGCTCAGGCCGATGACCCGCGCGTCCGCGGGCACGCCGTGGCGGGCGCGGAAGCGCGCCGCGCGCCCCGGATCCGGCGTGGCGAATTCGGCCAGGTCGAAGCCGTGCGGGATGTGGGCGAGCTTGTGCGGCGGCACGTCCTCACGCTCCACCAGCACCTGCGCGACCACCCCGGAGATGGAGACGATGCGGTGGGCGCTGGCGTTGCAGTAGCGGTCCCAGTAGACGCCCTTGGGATGGTAGCGGTGGTGGAGGGTGGCGTGGTGCCGCGTGTACATGCGGTGGGGGACGCCGGCCAGGCGCGCGGCGGTGAGGCCGAGCACGTTGGCCTGGAACAGGTGGGTGTGCACCACGGCGGGGCGACGACGGCGCATGGCCCGCGTGAGGGCCATGAGGGTGCGGGGCCAGTCGGCCTTGCCGCGCAGCGGCAGCTCGGTGACGCGCCCGCCGGCGTCGGCGATGCGGCGCGCCGTGGGGTTCCCCGGGTCGCCGAGGAACACGAAGTCCAGTTCCAGGCCGCGCCACTGCCGGCTGCGCTCCGCGACCCACTCGAACGCGCGGGCGCGGCCGATGTCGGAGACGACCCAGAGGACACGCAGGGGGTGGGCACCAAGGCCCGTGGCGCACCATGCCGGTGCGCATGCTTCGTCACGAGCATCCGGACGCCCCCGGGGCGATCGTCGCTCCGAGGCGCTGGGCAATGGCTGGGCGCGATTCACGGGCGCATGGCCTGTGCGGTGATGATCCCGTCATAGAGCCGCAAACGCGCGCGCTCTGGGAGCAGGCGCAGCGGCGCTTCCGACTCGAGGAGCCGGGGCCACAGCGGCCAGCCAAGGAGCCGGAACACCATCCGCTTCCACAGCGGTCGCGTCATGTTCCGTCCGTCCCGGGACATTGGGGACGGAGCGAGGGTCAGGGCCCGCCGCTGCGCATGCGCGAGGCGATACTGGCGCTGTCGGGCAATGTAGCCGCGCAGCGTGGCGTGGTCCTCATGCCATGCAAAGGCCTGATGGCGGTAGAACAGCCCAACGCCGCGAGCCAGCGCGCGGACGCCCAAATCGTAGTCCTCGGCGTCGGTGAGACGTTCGTCGAATCCCCCCAGGCCGGTCAGGAGGTCACGCCGGACGGAGAAGTTGGCGCCATTCAGAAAGGGGGTGCCGGCGGTCAGCGCAACCGAGCCGTCGCCAGCGATGGCCGCACTCCACTGGCGGCTCTTCTGGGCGAGGTATCGGCTGAGGCAGCTGGTGCCAGGGCGATTCATCTGCGCACCCGTGACGATGGTGCCCGGGTGGACCGCATGGTGCGCGCGGTGCTCGCCGACGAAGCCCGGCACCGGCACCATGTCGTCATCCAGAAACATCAGCAACGGATGCGAGGCGTGCGCGGCCCCACGATTGCGCACCGCGGCGCGACCACTGTTCGGATGCCAGTGGTAGCGGAGATTCGGAATCCTCCGCTCCGTGGCCAGCAGCTCCATGGTCCCGTCCTGCGATCCATCCACCATCACCAGCGTCTCGTCCGGCTGCTCGTCCAGCCCCGCGACGGCGTCGAGCAGCGCTTGCAGGCATCGGACGCGATTGTATGTCGCAATGATGAGCGACGTCTTCTCCCGCTCCCCGCTGGTGGCTCCCGCCGGGTGGGAGGACGACCGCTCGCCAGGCCCGTCAGGCACGCGGGGTCCCCGTCGCGCTCTTGCGGAGCTCAACCAGGACGGCCTGGAACGGCACCGCCCCCGTGGGCCCCAGAAAGCTGTGCCGCTCCAGCACCGTCACGACAAAGCGGTCCGCCAGCCGGCGCAGCATCTCCTCAGCCTGGCGGTCGTAGGAATCCAGCACCCACAGCTGCGGCGTGCGTTCCACGCTGACCTGGCGTGGCAGATCCCGCTGGGCCACCAGTTGCCCCCGCAGCCCCGCCGCCTGGAAGTAGAACTCCTGGATGTGCGGCGCGGCGCAGAGAATGGGCGCCTGCCGGGCGTGTGAGGCGGCCACGTGGGCCGCCATTTCCCGATAGGGCTCGGACAGCTTCTTGTGGTACGAGAGGCGCCGCCATTCGGCCGGGTGCATCGCCATCAGTGCCATGAGCGACACGGTCGTGGCATGGCGCACGGTCGTCGGCAGATTGTCCAGCAGGCCGGCGAGGATCAGCAGGAAGGCCGGATACAGCACGATCACATAGCTATACATGAAACCGTTCAGGATGTTGCGCCCGCCGATCGACTTGAGGTACATCAGGACAAAGGCCACGGCGAACAAGATGGCCGCATCGATGGTCACCCGCCCTCCGTCCGTCGCGCCGGCGCGCTGGCGTCCTCGGTGCAACCACCACGCCGTGACCGCACCCCACAGCACCGCTGCCGCCCACCCCCCCGCGTTGGCGCCGGTGAACACCTCCGCCACCTGCAACAGGTACGTGGGCGCGGGCGTGCTCTCCCCCGCCGCGTTGTGGAACCCGAGGATCCGGGCAAAGGGCACCACCCATGGCGCATACAGCAACGCCGCCAGGGCGAAATCGCGGGCCCAGCGCCCCAGGTGCACCCCCTCTGCGCCCCGGATCCGATCCAGCAGGAGCAGGGCCAGGAGAGCGGCGATGACGAAGAAGCTGAAGTAGCTGGCCAGCAGGAACAGGCCGGTGCCGCCTATGAACAGCCACTGCGTGGCCCCTGTGCGGTACGCCCGACGCTGGCGCAGGAAGGTGATGAGCACGACCGTGCCCAGCAGCAGCGCCCAGATGTACGACCGGACCTCGCGGGAAAAATAGACGTGGTAGGGGGTGACGGCAGCCAGCCAGGTGACGAGCAGCGCCGTCCCGCGCCGATGGTGGTCTCGCACCAAGGTGTGGATGGCCGCCAGGCTGAGCACGCCTCCAAGGACGGAAAACAGCCGGGCGTTGAGTTCGGTGTAGCCGAGGATCTTGAACCATCCCCACAGCAGGACCGGGTACAGCGGCGGCGTCTGGTCCCAGAAGTGGAGGACGTCATAGGTGCGCCGCAGCGATTCGGCCGGATTGGAGGCGTACGCCGCGATCATCTCATCGGTCCACAGCCCCTCCAACCCCAGCCGCCAGAGACGCAGCGCTGCACCGAAGGCGAGAATGGCCAGCAAAGGCACCGCCCGTCGCCAGGCGGCCACGGGCGGTGCTGAGGGGGCGGACGGCTGTTGGGTGAGGTTCATCGGCGGCGCAGGCGGCGGTACCATGCCTTGAGGCCGGGGGAGGCAACACGCCGCCGCAGCGCCAGGTTTGTCAGGGCCTTTCTGTCCTCCGGTCCCAGCAGGCGGCGGTCCAGCAGCCCGAGGTGCCAGTCCATGGCCTGGTACCGGTCTGCGGCATATTGCTCCCGGGCCTGGCCCCACAGGTAGTAGGCGAGGATGCGGGCCCCGTCACCGTGCTCGTGGTGGACGTGCAGGGGCATGGGCGTGCACTGGTACCCCTGCGCGAGCCGCGTGCCCAACTCCACCTGCCGCAACGCCATGGCGAGGGAAGAGAAGAGCCGCTCCCCCTCGCGCGTGAACCGGTCGGCCTGGCTCACGGTCTTGCTGTCGGGGTGCAGCCGGAAGTTGGCCACAAGGCTCCCATCCTTGACGATCCCCTCCAGTCCGAATCGAAGCAGGTGCCGGATCCACAATTCCCGATCCATGAGGTAGTGGAACCGGCGATCGATCCCGCCGATGGCGTCCCACGAGGCCTTGCGGAACCAGGTCTCCGGCTGGTCGATCCGCGCCAAGCCGATCGTCTTGTCCAGGTCGGAGGGGTAGAGATCCGTTCCCCCGGACATGCGATCCGGACCGACCCCGAAGAGGCGGCTGGTGCCGCAGTACACGAGGGTGGCAGGATCACGGAAGGCCTCGCTGATCGTTCTCAACGCGCCGGGTGCCAGATAGTCGTCGCTGTTGAGCCAGTTGATGACCTCCCCGGTGCTGCGCCGGTATCCCTTGTCGATGGCATGGGCCTGGCCTTGGTCGGGCTCGCTGACCCACCAGGTGAGGTGACGCTCGTACTTCCGGATGACCTCGACCGAATGGTCTGTGCTGCCGCCATCCACCACAACGTACTCCAGGTTGGGGTACCCCTGGTCGAGCACCGAGCAGATCGTCTCCTCGAGGTAGTGCCCCTGATTGAACGATGGGGTGATGATGGTGACCCGCGGGTCGGTCGATGATGGCTGGTTCATGGCCGCGCCAGTCCCGTGGGTAGGCGGGCGGTGCTCACCGCACCCCGCCACGCGGGGTGCCGAGCGCGCCACCGAGGCGGTGCAGGCGTCTCCCAACACGCTGCAGAATTGAGGCCCGGCGGACCGTTCGGTCGTAGACCGCCCCAAAAGCTAGGCGATAGGCTTCGTCCCAGGCGTCCCGATAGGGGTGGGGGTGGTTGGATGTCCACGGCTTGGCGCTGCCGGCAAAGTGGATGAGGCGGGCGTTTGCTGCCACCTGATCCGGCGGCACATGGTGGAGCACCGCCCCCGTCACGTTGTACCACACCGGGAGCCGCTGCCAGTCGTTCTCCAGCGCGATGTTGAGCACGTCCTGGTCCCACCAGCGGATCCGGTCACGGTCGCGCTTTAGGATTTCACGGAAGCGCGCCTCGATGCCCATGGAGCGCCAGCGGTGCAGGTCCAAAAGGAGGACGCCGGCCTGGAAGTATGTGCCACTGCCTGGGCCATGCACCCGGAGTTGGTCGGCGGGTGAGAGGTGGTCAACCGCTGCCACTGGGTGGGTAAGCGTGGCGCTGAAGAGTGCCCG
>JBILED010000097.1:0-9451 GCA_044352305.1 Gemmatimonas sp.
CAGCGCCCGCACGCGGTCCCCGGCCGCCGTGCCGCCAGGCTCACGCACGGCCACCACCTCATGCCCCGCGTTCCGGAGGGCGTGGGCGAGCTGCCGCCATTGGGTGGTCTTCCCCACCCCCTCCCCGCCCTCCAGGACCACCAGCATCCCGCCCCCCGGGGCGCGCGGCGTCACGCCAGGATGATCGAGCTGGTGGCGCCCGCGCGAATGCCGTCACCGATCCACTGGTTCACGCGCAGCATGAGCTTGTCGAAGTTCTCCTGCGCCGCCACCGCCCGCTGGTAGGCGGCGTTGCCCTGCACCTGCTGCAGCAGCGCGTCCAGCTGGAGCTCGGCGGCCTCCGGCGGCTGCTCGCCCCGGTCGATCTGCGCCTGCGCCTCCTGGCGGATCTGCTCCATCTGCCGCAGGAGCGTGGCGGCTTCGCGATCGTTGGAGAGCGCCTCGCTGGTGCGCTTGACGGCCTTGTATTCCTCGCTCTGGCCGATGCTCCGGCCCAGGTCCTTCGCCTTGTCTTCCAGCATGCGGGCGCCCTCCCGGGGCGTTCAATGGGGAGACCCGCACCGGAACAGTGCGGGGATGCCACGGGGTCCTGCCACACCGTCACCGCAACGCGTTCACCCTGCCGGGTCCCGCCGCCGAGCCGGGCGCTGCGCACGCAGCACCCGATCCCGGTCACTCCAGTCCCGCACCACCTCCACCGCCACCAAGCCGGCGTCGCGCGCCAGGGCGGCGGTCACCGCCGCGCGCTGCGCGTCCACCTCCAGCACCAGCCACCCTTCCGGCTCCAGATGGACGGCGGCCCCGGCCAGCACCGTGGCCAGGCACGCCATCCCCCCGTCCGCGGCGAACAGGGCCACGGCAGGCTCCCAATCGCGCACGCTGGACGGGAGCGCCGCCGCTTCGTCGTAGGCAATGTACGGCGGGTTGGACACGATGACACGGGCCTGCATGCCGGCCAGCGGCGCCCAGGATGCCCCCTCCTTGAACACCACAGGGGCCATCCGGTGCCCGGGAGCGCGCCCGGCCGCCACCTGCTTCGCATTGGCGCGGGCCACCGCCAGCGCATCGGCGGACACGTCCGTGGCCACCACCTGGTCGAAACATCCCTCCGTCGCCAGGCTGAGGGCGATGGCGCCCGACCCGGTGCCGATGTCCACGGCCACCCCGCCCGGACGGTCCGCGACGCACGCCAGCGCCACCTCCACCACCCGCTCCGTCTCGGGGCGCGGAATGAGCACCCGCGGGTCCACCTGCAGCACCAGATGCCGGAAGGCGGCGGTGCCCACGCAGTACGCCAACGGCTCCCCGGCGACGCGGCGCGCCACCACGCGGCGCACCCGTGCCACCGCCTCCGCCGAGGGCGGTGCGCCTTCGAGCAGCCGCGCCGCGCGCGTCGCCGGCGTCCACCCCAGCGCCGCCTCCAGCAGCCACTGCGCCTCGCGCACGGCATCGGCGCGGACCTCCGGTTCCAGCCGGTCGGCCGCTGCCAGCTGGCCGGCCACCTCGGCTCGCACCGCCGCCCAGGTCGTCGGGGCCGGCGCAGCCGTCACCGCTGTCCCGCCACGACGTGGCTCACCCCTGCAGGGTCTCCTCGGCGTTGGCCAGCGCCAGCGCCTCCAGGAACGGCGTCACGTCGCCGTCCATCACCCGCGCGATGTCGTACAGCGTCACCCCCACCCGGTGGTCGGTCACGCGCCCCTGCGGAAAGTTGTACGTGCGGATCTTCGCCGAGCGGTCGCCGGTGGACACCTGCGACTTGCGCAGGCGCGAGCGCTCCGCCTCCTGCTCGGCAATCCGCCGGTCGAGCAGGCGCGCCCGCAGCACCTCCATGGCCTTGAGCTTGTTCTGCAGCTGCGACTTCTGGTCCTGCTGCGACACCATGATGCCCGTGGGGAGGTGCGTGATGCGCACCGCGGAATCGGTGGTGTTGACGCTCTGGCCGCCGGGGCCGGAGGAGCGGAAGACATCGATGCGCAGTTCCTTCTCGTCGATGCGCAGGTCCACTTCCTCGGCCTCCGGGAGCACCGCCACCGTGGCCGCCGAGGTGTGGATGCGCCCCTGCGACTCGGTGGCGGGGACGCGCTGCACCCGGTGCACCCCCGACTCCCAGCGCAGCACGCCGAACGCGCCATCCCCCACCACGCGGAACACCGCCTCCTTGATGCCCCCCACGGCCCCGTCCCCGAAGCTGATGAGCTCGATGCGCCAGCCGCGCCGCTCGATGAACCGCGTGTACATGCGGTACAGGTCGGCGGCGAAGAGCCCCGCCTCGTCGCCCCCCGTGCCGGCGCGGATTTCCACGATGGCGGGACGGTCGTCCAGCGGATCGCGCGGAATGAGCAGCGGCAGGAGCGCCTTCTCCAACTGCTCCTGCTCCCCGCGGAGCCGCTCCAGCTCGGCGCGCCCCTCGGCGGCCATTTCCGCGTCGTCTCCCTCGGCCAGCTCGCGCGCGTCCACCAGTTCGCGCTCCACCCGCTCCAGGCGACCGCCGACACGCACCACCTCCGCCAACCGGTGATGCTCGCGCCCCAGCTCGGCCAACCGCGGTGCGTCGCGCACCACCTCGGGGTCGGCCAGCAGCTGCTCCACCTCGGTGGCCCGACGCAGGGCCTCGGCCAGGCGATCACGCAGCGGAGAAGGCATGCAGGGCGGGGGCGGAGTGAGGGAACGGCCGGGGCCGGCACACGACCGGCCGCCACAGCGCCAGGCGGCGCACGGGGCACGTGACGTGCAACACCGTCCCCTCGCGGGGACGTCGCCTCCGGCCAGCCGCGGCACCGATCGACACGCCACGACCGTAGGGAGCCGTGAAAGATAACGACCGACACACCTCCCCCGGCATCCCCGCGCTCCCCCTCGACCGGGTCGCGGAGCTGCTGGCCACCGCCCCGCTCTTCCGCGAGCTCGATCGCGACGCCCTGCGCGCGCTGGCCCTGCGCGCCCGCGAGCAGCGGGTTCCTGCCGGCACGGTGGTGATGGCCGCCGGCGAACCCCCCGAGTGGCTGTCGCTGCTGCGCACGGGGCGCGCCGAGCTGTCGGTGCCCGGCGAGAGCGGGGAGGCCGTACGGCTGCAGGAGCTCCATCCGGGGGCCGTGCTGGGCGAGCTCTCCATGCTGACCGGGCGCGCGGCGCTGACCCAAGTGGTCGCCACGGCGCCGGCCACGCTGCTGCAGCTGCGCCGCAGCGACCTGCGGCGGCTGGTGGACGAGCAACCGCGCGTGGCCTGGCACCTGGTGCGCGAGTTGGCGCGCCGCCTGCAGCGTGCCGACGCCACCATCGGCAGCCTCGTCCTGCTGGACGTCCCGGGACGCTTGGCGCGCCTGCTGCTGGAGCAGGCGCCCACGGGCGAGCCCGCCACGCTGGTGCGCCCCTTCACACACCGGGGGATGGCCAAGCTGGTGGGCGCGCGCCGGGAGACGGTCACGCGCGCACTGGCCCGCTTCCGGGCGGCGGGCTACATCCGCACCGAGCGCCGCGTGATCACCATCCTCGACCGGGGGGCGCTGGAAGCGCTGGCCAGGCCGCGCGCGCAGCCGCGGTGACGCCGGCACGCGGGGCACGGCGGACACAGCGACACGGCCCGCCCCGGTACCCGCCAGCGGACATCAGGCGGGCGGTTCGCCCCACCCGCCGCCGCCAGGCGTCTCCAGGGTCAGGCGATCACCCGGCTGCATCGTCACCCGGCACTTGGCCGGCAGCACGGCCTCGTTGAGACGGTTCACGCCACGCGCACCGGGGGCGCCACCCGCCGCGCCGGGAGGCGCGAGGCGGCGCCGCTCCGACAGGACCGTGGCCACGCACGGCACCAGCGCCTCGTACTGGCGCACCACGCCATCCCCGCCGCGGTGTCGTCCGCGCCCCCCGCTCCCGCGGCGCACGGCATAACCGGTCACCCGCAGCGGGTACGCGCGCTCCAGCGCCTCGATCGGCGTGTTGCGGGTGTTGCTCATCCCCACATGCACCGCATCCGGGCCCGGTCCTCCCGCACTGCCCCCCTGCCCGCCCCCGAGCGTCTCGTAGAAGCTCCACCCGGGGGCTCCCAACGTGACGTTGTTCATGGTCCCCTGACCGGCGGCGGGGATGAGCACCCCCGCCACCCCGCCCGTGGCGGCCGCATCCGCCAGCGCGGCCAGGCAGCAGTCGGTCAGCCGCTGCGACAGTTCCACATTGCCGGCCGCGACCGCGCTGGGGTGCCGCGCATTGGCCACGCAGTCCGCCGGCAGCACCAGGCGCAGCGCCCGGGCGATCCCGTCGTTCACCGGCACCTCGTCGTCGCACAGAACGCGCAGCACGAACACGGCAGCGGCCCGCGCCACCGCGGCTGGTGCGTTCACGTTGCCCGGCACCGCCGGGCTGGTGCCGGTGAGGTCCAGCTCCAGCGTGGCATCCCGCACCGTGGCCCGCACCACCACCGGAATGTCGGCGTCGTTTACGCCATCCCCCTCCAGCGCGTCCCGGCCCACGCCAACCGCCCCCTCCAGGAGCGCGAGGCGGGCACGCACCCGCCGCTCGGTGTACGCGAGCAGCGCATCGATGGCCCGCGGCAGCACCGCGGCGCCCATGCGCCGGTGCAGCGCCTGCCACCCCTCGCGGCCGGCCGCGCACGCGGCTCGCTGAGCCCGGAGGTCACCGTCCCGCTCGGCAGGCGTTCGTACGTTGGCCAGCAGCAGCCGCCGGACATCCTCCTGCGAACGCCCCGCCACCTCCAGCCGCACGGGGGGAATGATGATCCCCTCTTGGAACAGTTCGGTGGCCCCAAAGGGCATGCTGCCGGGGCTCATCCCGCCCACATCGGCATGATGGGCGCGCACGGCGGCAAAGCCGATGATGCCGTCCGCATCGTCGGGGTCGGCGATCACCTCCACCATGGTGAGGTCGGGGAGGTGCGAGCCCCCGTGCGCGGGGTCGTTGAGGAGGTACAGGTCCCCGGCCATCGCCCCCGCCGCCCGCACCGCCGCCACGGCCTCGGGCATGGCGCCCAGGTGCACCGGAATGTGCGCCGCCTGGGCGACCATGCGCCCCTGGGCGTCGAACAGGGCGCAGGAGGCGTCGCGGCGCTCGCGGATGTTGGGGGAAAGGGCGCTGCGCTCCAACAGCGTGCCCATCTCCTCGGCCAGCATTGCGACCCCCTGCGCGAAGACCGTGAGCTCCAACGGATCAAAGGTGGCGGCCGCGGAGGTGGCCACCGGCGCGGGGACGGAGGCCCCCTTTGGGTCGGTCGGGTGCTGGATCATGCGATCCCCTCCTGGGGGCCGGGGGACACGGGCGCGGGGAGGCCGGCCGCCACCAACGCCTCGGCGCACCGGTACCGCCACAGGGCCTGCAGGTCGGCCATGCGCGCACCTCGCCCGCGATGGGGCGCCATGGACAGCAGCCCTTGCGCCGACGGATGCGGCACGGTGGCCAGCCGCACCCCGGCGCCGGCCGGCGCCTCCAGCACGCGAGCCATGGTGCGGGCGGCCACCCGCCCCAAGGCCACCACGCCCTGCAGGCCGCGGAGGCGCAGCGCCGCCACCTCACGCTGCAGGCGCGACAGGTTGTCGGCGCTCTCCAGTTCGGTGCGCGTGGGGGCCCGGAACCGATGCCCGTCGTTGGTGGGGCACGCGGGCCAGGCGTTCCCCAGTGCCACCCCGTGGAGTTCGGGCACCAGCCCCAGGGCGGCAAAGCGCGCCCCGTCCCACGGCCCCTCGGCTACTGCGGGCGGCATCGTCACCGCCCCCAGCGCCGCCAGGGCCGCGTACAGCGGCGCCCCGGCCGCATCACCCCAGAACGGGATGCCGCTCTTGTCCGCGCCGCGCGGACCGGGCGCCTCCCCCACCACCAGCACGCACACCGGTCCCGCATGTGGAACGTGCGTGGGCACCGCCGCACCACCAATGCGGGGGGCGCGCAACGCCGTCATGGCTGCGCCTCCAGCAGCCACCCGCCCTGCGGCAGCGTCCGACCGGTCCACCCCGGGGGAATGCGCAACGTGGCATCGGGAAGGCGCACCACCGCCGCTCCGCGCACGGTGCGGGTCATGGCCCGCCCATCGTCCACATCGTCAGCCAGGGGGCCGGCGCGTTCCGGACGATGCCACTGCACGGGCCACGGCGCCCCCTCCAGCGCCACCCGCACGCTGATCGCCTCCACCGGCCTGGGGAGCACAAAGCCGGTGCGCGCCTGATGACGCGCGGCGAAGCGCGCGGCGATGGCGGCCCCGTCGTCCCCAGGCGCCACGGGCAGGTCGATCTCGTGCCCCTGCCCCTCGTAGCGCACCCGCATCCACCACCGCGGCGCCGCCCCCGACGCCGCTCCCAGCGGCGCGGCAGCCTCCACGAGCAGGCGCGCCACCGCGTCGGCGTCCAGCGCCTCCGGACGCACCAGGCAGCTGGCCAGCGTCTCGCGCCGCTCGGGGGCCATGGCCAGCCCCAGCGCGCTCAGCACGCCGGCGTGGGGGGGCACGATCACCTGCGTCATCCCCAATCGCTCCGCCAGCCCGCACGCGTGCAACGGTCCGCCGCCGCCAAAGGCGACCAGCGGCACGCGCCGCGGATCGATGCCGCGTTCCACCGACACGCGGCGCAGCGCGCGGGCCATCGTGGCGTCCGCGGTGGCCACCAGCGCCTCAGCCGCGCGCTCCACGGACACTCCCAACGGCCCCGCGAGCGTGGCCACCGCGGCGGCGGCTCGCTCGGCGCTGATGGTGACCCCGCCACTCCACGCACCGGCGGCCACATGCCCCAGCACGACGTGCGCATCGGTCACGGTGGGTTGCACGCCGCCGCGGCCGTAGGCGGCCGGCCCCGGCAGGGCGCCGGCGCTTGCGGGGCCGGCCCGCAGGGCCCCGCCCGCGTCGATCCACCCCAGGCTGCCACCTCCGGCGGCCACCGCCTCCACCAGCACCCGCGGCAACGCGATGGGGATCCCCGCCACCCCCCCGCCGCGCTCCACCAGCGGCTCCCCCTCGTCGATCAGCCCCACGTCGGCACTGGTGCCGCCGATGTCGATGGTAAGCGCGCGCGTGATCCCGAGCGCCCGGGCCACGGCAGCGGCCCCAGTCACCCCACCGGCCGGTCCCGACAGCGCCAACGCCGCCGCGTGGTGCGCGGCCTCGTGCGCGGCCAGCGTCCCACCCGCCGACGTCATCACCCGCGGTGCGGGGTACCCCCGTTCGGCCAGCCGGGTGCCCAGCGCCTCCAGGTAGCGTCGCACCGCCGGGCGGGCGTACGCCTCCGCCACCGTGGTGGCCATGCGCTCATACTCGCGAATCTCCGGCAGCACCTCATGCGAGCAGACCACGTCGGGGGGCGCCGGCAGGTCGGCGCAGGCGGCCACCAGCGCGTCGCGCAGCTGGCGTTCGTGCCGAGGGTCGGCGTAGGCGTGCAGCAGGGTGATGGCCACGGTGTCGGGGGCGGCGGCGCGCACCGCCTGCACCACCGCCGCCACCCCGTCCGGCGTGAGGGGGGTGTGCACCCCCTCGGGGACCAGCCGCTCCGCGACCCCCACCACCTCCCCCGCCTCCACCAGCGGCGCCGGGTGGTGCCGCGTGAGGTCGTACAGCGCCGCCCGCTCCTGCCGCCGCAGCTCCAGCAGGTCGGTGAAGCCGGCGGTGGCACAGGCCAGCACGCGGGCCCCCCGGCGCTCGAGCAGGAGGTTGGTGACCACCGTGGTGCCATGCGCCAGATGCGCCAGCGCCGAACCCGCCATGCCGGCGGCCTCCAGCGCGGCCAGCACCCCCGCCGCCCGGTCATCGGGCACGGAGAGCACCTTGGCCGTGCGCACCGTGCCGTCGGGGTGCACCGCGGCCAGGTCGGT
Organism: Gemmatimonas sp.; assembly: GCA_044352305.1. GTDB lineage: Bacteria > Gemmatimonadota > Gemmatimonadetes > Gemmatimonadales > Gemmatimonadaceae > Gemmatimonas. Next base: position 7,798 of record JBILED010000097.1, read on the forward strand.
GAAGGTCCCCCCCACATCGACGCCCACGGCGATCCCCGTTGCCGAAGGGGCCACCGCGTCGCGCGCGCTCATGGCATCCCGTCGCGCGCCGGACGCCAGAGGGCGGCCAGCAGCCCCAGTTGCACCGGCAGCACGGCCGCCGGCACCTCCCATCCGCCTTGACGCCACGCGGGGAGCAGCGCGGCCAGGAGGCCCACCACCGAGAGCAGCACCAGCACCGCCATCATCCCGTACGCCCGGCGGGAGGGGGCGCCGGGGCGCCACAGGGCGGCCGGCACCAGCAGCGCCGCCACCAGCCATCCGGGGTGCAGCTGCAGCAGTGCGACATTGCGCCCCATGTACGGGGCGTGGCGCGTGACCGTCCCCGCCAGCAGCAGGGCCGTGCCCAGCACGCCGCCCAGCAGCAGCCACAGCGCGGCGACCACTGCGGCCACCCGCCGGCCGCCCTGCCCGCCCCAGGTGGCCATCCCCGCCAGCAGGGCGCCCACCGCGGCACCGACCAGCAACGCCACGGGCCAGCGCCGCGGCGGACGCGCCGGCAGCGGGGGGCGGGTGGAGTCGAACAGGATCGAATCGGTCAGCACCACGAGGGCGCCGGCCTCGTCTCCATTGGACGCGCCAGACGCGGCCGGCCGCCGAAGCTGCGCCAGCTGGTCGGCCAGATGGTCCGGCAGGAAGGCGGCGTCCCAGAGATTGACCGGGCGGTCGGCGTCACGCCCCAGCGCCAGCTCGATCCCCGCGTAGGCCGACACGCTGCCGTCGGTCACGCGGGCCGTTTCCCCGCGCCAGGTCAGCCCCGCCGGATGCGGGGCCGCCCACGCCCGCTGCACCACGCCGCCCAGCGCCCAGTCCAGCAGGTCGCGCACGCGGGTGCTGCAGTTGTCGCGGTAGTAGTCATACCGGTAGTAGCGGTTCTCCTCGGCAGCGTTCCACGCCACGTACTCCGCCACCGCGCCGCGCTCCAGCGGGGTCAGCGCCAGCCGCTGCGCGCGGACGCGCCGATTGTCGCCCGCATACGCCGTGTTGAACACCAGCACCGGATAGCCGGCCATCCAGTACCGCGTGTCCCCGGTGAGGAAGCGCCCGAGGAAGTTCGGCTGGTTGAAGTCGAACATCCCCCAGTTGTAGGCCACGGCCTCGCCGGTCACGGAGTCCTCCACCGCCAGCGCCACGTGGCCGAAGCGCTCGAACACCGCGCTGCCGGGGCCGTAGGTGTACAGCGTGATCCGCAGCCGCTCCCCCAGGCGCGCGCGCGCGCTGTCCCGCGGGGCGGACGCCCCGGGTGGCGGCGGCGGCGGCGTGGCGGGGACGTTGTCAGGGCGCGGCGCGACGGCACCGGACGTGGCCTGCGCCGTCCCGACCGTCGGCGCGAGCGCCACGAGCCCCGCGACCAGTGCCACGGCCGCCAGCCTCGACGGAACCGGGCGCATCAGAAGCGGTACTCTTTCCCGTCGTCCGCCGCCTTGTAGATGGCGTCAACCACGCGCTGCAGCTGCACCTGGTCGGTGGGGGGCTCGTACGGGGCGTCCCCGCGGATGACGGCCACGAAGTGGGCCAACTCGGCGCGATAGCTCTGCAGGAACGGGCTCTCCCGCGCCGCGGCCCCCGAGGGCGAGACATCGACGGGGCGGCCGTTGAGCTCCTTGAAGACGCG
>JBILED010000342.1:0-2524 GCA_044352305.1 Gemmatimonas sp.
GTCGCTGCGGTAGTAGCCGTTGGCGGCGCCCTTGGCGTGCACCGCGGCGTACAGCGTGGCCGGGCGCGAGCGGCACACCGACAGGCCGATGCGCCCCACCTCGCCGGTGGGGAGCCCGCCGGCCAGCTTGCTCCAGGTGGCGCCGGCGTCGGTGCTCTTCCAGATGCCGCTCTCCGGGCCGCCGGGGAGGAAGCCGTACTCGCGGCGCTCGCGCTGCAGCGCGGCGGCGTAGATGATGTCGGGGTTGGACGGGTCCAGCACCACCTCGGTGAAGCCGGTCTGCGGCGAGATGGTCTTGGCGGCGGTCCAGGTGGCGCCGCCGTCGGTGGTCTTGTACAGCCCGCGCTCGCCCCCCGGGGCCCACAGCGGTCCCATGGCCGCCACGTACACCACGTCGGGGTCGCGCGGGTCGATGGCAATGCGGCCGATGTGCTGCGAGCCGGGGAGCATGGCCTTGGACCAGCTCCGCCCGCCGTCGGTGGTCTTGAACACCCCGACGCCCCACGACGAGGAGCGCATGTTGTTGGCCTCGCCCGAGCCCACCCACACCACGTTGCCGTTGGAGGGGGCCGCCGCGACCGCGCCAATGGAACCCACCGGGAGCGCGTCGGCGATGGGCATCCAGTTGATCCCGCCGTTGGTGCTCTTCCACACGCCGCCGGTGGCCACCCCGGCGTACATCACGGTGCCCAGTCGCGGGCCGCGCAGCCCCGGCGGGTTCTCCACGACGCTCACGTCCACGATGCGGCCGCTCATGCTGGCCGGGCCGATGTCGCGGAACGCCAGCGTGCGCACCAGCAGCGAGTCGTGGGGGAGCGGCGCGTTGCCCGCGGCGGCCCCCTGCGCGGCCAACGCACCGGGGAGGAACGCCGCCGCCAGGGCGGCGCGGGAGGCGGCGCTCCATCGGGCGCCAAGGGAACGGGACCGCAGGGAAGACCGGAAGCGCATGGTCATGGGCGGAAGGGAGAGGACGGCGGAAGGGGGACGAGCGCCGAGCAGACGCCGCCGGCATGCCTCGCGACGCGGCGCGTTGCGTTGAATGATCCGGCCCGGGATGGCCTTGCGCCAGCCGGGACGTGGGGTCGGCGGGCGGCGGACCGCGCCGCCGCGCTCTTGACACCCGAGGTCTTATATATGAGTATATCTGTATATGCTGATCCTATCACGCTTCCGGCCCGGACGGGGCGCGCGCCGCCTCACCACCGCCATCGCCCCCCTCCTCGGCGCCCTCCTCGCCGGCGCCCCCCTGCGCGCCCAGGAGCCGCCGCTCTCCCTCGCCCAGGCCCTCCGCGAGGCCGATAGCCACGCCTTCGGCAACCGCCTGGCCGAGGCCGCCACGCGCGCCGAGCGCGCCGCCGCGCGCCTCCCCCTGGCCGGCATCCTCCCCGCCGCCCGCGTGGAAGGCGGCGTCATCCACACCACCGACCCCATCGGCGCCTTCGGCACCCGTCTGCGCCAGCGCACCATCGGCCCCGCCGACTTCGATCCCGCCCGCCTCAACACCCCAAACGCCATCCGCAACGTGCAGGGCGGGCTCGTCGTCGAGCTCCCCCTCGCCAACGGGGACGCCTGGGCCGGCTGGCGCGCCGCCCAGGCCGGCGTCCGCGCCCGCGAGGCCGCCGGCGACTGGACCCGCACCAGCATCCGCGGCGACGTGGTGCGCGCCTACTACGGCGCCATCCTCGCCCGCGCCGCCGTGGCCACCCTGGAGGAGGCCGAAGCCGCCGCCACCGCCGGCGTGACGCAGGTGGAGGCCATGGTGCGCCAGGAGCTGGTCACCCGCGCCGATGCGCTGCAGGCGCAGGTGCGCGCCAGCGAGGTGCGCGCCCAGCGCCTGGCCGCCCAGCTGGAGGCGCACACCGCCGCCCGCCAGCTGGCGCTGCTGCTGGGGCGCCGCGACGGCGATCCCCTCCCCCTCCCCGCCACCCTGCCGGCCGACACCGTGGTGCGCGCCCTCGCGGTGCGCGACACGCTGGCGCCGCTGCCCGCCTCGGTCACCGCGCGCGGCGACGTACAGGCGGCCCGCGCTGCCGAGCAGGCCGCCCACGCCGACCGCCTCCGCGCGGGGGTGGCGCGCCTCCCCCGGGTCAACGGCATCGCCCGGATGGACTGGAACGCCCCGGGCACCCCCTTTGCCGGCCGCCCCAACTGGACGGTGGGGGTGATGGCCAGCTGGACACTGCCGGGTTTCCCGCGGGACCTCGCCGACTGGCAGGGCGCCTCGGCGCGGCAGACGGCCGCGCGCGCCGCCGCCGAGGCCGCCGAGGCCGCGGGCACGGTGGAAACCGCCACCGCCCGCCAGGCGATTGCGGTGGCCCTGGAACGCCTGGAGCTGGCCACGCTGGCCGCCACGCAGGCGCGCGAGGCGCAGCGGCTGGTGGGGCGCCGCTACGCCGGCGGACTGGCCACCATCGCCGAGCGCCTGGGCGCTGACGCCACCGCCACCGGGGCCGCGCTGGCCCACGCCGCCGCCCGGCATGCCGTCATCGACGCCCTCGCCACCTACCGCCGCGCCACCGGCGGC
>JBILED010000343.1:0-2515 GCA_044352305.1 Gemmatimonas sp.
GCGCCTCGGCCCCCTCTGGCGCCCCGGGCGCCGCCAGTGCCAGTACCACCAGCTTGGCGCGGCGCCACACGCGCGCAACGGCCAGCCCGGTGATGGTGCTGGCGAGGTCCGTGGCGGTCACCTCACGCAGCACATCGGGGCGAGGGACCGTCACGCCAAGCACCACGGCCCCCCGGACGAGCGCGTGGAGGTCCTGGGCGATGGTTTCGGTTTCGGGGAGCTCAGGCACGCGTGAGCCGTGTGCCGTTATGTCGCGATAAAGGCGCCATGAGCGCGCGGTGTTGGCGCTTTAGTTTTGCTTGTATGGCGCTTTGGTGTCTCTATCAAGCGCCAGCGCGCGAAACCTCGCGCCACCCGATGTCCCGACGGTACTGCGCCCCGGCAAACCCCACCTGCGACGCCACCGACCGGCTCGACGCCTGCGCCGCCGCCATCGTCGGCGCCACCGCCGTCACCGCCACCACCCGTCCGCCGGCGGTCCGCAGCACCCCGTCGGCTCCCCGCGCCGTCCCCGCATGGTACAGCCGCACCCCCTCCGGAAGCGACGGCAGCGTGATGGCGTCCCCCGTGCGCGGGGTGTCCGGATACCCCGGCGCCGCCACCACGGTGGTCACCGACGCCCCCGCGTGCCACGCCAGCGGGGCCATCCGCCCAATCCGCGCCCCCCGCGCCACGGCCAGCATCGGGTCCAGCAGGCTGGAGGCCAGCAACGGCAGAATCGCCTGCGTCTCCGGGTCGCCAAACCGGCAATTGAACTCCACCACCTTGGGCCCCTCGGGGGTGAGCATCAGCCCGGCGTACAGCAGCCCCGTGAACGGCGTCCCCCGCGCCCGCAGCGCATGCAGCGTGGGGAGGAAGATCCGCTCGGTCACGTCGTCCACCAGCGCCGCGCTCCCCAGCGACACGGGGGCATACGCCCCCATCCCGCCGGTGTTCGGCCCCGCATCCCCCTCCAGCAGCCGCTTGTGGTCCTGCGCCCCCACCATGGGGAGCACGTCGAACCCGTCCGTGATGGCAAAGAGCGACAGCTCCTCCCCCGTCATGAACGCTTCCACGAGGCACTCCGCCCCGGCCTCGCCAAACGCCCGGGCGTCCAGGATCCGGTCGATCGCCGCCTCGGCCTCGGCCACCGTCTGGCAGACGATCACCCCCTTCCCCGCCGCCAGCCCGCTGGCCTTGATCACCACCGGCGCGCCAAAGCGCGCCCGCACCGCCGCCTTGGCCTCCGAGGCATCCCGATGCACCTCGGCGTGCGCCGTGGGGACCCCGGCGGCCAGCATCAGCGCCTTGGTGTCCGCCTTGGAGGTCTCCACCGCGGCGGCCTCCATCGTGGGGCCGAACACCGGGATCCCCCGCTGCCGGAGGCGGTTCACCACCCCCGCCGCCAGCGGCGCCTCGGGGCCCACCACCACCAGCTCGGCCCGCTCCGCCTCGGCCAGCGCCACCACCGCCGCCGGGTCCGCCACCGCCACCGGCTGTACCCGCGCCAGCTCGGCGATCCCCGGGTTCCCGGGGGCCGCCACCAGCTCCACCGTCGTGTTCTCGCGCAGGAGCGCGTCGGCCAGGGCGTGTTCGCGCCCCCCCGACCCCAGCAGCAGGACTCTCACAGCCCCTGCAGCGCCTGCTCGAGGTCGGCCAGCAGGTCCGCCTCGTCCTCGATGCCGCAGCTCAGCCGCACCATCCCCTGTGTCAGCCCCATGGCCAGCTTCACGTCGGCCGGCACCGAGCCGTGCGTCATCGTGAACGGGTGGTTGGTCAGGCTTTCCACCCCCCCCAGCGACTCCGCCAGCGAAAACACCCGCACCCGTTCCAGGAACTGCCGCGCGGCCTCCTGCGACCCCAGCTCGATGGTCAGCATCCCGCCAAAGCCGTGCATCTGCCGGCACGCCAGCGCGTGCTGCGGGTGGCTGGCCAGCCCCGGGTAATACACCCGCTCCGCCCCCAGGCGCTCGGCCAGCCACGCCGCCGCCGCCCGTCCGTTGGCGTCGTGCTGCCGCATCCGCAGCGGCAGCGTCTTGGTGCCCCGCAGGCACAGCCACGCATCGAACGGGCCGGGGATCGCGCCCGCCGCGTTCAGGATGAACTGCAGCCGGTCGGCCAGCCCGTCCTCAAGTACCACGGCCATGCCGCCGATCATGTCCGAGTGGCCGTTGAGGTACTTCGTGGTGGAGTGCCACACGATGTCGGCCCCCAGCTCCAGCGGACGCTGCAGCACGGGGGTGGCAAAGGTGTTGTCCACCACCAGGAGCGCCTCGTGCCGGTGGGCGATCTCCGCCATCGCGGCCAGGTCGGTCAGGCGCATCAGCGGGTTGGTGGGGGTCTCCACCAGCACCGCGCGCGTGGCCGGCGTCATGGCGTCCTCCACCCGCTGGGGGTCGCCCATGTCCACATAGGAGAACGACAGCCCCAGATGCGACAGGATCCGGTCGAACAGGCGGAACGTCCCGCCGTACACGTTCTCGCCCACGACGAAGTGGTCGCCGGCGCGGAACAGCTTCATGACGGAATCCAGCGT
>JBILED010000344.1:0-2502 GCA_044352305.1 Gemmatimonas sp.
TTCGGTCGGAATCCGGGCAGCGTAAGCGTTTCTACAGAAATCCCGGTAGGGTGCGGCGGATTGGTCGGCGAACGGAGGTGTGGAGCGGATATCGCTGGATGACGCTGTCGGGCGACATGAGAAATTGACCCCCTGACGACACGGGTATTTGACCCCTCCCTCGTCTCCTCTGGGAGGTTCCCCTCGTGTCGATCCCCGTACCTGTCCCTGCCCCCCTCGCCGGTCCTCCGGTCCCCACGCCACTGTTCCCCTTTTCGCCGGTGCCTCGGGCATCGGCCGACGGGGAGCCAGTGCAGACGCCAGAGGACGTCGCCCGCATGCTGCGCCTTCATGCCCTCGGATGGGGGGCCAAGCGCATCGCCGCCGAGATGGGGTGTGCCCGGAACACCGTCAAGCGCTACCTGGCGGCGGGCCAGTGGGCGCCGAAGGCGCCCCAGCCCCGCCCCAAGCGCCTGGACGCCCTCGGCCCCTGGATCGAGGAGCGGTTCTATCGCCATCGTGGGAATGCCGACGTCGTCCGGCAGGATCTGCACCGGGAGCTGGGGCTGATGGTCTCGCTCCGCACCGTGGAGCGGGCCGTCGCGCCGCTCCGGCAGGCCCTCCGGGCCGCAGCCCGGGCCACCACGCGCTTTGAGACGGCGCCCGGCGAACAACTGCAGATCGACTTCGGCGAGCGGCGCGTCCTGATCGCCGGGGTGCCCGAGACGCTGTTCTTCTTCGTCGCCACCCTCGGGTATTCCCGCCGCTGCCATGTCCGGGTGTTTCCCCACGAGCGGCAGGCGGTCTGGTTTGAAGGGCTGGAAAGTGCCTTCCACCACTTCGGCGGCGTGCCGGAGACGATGCTCCTCGACAATGCCAAGCCGCTGGTGCTCGATCCGCGCCGGCGCGGGCTGCCGGCGCGCTTCCACCCCCGCCTGCTGGCCTTTGCGCAGCACTGGGGCATCCGCCCGGTGGCCTGCGCCGCGTACCGCGCCCGCACGAAGGGCAAGGACGAGCGCGGGGTGGGCTATGTGAAGCACAACGCCATCGCCGGGCATGCCTTTGACTCGGTCCCGGGCGTCGAGGCCCATCTGGTCGCCTGGACGCGCGACGTGGCCGATGTGCGGGTGCACGGGACCACCGGGGAGCCGCCCCTCACGCGCTTCCTGCGCGACGAAGCCCACCGCCTGCGCCCCCTCGCGGACCGGCCCAGCTTCCAGCCGATGCGCGAGTGGGTCCGCCGCGTCCAGAACGACTGCACAATCGAGCTCCACCGCAACTGGTACTCGGTCCCGTGGCGCCTCCTGGGCGAGACGGTGCGCGTCACGCAGCAGGGGGATCGGCTGACCATCCATCACGGCGCCACCTGCGTCGCGGAACACGTCGTCAGTCCCGGCACGCGTGTCCGCCGCGTCGATCCGGCGCATCTCGCGGGCATCAGTGGCTACGCCCTGTCCGCCGCCCGCCCCACGGGCCAGCCGTCCTCCTCCTGGGCGCCTGCGACGCGGGATCCTGCGCGGGATCCTGCGCTCGCCCCGGCGCCCTCGGCCCTGCTGCGGCCGCTGGACGAGTATGCCGCGCTGCTGGCCGCCCTCGAGGAGCAGGCGGCATGAGTCCGCGCGCCACGATCCCCACGGCGGCGACGGGGGGGCCCGGGCTCGCGCCCCGCCCCGACCTCACGCAGCTGGACGCGATGCTTACGCGGCTCAAGCTGCCGGCGATCCGCGACCAGCTGGACACCCTGCTCGCGGAGGCCGCCCGGCAGGAGCTCACGCTGGTGGAAACCGTCGCCCATCTGTGCGCGCGCGAGATCGCGCGCAAGGACGAGCGCCGCATCGAGATGGCCCTGGGGCTCGCGCGCTTCCCGATGGTCCGGGACCTCTCGGGCTACGACTTCGCCGCACAGCCGGCGGTCGACAAGCAGCAGATCCGCGAACTGGCCACCGGGCGCTTCATCGCGAATGGGGAAGCCGTCCTTTTGCTCGGCCCGCCCGGGGTCGGGAAAACGCATCTGAGCGTGGCCATCGGGCGGGCGGCGATCATCGCCGGCTACTCCGTGCTCTTCACGAGCGCCTCCGCCCTGATCGCGCACCTCGTCAAGGCCCACGCGCAGGGGCAGCTGGAGGAGAAGCTGGGGCACTATACCAAGCCGAAGCTGCTGATCATCGACGAACTGGGCTACCTCCCGATCGAGCCGGATGCCGCGCATGTCCTCTTCCAGCTGGTCAGCCGCCGCTACGAGCGGGGCAGCATCCTGCTGACCTCCAATCGCGCCGTGAACGAGTGGGGGACCGTCTTCGGTGATCCTGTCGTCGCCACCGCCATCCTCGACCGCCTCCTCCATCACAGCCACGTCATCACCATCCGCGGGGAGAGCTATCGGCTGCGCGAAAAGCGCCGGGCCGGCCTGCTGACCACCACCAAACACCCCGATCCCACCCGTCCCCCCTCAGCCCCGGGGGTCAATTCCTGATGTCGCCAGGGGGTCACTTCCTGATGTCGCTTGACACCGGGTCCAGGTCG
>JBILED010000024.1:0-25461 GCA_044352305.1 Gemmatimonas sp.
GGGCGTCCCCCACCGGGATGGCGGCATTGGGGCTGGCGCCGGCGTCCAGGTGGGCCGTCACGGCCGCCACATCACCGGCGAGTGCCGCGGCGTGGATGCTCACCCGCACCACCCCCGGGTGCTCGGCCATGAGCGCGCGCATCGCGGCCGGCCGGTCGGGGTGGTAGGCGGTCAGCAGGGCGTGGGCGCGGGCGAGGAGGTCGTGGGGGATCGTCATGGAAGGCGGAGGGGACGCGCGCTAAGGTACGACATGGGGGCGACCGGTGGCCATGGTGTCTCCTGTGCAGGCATCCCCGCCGGTCGCCCCCCGTTTCCCCGCTGGAGGTCCCCATGCATCGCGCGTCCCTGTTCCGTCGGCCGTGGCCACTCCTCCGTCTCGGGCGGTCCGCCCTGCTGGCCTTCGCCGGCACCGGGATGGGCGCGTGCGGCGGCGGGACCACCAGCCCCGATGCCAGCGGCACAACGGGGGGCACCACGGGCGGCACCACGGGGGGTACCACGGGCGGCTCGGCACTGTCGGCTTACTACATCACCTTCCCCCTCTGCAACGATGCCGCGGGCCCCGACTGCACCAAGCTGCGGTTGGGGGACACTGAGCTGACCACCACCACGCCGGCGCGCGGCAAGCTGTTCTCCTGCACGCCGGGCAACCCCGCCGCACCGGGGAGCAACCGGGCGCGGATCGACTGGATCGACTTCGCGGGGAACAGCTGGAACCTGCTGCGCAAGCCGTTCCTGCCGGCGGGATCGTTCACCGTCCCCGCGGGGACGGCGACGGTGACCGAGACCGCGACGGCGCGGATCATCGCCGTGAACAACCTGCCCAAGGACGGCAAGGTCGGCGACTGGCCGATGACCCGGTATGCGGCGCTCACCGCCATCGATCCCAACCCCGGGACCCCGGCGCCGCGCAACTACACCTTCGAGCTGCCGCTGTCCCCCGCCGCGGGGCTCACGCCGTCGTGCGTGTCGCTCGGGGCCATCGGGGCCACGCTGAACGGCGTGGTGCTGTACAACGCCGTGGATGCCCGGGGGAATGACGCCGTGGCGCACGAGATCGTGGACGCCTTCGGCGGGCACCCCGCCATGTCCGACTACCATTACCACTTCGTCCCCGAGCGGCTCGACGCGGCACCGCAGGCCGACGGCCACTCCGGCCTCATCGGCTACATCCGCGACGGCTTCGGGTTGTACGGGTATCGCGGCACGGGCGGCGTGGAGCTGCGCAACAGCGACCTGGACGAATGCCACGGCCACAGCCATGGCGCGCTGGGGTACCACTACCATGCCACCCTGGAGTATCCGTACACCATCGGGTGCTACCGCGGGACGCCGCGGTAGCCGGTGTGGCGGCGCCCTACGGCTGGATGGGGCGGCGGCGCGCCATGAGCGCCTCGATCTCGTCGATCTCGCGCGGCACCAGGGAGATGCGCTCCAGCCCCCGGTCGGTGATGACGTAGTCGTCCTCGATGCGCACGCCCGTGTTTTCGTAGCGCTGCACGATGGGGCGCACGCGGGCCTTGAAGGCGCGGTTGCGCGGGGTGTCGGGGAGCATGTCCAGCACGCGGGTGCTGATGTAGAGTCCGGGCTCGATGGTGAAGGCGTCGCCCACCTGGAAGGTGGCGTCTCGCCCCGCGCCCTGCAGCGGGTCGTGGACGGCCAGCCCGATGCCGTGCGAGATGCCGTGGATCATCCACAGGTACGACTGGCGGCAGGGGCCGGGGTTGACGGCGCAGTCGGTGCGCCAGGGCGGATCGATGAGCGCGTCCACGCTGTCGATGAGCCCCAGCCGCTGCAGCCCCCGGGCGCGCACGGCCACCGACGAGTCGGCGGCGGCGCGCACGCTTAGCCCGGGGAGCGAGTGCCGCTCGGCGGCGTCCTGCGCGTCGCGCACCAGCTGGTAGATGTCGCGCTGCTCCGGGGTGTAGCGCCCGCTGGCGGGGAAGGTGCGGGTGATGTCCGCCGCGTAGCCGCGATACTCCGCCGCGGCGTCCACCAGCACCAGGTCGCCCGGGCCCACGGGGGCGCTGGCCTTCATGTAGTGCAGCGTGGTGCCGTTGATCCCCGCCCCCACGATGGAGCCGTAGGCGGGGCGCTCGGCGCCGCGGCGGGTGAACTCGTACTCCAGCGCCGCGCGCACCTCGAACTCGTGCTGCGGGTTGGCGGCGAGCATGGCGGCCCGGTGCCCTTCGCTGCTGATGGCGGCCGCCGCGCGGATGAGCGCCAGCTCGGCGGGGGACTTGCGGGCGCGCAGGGCCAGCACGTGCCGCATGCCGTCGCGGACCGCGAGGGCGGGGAAGCGGCGCACGAGCCCCTTCATGGCCTGCTGGCCGCGGGTGAGGGTGTCGTTGGCGGCAAAGTCCATCGTCTCGACATCGGGGATGTCGTAGAAGGGGAGCCCGGTGCCGGCCAGCGAGTCGAGAACCCCGGCCAGCGCCGCCAGGGGGCGTCCGGGGATGCCGGTGCGCGCAAGGCTGGTGGCGGGCTCGGTGCGGGTGCCGTAGTACAGCGCCATCCGCGGCTCGATGGGGGCCAGGAAGAGCGTGCTGGCTGCCTGCTGGCCGCGCACCACCATGACCAGCACCGCGTCGGGCTCATTGAGCTCGGTGAGGTACCGGAACGCCGGCAGCTGGTAGAAGGTGGTGAAGTCGTGCACCAGGTTGCGCCCGCCGAAGGCCACCACCACGCCGCTGTCGAGGCGGGTGGCGAGGGCGGCGCGGCGGGCGGCGGTCTCGGCGGGGGTGACCGCCGCGGGCCCTGGCGCTGGCGTTGGGGGCGCGGCGGGGCCCTGGGGGGGCTGGACGGCGGCGACAAGCAGGGCGCAGAGGGCGGCATGCATGGTGACGGGCTCAACCGTGACATGGGGTGGGACGAATCTTCACCCAAACCTAATGCATGACCGCTGGAACCAGCCTCGGCGGCGACCGCATTTACTTGGAGACTCGCTGTCGGCGTCCCTGTCAGGGGCGTCGGCGCGAGCATTCCCTCCGGGCCGCGGGTTCCCGCGTGCCCAGGTTCCTCTCCCCGATTCAGGAGTAGTCGATGGTCCACCAGGCAGCGTACCGTTGCGTCGTGGCCCTTGGTGCCGTGCTGCTGGCCGTCGCTCCCGCTGGCGCCCTCCAGGCCCAGACGGGACAGATCGCCGGTCGCGTCACCGACGCCGCCACCCGTCAACCGCTGGCCGACGCCCGTGTGGTGGTGACGGGTGCCGGTCTTGAGGCCCAGACCAACACTGACGGCGCGTACCGCATCACCGGGGTTCGCGCCGGGGCGGCCCGGGTGTCGGTGTTCCGCCTTGGGTACAAGGCGTCGGTGGACACCGTACAGGTGACGGCCGGGCAGACCACCACGCTGGACGTCCGGATGACCACCTCGGTGATCAACCTCTCGCAGGTGGTGGTCACCGGGACGGCGGGGAACCAGGAGCGGAAGGCGCAGGCGGCGCTGGTCGCGACCGTGACGGCGGCCGACATCATCAAGGACGCGCCCGTCAACAGCGTGGCCAACCTGCTGCAGTCCCGCGTCCCCGGCGTCGCGCTGACCAGCGCCTCGGGGACGGCCGGGACGGCGACGGCGATCCGCATCCGCGGCGCGTCGTCCATCTCGCTGTCCAACCAGCCGCTGCTGTTCGTGGACGGCGTGCGCATCAACGAAGGGTTCATCGGCTCGGGGCAGAGCGGGCAGGCGTTTGACCGCCTGAACGACCTCAACCCCGAGGAGATCGAGAGCATCGAGGTGGTGAAGGGCCCCGCGGCGGCCACGCTGTACGGCGCCGACGCGTCGGCGGGGGTGATCCAGATCATCACCAAGAAGGGGCGTGCCGGGGCGTCGTCGTTCCAGCAGTCGCTGCGCCTGGAGGCCGGCGTGGCCGACCTGGCCGGGTGGGCGCCGCCCGACAACTACGGGCTGTGCTCGGCGGCGCTGGTGGCCTCCACCAGCACCAATCCCCTGTGCCGCGGGCAGGCGGTGGGGACGCTGGTGCGGGACAACCCGCTGGAGCGGGTGGATGCGTTCCGGCAGGGGAGCAACCGCACGGTGAACTGGTCGGCGCGCGGCGGCGGGCAGAACTACGGCTTCGGGCTGTCGTACGGCACCGACCAGACGGACGGGACGCTGCCGAACAACCGCTTCGACCGCACCAACATCCGCACGAACGTCAACTACATCGCCAACAGCAAGCTCAACCTGGACCTCGGGCTGGGGCTGGTGCAGAGCCTGGTCGACCTGCCGGACAACGACAACAACATCTTCGGCTGGCTGGGCGGCGGGCTGCTGGGAAGCCCGCTGACCCGCAACGACTCCCCCACCGCGGCGTTGGGGCAGGATGGCTGGTACAGCCCGCGCAAGTACAACGCCATCAGCTCCATCCGGCGGCGGCTGCTGACCAAGCGCGTCACCAACTCCATCACCGCCAACTACACCCCCACCAGCTGGTTCAGCAACCGGTTCACGGGCGGGCTGGACCTGGCCTATGACGACCAGCAGAGCTTCTTCCCCAAGAACGACAGCCTCTGGTACGGCGGGCTCACCGACGGGGGGAGCAACGCCATCACGGCCCGGACGGCCGAGCGCTACACGTTCGACTACCTGGGGAACATGAAGCGGATGTGGGGGAACGACTGGGAGACCAACCTGTCGTTCGGGCTCCAGGTGATCTCCTCGCGCAACACGGTCACCGGCGCCACCGGCGTGGGCTTCGTGACCAACGCCAACAACTCGGTCGGCTCCGCCGCCACCAACACGGGCACCGGCGGCTTCAGCGAGCAGCGCCAGTACGGCTACCTGAGCCAGCTGCAGGTGGGGAACCTCAACCGCCGCTTCCTGCAGGTGGGGGTCCGGGTGGACCGGAACAGCTCGTTCGGCAGCACGGCGCCCGCGTTCGTGCTCCCCAAGATCGGGGGGTCGTGGGCGATCAGCGAGGAGGACTTCTTCCAGTCGCTGAGCGGCGTGGTGAACACGCTGCGCCTGCGCGCCGCCTGGGGGACCACGGGGCGCTCTCCCAACCCGGGTGACGCGCTCACCACGCTGGTGGCCTCGGCGTACAACATCACCGGCGCCACGGGCGCGGGCGTGATCCCCGGGAACCCCGGCAACGCCGAGCTCAAGCCCGAGCGCGGCACGGAGTTCGAGGCCGGGCTGGACGCCGGGTTCTTCGACAACCGCGTGTCGGCCGAGCTGACGTACTTCAACAAGACGACCAAGGACCTGATCATCGCCAAGCCGATTCCGCCGTCGCTGGGGTTCACCTCCAGCCCGCTGGCCAACATCGGCGAGGTGCTGAACCGCGGGGTGGAGGCGGTGGTCAACGTCAGCGCGATCAACCGCCCCAACCTCAAGTGGGAGGTGCGCGGCGCGGCGAACACGCTGCACAACGAGCTGGTGAGCCTGGGGTCGGTGCTCCCCTTCCCGCTGGGGAACGGCCGCACCATCGTGGGGCAGCAGCTGGGGGTGTTCGTCTCCAAGAAGATCGAGTCGATCGACGAGGGCACCGGCCGCGTGGTGGTGAGCGACACGCTGGCCCCCATGGGGAACCTGTTCCCGGCGCTCGAGTGGAACCTCTCCACCACGGTGACGCTGTTCAAGAACCTGCGCCTCTACGGGTTGCTGGACGCCAAGCGCGACTTCCTGATCGACAACAGCACGGCGTTCTTCCGCGAGACGCAGCTGGTGCGCTCCAACCTGCGCATCGACACCACGGCGCTGTCGCGCCGCGAGCGCCTGCGCCGCTTCGGCAACCCCACGCCGGGGCAGCCGGCGTTCGTGACCAACAAGGGGAACGCCTCCACGGTGAACGACGTGCGCGACGCCTACCTGGAGCGGGGCGACTTCATCCGCCTGCGCGAGGTTTCGGCCACGTACACGGTGCCGTCGTCGCTGACGCGGACGCTGGGCGGCCGCGTGACCGGGGCGACGGTGACGCTGGCGGTGCAGAACCTCAAGCTGTGGACCGACTACAGCGGAGGCGACCCGGAGATGATCTCCCAGACGGGCGCCTTCTCGCGGCAGGACTTCCTGACGCTTCCCAACCCGCGCAAGACCGTGCTGCGCGTGAACTTCAACTTCTGACCTCGAGATGCCCATGCCTTCGTTCCGGCGCGCGCTCACGCGCACCTCGGCCGGCGCGGCGCTCCTCCTCGGCACCGCCGCCTGCACGAGCGATTTCCTCAAGGTCACGAACCCCAACGTGATCGACGCCTCCACCGTGGACCCGTCGTCCGGGGCCACGGCGCTGGCGCTCTCCGCCCAGCAGAACTACGTCACCGCCATCGGCTGGCTGGCGATGTACGGCGGATGGTTCACCGGGGAGGCCAACGTCTCCGACACCTTCCCCACCCGCAACGAGTTCGGGATCCGCACCATCACCGACCTCAACGGCTCGCTCAACGGCGAGGTGTGGGCGCCCATGCAGCTCGCGGCGGCGTCGGCCAAGCAGGTGCTGGACCTGACGCTCCCCAACCCCACCACCAACATCAACCTGGCGCGTGCGGCCACCTTCCGCGGCTACGCCATCCTGCAGCTGGCCTCGGACTTCTGCACGGCCACGCTCTCCTCGGGGCCGGAGCTGACCTCGGCGCAGCTGCTGGACTCGGCGCAGGCCTGGTTCAGCCGCGGCATCGACGTGGGGAAGGCCAACGGCACGGCGGACGGGGTGGCGCTGTCCAATGCGGCGCTGGTGGGGCGCGCTCGCGCCCGCCTGCAGAAGGGGGACAACGCCGGAGCGGCCACCGACGCCGCGGCGGTCCCCGCGGGCTTCGAGTTCAACCTGCGCTACACCGATGACCTGGCCAACCGGACGCGCCTGTCCAACCGGTTGTGGCAGTTCAGCTTCGACCGCGGTTCCATCAGCGTGGCGCCCTGGTACCGCCAGAACGACCCGCGCGTTCCCTTCCGCCTCCCGGCGCAGGCCACGGCCGCGGGGCAGGATGCGGTGCCGGGGGGCTTCCACCAGCAGACCAAGTTCCCCACCTACGCCTCGTCCATCCGCCTGGCCTCCAAGCTGGAGGCGGACTACATCGCGGCCGAGGCGGGGAGCACGGCGGCGCAGCTGGCGCTGATCACCGCCCGCCGCGCGGCGCTGGGGCTGGCGCCCTACGCCGGTGCCACGGACGAGGCCAGCGTGAAGACGGAGCTGTTCAACCAGCGGGCCATGGAGTTCTATCTCGAAGGGCGCCGGGTGGCGGACCTCCGCCGGTCTCCGTCGTCGATCACCTCCATCACGCCGGCGGGGCAGCCGTACTTCAAGCCGGGGTACGCCAGCACGGGGACGCAGACCTGCTACCCCATCCCGCGCGCCGAGCGGGACAACAACCCCAACATGAAGACGAACTGACGCCCACCGGGCGCCGGTGACCGACGCGACGGGCGCGGGGGCCATCCCCGCGCCCGTCGTGCGTTCGCGGCCCGTGGGTCACGGCGCTTCCCGGGTCAGTCGCCCCAGCGTTCGCGGTAGAGGCGCAGGTGGTGCAGGGCGTGCCCCGCAGTCATCCAGGCCAGCGCCCGCACGGTCACCGCGCCCCCGCCGGCGATGCCGCGGCGGTCCCACGCGTCGTGGGGGAGGGAGGCGACCAGGGCCCCCGTCGCGGCCCGCACGGCGGCGAACTCGCCGGCCAGGGCGGCGGGGGACCGGTCGGCCGCCCCCGAAGCCGGCACCCACGCGTCCTGGTCAAACCCCGGGAGCGGATCGGGGGCCCCGCGGGCGATCCAGAGCAGCCGGAAGGTGAACACCCGCTCGGTGTCGATCACGTGCTGCATCGCCTCCCCCACGGTCCACTTCCCCGGGGCCGGGCGCTCGTCCAGCTGCGCGGTGGTGCGCGAGGCGATCCAGGCGCCCAGCGCCTCACCCGTGTCTCCCAGCGTGCGCACCAGGTCGCCGTCCGGGACGGCGGCGAGGTAGCCGGCGTAGTACGGGGGGGCCTCCGCCGGGTCGGGGCGCACGGTGGCCGGCGCCGTCATGCGGACAGCCTCACCATCGCGTCAAAGGCCGGGTCGGTGGCTTCACCCAGCGCCCGACGGGCCACGTACTCCCCGATCACCGGCCCGTGCTTGAACGCGTGGCCAGACCCGCCGCCGGCGATGAGCACGTTGTCCCAGTCGGGGTGGCGGTCGATGAGGAAATGTTCGTCACGGGTGTTCTCCAGCTGGCACACGCGCGTCTCGGTGAGGGGCTGGTCCTTGAGCGACGGGAAGCGCAGGGCCAGGTACGCCCGCGCCCGCTTCACCTCGTGCGGGCTCACCATCCGCTCGTCGGTGTCTGGGTCGAAGGTCGAGGGGCCGGTGGTGGGGCACACCTTGAGCCCGCGCCCGTCCACGCTGGGGAAGCCGTAGTACGCGCTCTCGGAGAAGTTGGGGAAGTGGGGGTGCGCCAGGCGCGCGTCCCCCGCCGGGAGTCCGAAGTAGTACACGTCACGTCCCGGCACACTGATGCGCGGGCCCAGGAGCGCCGGGAAGAGGCGCGGCAGCCAGGGGCCGCAGGCGAACACGAAGGCGTCGGCTGCGATCCGGCTGCCATCGGAGGCCAGCACGTCGGCAAGGCGCCGTCCGGTCGCCGCACCGGGGCGCACCTGCGCCATGGCCTGCGTTCCGCCCTTGCGCCCGAAGGCGGCGGCCACGGTCACGATCGCCTGCTTCGCCCGGATCACGCAGGCCCCGGGCTCCAGCAGCCCCACGCCGACCCCGTCGGGGTTCATCTGCGGATAGCGGCGTCGCAGGTCGTCGTGCGTCATCGCCTCCACCCGGGCCCCCAGGCGGGGGAGCATCGCGGCGGTGGCGCGCAGCGACGGCGTCCAGTCGGCCGACAGCTGGAGCCGTCCCGTCTGCACCATCAGCGCCACGCCGAACTCCTCCTCGCGGCGCCGCCACGCGGCCAACGCGCGCTGGGCGGAGCGGGCGTACAGCTCGCGGTCGCCGTACCCCAGCCGGATCTGGCGCGTCTCGTCGCCCGAGGTGGCCCGCGAGTTCCCGGGGCCGTAGGCATCCACCAGGGTGACCGTGTGGCCCATCTCCACCAGGTGCAGCGCGGTCCACGCCCCGAAGGCGCCGCCGCCCACCACCACCACCGCGCTGCGGCGGGTGGGGTGCACCGCCGGGGCGGCCGTCGGTGCCGCAGGGAGCACGGCGGCATCGGGGAGCAGGCGGGTCAGGGCGGCGGCGCCCAGCGGTGCCCCGGTGGCGTGCAGGAAGGAGCGACGATCCATGGTCGTGCCGGCAGGGGGGAAGGGAACCGGCGGACATGCGCCGACTCCCCGAATCTTCCCCTGGCGCCGGGGGCGTCAATGGCTTGGGCGGGCGAATGCAGGTCCGGGCGCGTCTGGCGGGTTAGGACCGGAGCATGGACCTCGGTCGCCTCCTGCAGCGCCTGTTCGGCGACGACGAGCCCGTTCACCTCGGTTCGGGGTGGATCTCCGGCTCGATGGCCGTGTGCCTGGGCGTGGTGGCTGCTGGCGCTCCTGATCATCCCGCTGGAAGAGCTGTGGCCGCTGCACCGCCGCAACGGCGTTCCGCCCCGGCTGGACCACCGACAATGTCCCCGACGGATTCGTGGAACAGCTGGTCCACCCGATCTCCGCCCGGCGCTAGCCGATCCGCCCGCACCCACACCGCGGGCGCCGCGCCCTTCCGTCCGGGGCGGCCGGGGGGTTGTTTAGCGGCGTCGGTCCCCGGTCGCGGGCCACGTCCCGCCGTCCCCTCCCGCCTCCCCTTCACGTTCCCGCCCATGCGCCTGTCCCGCCTGCGCATCCCGCTCGCCGCGCTGCTGGCCGTTGCGGCCGCCTGGCCCGCCGCCTCCGTGGCCGCGCAATCCGCCGCCGCGGCGCCCGTTCGGTACGTGCGCTACCGCATCGCCAATGACGTGGCGTGGGGGCGCATCGAGGGCGCCTCCATCGTGCAGCTGCGCGCCGCGCCCTGGGAGGACCCCACCCCCACCGGGATGCGCGTGCTCCGCACGCAGGTGCAGCTGCTGGCGCCGGCCACGCCGTCCAAGGTGATCGCCGTGGGGCTCAACTACAAATCCCACCTCGGCGAGCGCCCCGCCGCCACCGAGCCGGGGCTGTTTGCCAAGTACCCCAGTTCCCTCGTGGCGGACGGCGACGAGGTGCAGCTCCCCGCCGGCGCCAACAACGTGCATTACGAAGGGGAGATGGTGCTGGTGATCGGGCGCCGCGCGCGCGACGTGGCGCCGGCCGACGCCAAGGCGCACGTGTTCGGCGTCACCGTGGGGAACGACGTCTCGGAGCGCGACTGGCAGAAGAGCGACCTGCAGTGGTTCCGCGCCAAGGCCACCGACACCTTCGGGCCGCTGGGCCCCGAGCTGGTCACCGGCGTCAACTACGACGACCTGCTGCTGCAGACGCGCCTCAACGGCGCGGTGGTGCAGTCGCAGCGCACCAAGGACCTCATCTTCGACGTGGCCACCATCGTGAGCTACGTGAGCCGCTACGTCACCCTGGAGCCCGGGGATGTCATCTACACCGGCACCCCCGGCACCACGCGGCAGATGAAGGCCGGCGACGTGGTGGAGGTCGAGCTGGAGGGGGTGGGCGTGCTGCGCAACCCGGTGGTCCGGCGCCCGTAAGCCGGAGGCCCGTCCTCATGGAGCTGCTGCGGCTGTCGGTCGCGGGCGCGCTGCTGGCGGCGTTCGCCTTTGGGGGCGCGTATGCCGTGTACCGTCGCACCGGCAACGCCGCCATCGTGGACGCCGTCTGGTCGCTCACCCTGGGGGGCACCGGCGTGCTCTACGCCGCGCTGGGCACGGGGGATGCGCCGCGCCGCCTGCTGCTGGCGATCATGACCGGCGCGTGGGGGGTACGGCTGGGTGCGCACCTGCTGCGGCGGGTGACCGCGGAGCCGGAGGACGCCCGCTACCAGCGGTTGCGCGACGGATGGCGCGCCGAGGGGCGCGACGTCCACCGGCAGATGGCGCGCTTCTACGCCAACCAGGCGGTGAGCGTGGTGCTGCTGGCGCTCCCCTTCGCGCTGGCCGCGCGCGAGCCGCGCCACGCCGCCCCCGCGTGGCTGGTGGCGGCGGCGGCGGTGTTCGCCGCCGGCTGGCTGCTGGAGGCGGTGGCCGACGCGCAGCTGCGCCGCTACCGCCAGCGCGTCCCCCGCGGCGGCGTGTGCGATACCGGCGTGTGGGGGTGGTCGCGCCATCCCAACTACTTCGGCGAGTGGCTGGCGTGGGTGGCGTTCGCCCTGCTCGCCCTCCCCACCGCGTGGGGGGCGCTGGCGCTGGCCGCTCCCGCGGGGATGTTGTACCTGCTGCTGCGCGTCACCGGCGTGCCGCTCACCGAGGCGCACCTGCTGGCCACCCGCGGCGACGCCTATCGCGCCTACCAGGCGCGGGTGTCGCGATTTGTGCCCCGTCCGCCCCGGCGCCACATTCCCGCCTGAGCCCGGTTCCCCGGTCCCCTTTCCCGCCCATCCTCCCCACCGCGCATGCCCCTCGATCTGAAGACGCTCCTGCTGGCCGCCCTGGGCGTGACCATGGTGTACTACCTCGCCACGACGGTCGCTGGGCTGCGTCCCTTCCGCGCCAACGCCCCCAGTTGGCGGGGGCTCGCGATCGGGGCGGTCACCAACTTCTTCGACACGCTGGGGATCGGCTCCTTCGCCACCACCACGGCCATTTTCCGCGCCACCAATGCGGTCCCCGTGGAGAAGATCCCCGGCACGCTCAACGCGGGGCACACGATGGCCACGCTGGTGCAGACGGTGATCTTCACCAAGGCGGTGGATGTGGACCCGGTGACGCTCATCGGGATGATCCTCGCGGCGGTGGCGGGCTCCCTGCTGGGCGCCAACTCGGTGGCGCGGTGGCCCAAGGCCCGCATCCAGCGCGGGATGGGGCTGTGCCTCGCCGCCGCGGCGGCGCTGTTCATCATGCAGGCGCTCAACCTGGTCCCGGGGGGCGGCACGGCCATCGGGGTCACCGGGGTGAAGCTGGGGATCGCCCTGCTGGTCAACTTCGTCCTCGGGGCGCTCATGACCATCGGCATCGGGCTCTACGGCCCGTGCATGCTGCTGGTGAGCATGCTGGGGATGAACCCGGTGACGGCGTTTCCCATCATGATGGGGTCGTGCGCCTTCCTCATGCCCGCCGCCGGCGCGCGCTTCATGCGGCTGGGCGCGGTGGACAAGCAGGCGGTGTTCGGCCTCATCGTCGGCGGCGTGCCGGCGGTGCTCGTGGCGGTGTACCTCGTGAAGTCGCTCCCCCTCACCGCGCTGCGCTGGCTGGTGGCCGCCGTGGTGGCCTACACCGCCTGGTCGCTGCTGCGCAGCGCCTCGGCCGACGCGCCTACCGCCGCGCCGGCCCCTTCGCGATAACGCCCCCCTTCATCACGAAGGCGGTGGTGGCCAGGCGACGCGCGTCCTCCAGCGGGTTGCCGGCCACCGCCACCAGGTCCGCCAGCTTCCCGGCCGCCACGGTCCCGAGCTCCCGCTCCACCCCCAGCAGCTTCGCCCCGTTCAGGGTGCCGATGGTGATGGCCTGCATCGGCGTGGCCCCCAGGATCTCCACCATGTACTGGAACTCCTCGCCGTTCCGGCCGTGGATGTCGCTGGTGGCATCGGTCCCGAGCGCAAAGGGCACCCCGGCCTGGAAGGCGGCGCGCAGCCGCTGCCGCCGCTCGGCGGCGATCGCCGTGGCCTTCTGCACGGCGTACGGGGGCACCCCCTTCCGGGCGCCGTCCTTCACGATTTCCTCCAGGATGATGAGCGTGGGGACCAGGTAGGTCCCCCGCCGCGTCATCTCGGCGGCCGCCTCGGCGTCCACCAGGCTGCCGTGCTCGATGGACGCCACCCCCGCGCGCACCGCGGCCAGCAACCCCGCGCCGGCGTGCGCGTGCGCCATCACCTTCCGGTCCAGCCGCGCCGCCTCGCTCACCGCGGCGCGCAGCTCCTCGTCGGTCATCTGCGGGGCCCCGACGGCGTCGCCCACCGACAGGATCCCCCCCGTGGCCACGAGCTTGATCTGGTCGGCCCCGTACTTGACGTTGAGGCGCACCTGCCGGCGCATGGCGTCCGCGCCGTCCACGATGGCCCCGGTGCCGGGGAGCGCCAGGAAGGGGCTCCAGCCGTTCACGTCCGCGTGCCCCCCGGTGGTCCCGAGCGCGGGCCCCGAGGCATGGATGCGCGGCCCGGGGATGAGCCCCCGGGTGATGGCGTCGCGCACGGCCACGTCCACGTACCCCAGCGACCCCGCCTCGCGCACCGTGGTGAAGCCCGCCTCCAGCGTCTTGCGCGCGTTGATGGTGGCGTAGATGGCGCCGTGCGCCGGCGTCTCCTTGAGCGCCGCCAGGTCTCCGCCGTCGTTGTCGATCGAGGCCAGGTGGGTGTGGGCGTCGATGAACCCCGGGAGGAGGGTGTGCCCCGCGAGGTCGATCACGGTCGCCCCCTCGGGGAGGCGCACCTGCGCCGCGGTCCCGACGGCCGTGATGCGCTCCCCCTGCACCAGCACCACCGGGTTGGTGATCTGGGTGCCGTCCCCCACCACCAGCCGGTCGGCGCGGATGGCGACGGGACGGGCGGGCTGGGCCGCCGTCACCGTGGGGAAGAGGGCGAGCAGGAGGAGGGGCGCCAGCCACCCGGTGCGGGCGGGGCGCGGGGCGGTGGCGGAGGCGGCGTCGGGGGGGGTCATGGGGGGAATGTGCCTTCCCCGGTCGGGGGGCGACAGTCTCGCGCCGCGCTTCTTCCGCCGCCGCGGTGCGGGGGGTAACCTCTGCGCATGTCCACCATCCGTCGTGCCTCGCTGCTGCTGCCGCTGGCGGCGGCGCTCCCCCTGGCCGCGCAGGGAAGCGGTCGTCGCCCCGCCGTCCCGGCGGCCCCCGCCGCCCCGTCCGTGGTTACGAAGGCCTTCGGCGCCCTGGGCGAGGGCCCCTACGCGTCGCTGGTGATCCGCAACGCCATGGTCATCCCGGGGCACGGCGGGCCGCCGGCCGGCCCCTACGACATCAAGATCGAGGGGAACCGCATCACCGAGATGGTCCCCTTCGACCCGGTCACCGCCGAGCGGGCGGGGGCGCGCCCGCGCATGACCGGCGACCGCATCATCGACGCCGCCGGCAAGTACGTGATGCCCGGGATGATCGACCTCCACACGCACATCCGCACGCTCCCCATGGAGCTGGAGTACGTGTACTACCTCAAGCTGGCCATGGGGGTCACCACCATGGTCAACGCCGCCGACCGCGGCTATGACGCGGCCATGGCGGAGGCGCGGAAGAGCGCCGCCAACGAGATCGTGGCGCCGCGCATGTTCCCGCTCGCCTCCTACGGCGCCGGGACCGCGTTCAAGGGGCGCCAGCTGGACGACCCGGCGCTGGCCCCGCAGGTGGTGGCCGCGATGGCCGCCAACGGGGTCCGGGTCATCTCCATGGACCCGTTGGGGTGGTCGCTGGAGCTGGTGACGGCGATCGCGCAGGCCGCCAAGGCGCGCGGGCTCATCACCTCGTTCCACCTGCAGCCCGCCAACACGGCGGTCACGCAGGCGGTGCGCGCCGCGTGCGCCGGCGTCACCATGATCGAGCACCACTACGGCTACGCCGAGTCGTCGCTGGACGGCACGTCGCAGGACTTCCCGCGCAGCTACGAGTACGGCAACGAGAACGAGCGCTTCCGCGAGGCGGGGCGCGTGTGGACCTACGCCAACCGCGAGCGGCTGCTGGGCGCGGTGGCCGACTCGCTGGTGAAGTGCGGCGTCACCATGCTCCCCACGCGGGTGGTGTACGAGGCCAACCGGGACCTGCTCCGCGCCACGTCGCTGCCGTGGACCGAGCGCTACACCCACCAGGCGCTGTGGAACTGGAACCTCCCCAACCCCGCCTTCCACGGTGCGTACCACTACGACTGGACCAGCGACGACGAGTACAACTGGACCGCCGCCTACCGGCTGTGGGGCGACCTGATCTACGAGTTCAACCGGCGCGGCGGGGCGGTGGCCTTCGGCACCGACGACAACTACATCTGGGCGACGCCGGGGTTCTCCACGGTGCGCGAGCTGCAGCTGGCGCGGGAGACGGGGATGCGCACGCTGGAGGTACTGCGCTCCGCCACCTGGCAGTCGGCGCGCACGCTGGGGGAGCCGCGGCTGGGGCTGGTGCGCCCCGGGTACACCGCCGACCTGCTGCTGGTGGACGGCAACCCTGCCGCGAACCTGAAGCTCCTGTACAGCTTCGGCGACCTGACGCTGGACAAGGCCGGCCAGATGGTGCGCACCGGCGGCATCGTGCACACCATCCGCGACGGCGTGGTCTACAACAACGCGGCGCTCATGGCCGAGGTGGAGCGGATGGTGCGCGCGTCGCGCCGCCTGGCCCCCGCCGCCGATCCCGTGCGCGATCCGTTCCGCCCCACCGTTCCCCCGCCGTCCCGGTGAGCCCCATGCGCCGCTCCGCCCTCGTCATCCTGCTCGCCGCCGGTCTCCCGGTGGCGGCCGCGGCCCAGCCGCGCCCGGCCGTGTACTCCCCCGGGGCGCTCACCCCGCACCAGCAGTACACGCGCGACGTGTACGAGGAGCTGGTGGAGATCAAGTCGGGGGTGGAGACCGGCAACGTGACCGCCGCCGCCGTGGCGATGGCCGCGCGGCTGCGGGCCGCCGGGATCCCCGCCGAGGACATCTTCGTGGACGGACCGCGCCCGGAGAAGCACAACCTGGTGGCGCGCTACCGGGGGAAGGGCGGCCCCACCGCCCCCAAGCCGCTGCTGCTCCTGGCGCACATCGACGTGGTGGAGGCGCTCAAGGCGGACTGGTCCCCCGACCTCGATCCGTTCGTGTTCACCGAGCGTGATGGCTACTACTACGGCCGGGGCACGGCCGACGACAAGGCGATGGCCGCCATCTTCGTGGCCAACGTGGCGCGGCTCAAGCGCGAGGGGTTCGTCCCCGACCGGGACATCATCATCGCCCTCACGGCGGACGAGGAGAGCGGACCGGCCAACGGGGTGGACTGGCTGCTGAGGACGCACCCGCGGCTGGTGGACGCCGCGCTGGTGATCAACGAGGGGGGCGGCGGCACGCTGCGCGACGGGAAGCCGCTGTTCAACGGCGTGCAGGCCGCGGAGAAGGTGACCACCAACTTCACCCTCCGCGTCACCAACCGCGGTGGCCATTCGTCGGTGCCGCGCAGCGACAACGCCATCACCGCGCTGGCCGACGCGCTGGCCAAGGTGGGGCGCCATGCCTTCCCGGTGAAGGTCAACCCCGTCACGCGCGCCTTCTTCGCCCAGACGGCGCCGCTGGAGGCGCCGGCGATGGGGAAGGCGATGGCCGCCTTCGCCGCCAACCCGGCGGACGCGGCGGCGGCGGCGGTGATCGCGGCGGACCCCAAGTACAACGCCATGCTGCGCACCACCTGCGTGGCCACCGGGCTCACGGGCGGGCACGCCACCAACGCGCTGCCGCAGCTGGCCGAGGCCAACATCAACTGCCGCATCTATCCGGGGGAGAGCGCCGCGTCGGTGCGCGACGCGCTGGCCCGGGTGGTGGCCGACACCGCCGTGCAGGTGGTGATTCGCACGCAGCGCCCGGACACGCCGGCGTCGCCGCTGCTCCCCGAGGTGATGGGGCCCGTGGAGCGGATCACGCGCGAGCTGTGGGGCCCCGTGCCGGTGATCCCCGTGATGAGCACCGGCGCCACCGACTCCCGCTTCTTCCGCGCCGCGGGGGTGCCGGCGCTGGGGGTGTCGGGGCTGTTCAGCGACCCCACCGTGGATGCGCGGGCGCACGGCCGCGACGAGCGGATGGGGATCCGGAGCTTCTATGAGGGGCAGGAGTTCCTCTATCGTCTCACCAAGGCGCTGAGCAGCAGCGTCGTCGCCCAGTAACCGGAGAACCCGCATGCCCCGTCACCCCTCCCGCCGCCAGTTCCTGGGCGCCGCCACCACCGTGGGCGCCGCCGTGGCGCTGGGCGCCCGTCCCGGCGTCGCGCAGGATGACCATGACCACGGGGGGGCGGCGCAGGACGGCGCGATGCCCCCCGCCATCCGCGCGCTGCGCCCCATGCGCGACGGCGTGGTCCCCATCAGCGTGGCCGAGCGGCGCGTCCGCATCGAGAAGGCGCGCCGCCTCATGCGCGAGCAGCGCCACGACGCCCTCCTGCTCACCGGGGGGACCTCCATGGTGTACTTCACCGGGATCCAGTGGGGGCTGAGCGAGCGGCTGCTGGCCGCCGTGATCCCCGCCACCGGGCGCCCCTTCCTGGTCACCCCCAAGTTCGAGGAGGAACGGGCCATGGAACAGGTGGCCCAGGGCCCCATGCAGGGGGAGGCCGACGTCTACGCGTGGGAGGAGCATGAGGACCCGTATGCGCTCATCGCGCAGGGGCTGCGCACCCGCGGGCTGGCCACCGCCACCATCGGGGTGGAGGAGACGGTCCGCTTCCAGTTCAGCCACGGCACCGGGCGGCTGGCCGGGGTGACGCTGGCCGACGGCACGCCGGTCACGGCCGGGTGCCGCATCTACAAGGACGCGCATGAACTGGCGCTCATGCGCCACGCCAGCGCCGTCACCCTGCTGGCCTACGAGGCGGCGTGGAAGTCGCTCAAGGAGGGGATGACGCAGGGGGACTTCGCCCGGCTGGTGGCGCAGGCGCACACCCAGCTGGGGTACAGCGGCTCTGCCGGCGTGCAGGTGGGGAAGTACTCGGCGCTCCCCCACGGCTCGGCCACGCCGCAGGTGGTGCGTGAAGGGAGCATCCTGCTGATTGACGGCGGGTGCAAGGTGGAAGGGTACAGCTCCGACATCTCCCGCACCTTCGTGCTGGGGAAGCCCACGCAGAAGATGAAGGACGTGTTCGAGGTGGAGCACCGCGCGCAGAGCGCGGCGCTCAAGGCCGCCCGCCCCGGCGTCCCCTGCGAGGCGGTGGACGCCGCGGCCCGCAAGGTCATCGTGGACGCCGGCTTCGGCCCCGACTACACGTACTTCAGCCACCGCGTGGGGCATGGCATGGGGATGGACGGGCACGAGTGGCCCTACCTCGTGCGCGGCAACACGCTGCCGCTGCAGCCGGGGATGGTGTTCTCCGACGAGCCCGGGATCTACATCCCCGGGGAATTCGGGATCCGGCTGGAGGACGACATGGTGATCACCGAGAACGGCGCCGAGCTGTTCACCCCACAGTCCCCCAGCCTCGAGCGCCCCTTCGACGCGGCGTAGGCCGCGTCGCCGTCAGCGCAGCAGCGCGCTCCAGAGCAGCGGCCAGGTGGCGTTGCTCTGGGCGCGGTACTGCGGCCGGAAGCCGTACAGCACCACGCGGCCGCGTCCCACCGCCACCTCCACCAGGGCGGCCTGGCCGTTCAGCCGCTCGCCGCCCAGCAGCCACCCCGACCGCAGCGGCGACCCCGTGGCGGGATACCGCAGCACCGCGGTGGCGCGCGTGCTGTCGCTGATGGCAAACGCCGGGCTGTCCTCGAACCAGATGGCCGGCACCGGCGCCTGGTAGCCGGCCGCCAGCGGATGCCCCGGAGTGGCCTCCACCGCCAGCAGCGAGCCGGGTGCGTAGAACTGCGTGTTGCGCACCCCCGCCAGGACGTTGGTGACCGGGAGCGCCAGCGCCTCGATGGCGTAGTCGCTGGCCTCGTTGAACGCCAGCAGCGTCCCGCCGTCGCGCACGAAGGCCGCGAGCGCGGTGCGCCCCGCGTCACCCACGCCGCCGCGGAGCGAGTCCGGGTAGGGTGCCCCCAGCCCGCGCGCAATCGCCGCCTTCCCCTGGTCGGGGAGGATGATGGCGTCGAACCGCTCGCGGAGCCGCCCCGCGCGGAGGTCGGCGTCGTGCACCGTGGTGTAGGCAATCCGGTGCGCATCGAACACCCACCGCGTCCATCCCTCGTCCATCGACGCGTTCCAGCTCTGGTAGATGGCGATGCGCCGCTGGCTGGCGCCGCTGAGCCCGGGGATGGTGTAGGTGGGCTCCGCGACGGGCGGCACCACGGCCCCCGCCCGGATGGTGGCCGCCGACTCCGCCCGCACCTCCACCCCGAACAGCAGCGGCAGCGTGTGCGCCGTGACGTCGTAGGGGCGCTTGGGCGGCCCGCCGGGATATTCCTGCAGGTTGGGGTACTGCTGCGCCTCCAGCAGCGCCTTGGCGTACGAGCCGAACGGCTGCTGCACCGGCACCACGTAGGCACCCGCCGGGTCGCTCTCGTGCACCACCACCTGCCCGTGCTGCAGCGTCCAGAGGAGGCGCTGCAGCGCCGCGGGGTCGCGCTGCGCCTTGGGGATCACGTACTGCGCGGGGACGGCGGTGTGCGTCCACGGGTGGTCGGCGGCCAGCGCGCGCTCCCCCATGGTGGCCGCGCTCTCCAGCCACGCCATGCGGTCGCGCGCCGCCTGCACCAGCAGCGCCCAGCTGGCGCTCACCTGGTAGCGCACGATGTCCCCGATCCCCCATCGCCCTCCGGGCCAGATCGACGGGAAGTTCCAGCTGGCCACCTTCGCGTCGTAGCCGCGCCCGGTTCCCAGCAGCTCGAAGGGGAGCTCCACCGCGGTGGCCAGCCGGGCGCTGGCGGTCTCGGTGAGGATCCGCGCGCCCCGGTGGTTCAGCGAGTACTGCCGGGCCGGCGACCACTGGTCGTACGAGGCGTTGGTGGCGATCCCCACCAGTCCGTCGGCGGTCATCCGCCACGCCATCGCCATCCCCAGCGCGTTGGTGCTCGCGGTGAGGATGGGGTCGATGTTCGGTTCCACCGGGTCCATGTACGGCGGGATGAAGATCCGCCCCGCGTTGGCCCCCTGCTGGTGCACGTCGTTCACGATCTGCGGCACCCATGGGGTGTACAGGCTGTCCACCGTGTACCGCGTCTCCTTCTGGGTGAAGGCGTACCAGTCGCGGTTGTTGTCGTGCCCCGTGTAGTAGTGGTACAGCGCCGGCGGGGTGCTCCCTTCGGCCGGGGTCCCCAGCGTGCTCCGGTACCAGTCGCCCACGATGTCCACGCCGTCGGGGTTCTGGCTGGGCACCAGCATGATGATGGTGTTCGCCAGGATCGCCCGCGCCTCGGCGGTGTTGCCGCGTGCCAGGCGGTCGGCCAGCACCAGCGGCGTGAGGAAGCCCCCCACCTCGGTGGAGTGGATGCTGGAGGTGATGAGGATGACGTTCTTCCCCTGCGCCACCAGCTGGTCCCGGGTGACCCCCACCCGGAGGCGGGGGTCGGTCAGCTGCTGCTGGATCCGCTGGTAGCGGGGGAGGGCGGCCAGCGTGGCCGAGTCGCTGATGAAGGCCACGATGAAGGGGCGCCCCAGCGTGGTGGTCCCCAGCGTGCGCACGCTCACGCGCGGGCTGGCCTTGTCCACCGCGGCGAAGTAGTCGGTGACCTGCTTCCAGGTGGGGAGCTTGCGGTCGGTCCCCGGCTCCCACCCCAGGATGCTGGCGGGAGAGGGGACCCCCTCCAGCACGCGCCGCGCCTTGAGGTCGTAGCGGTCCCCTACCTCCAGGACGCGGTAGGGCTTCCCTCCCGCCGGCATCGGGTGCTCGGGGTCGTGGATGGCCACCTGCGCCTTGCCGATCACTTCGAAGGTGTCGCGCTGGACAACGATGGCGGTGGCCTCGCTGATCCCGATCCCCAGCAGGGTGGGGTAGGCCGTCAGGACCTCCTGGAGGTCGTTCCAGCGGTTGCGCGTGTTGATGTGCTGGTCGATGGCCGAGCGGCGCAGGAAGTTGAAGCCGTCGCGGTGCTCGGGCTCCGGGGCGATCATGAGCTCGGACCCCTTCACCGCGCCGCGCACCAGGAAGGTCCCCTGGATGGAGGCTCCCGCCGAGCTGCCGCCGATCACGCCGCCGCGGGCCAGCACGTCGTGAAAGGCCTGGTAGGTGCGCGTGCCGGCGTAGGAGTCCACCAGGTTCCACTGGCGCCCGCCGTTGAACCAGACGGCCTTGGCGTCCTTGAGCACGGCGGCGAACGCCTCGGTGTCGGCCACCTTGGGGTCGTGCGTGTGCAGCATGTGCACGTTGGTGAGCCCCTGCCGCCGCCAGGGGGCCAGCACGGCCGAGTCTGCATAGGGGATGAGCGCACCGGCGGGGGTGCGGTTGCCCCCGGCCGTGGGGACGATGACGATCTTCGCCGACGGCCCCCCGGCCAGCGCGATGAACCGCTCGGTGATGCCGGAGCCTTCGAGGTTGCCTCCGCCGACGATCACCAGAGTGCCGCGGGGCGGGCCATACGCGGGGGAAGGCGCCGAGGCGCGCGCCGAGGCCCCGGGCTGCGCCCACGTTCCGGACGCGGTGGCGAGCAGGAGGAGCGGCGCCAGCAGTCGCGCGCGCGCCGGAGCGGAGGTGCGGAGGGGGGTGGCCATGCGGTAATGTGAAGAGCGGCGGCGGCGTCGGCCAGCCGACCCCCCCCTGATCGCTCGCTCTCCTCTCAGCCGGAAGGTCTGCCATGCGTCGCTCCCCCGTGCTTCGCGCGCCGCGCGCCGCCGCCCTTGTGGGGGCGGTCGCCCTTGCCCTCACCGCCCCCGCCCTGCGCGCGCAGGGGGGGGGCGGTGGCGCCCTGCTCCCCGGACAGGCCCGCTCAGGGCCGGCGATATCCAGCGCGGGGGCCAGCTTCGTGGTGGACGCCCCCACCTTCGCCGTGCCGGCAGGGCACGTGTTCAAGCTGCTCTTCGAGGTGAACGCGGGCGGCGGGGATTCCACCACGGTCAACGCGCAGCTCACCACCATGGCCCGCTTCTACAACCTGCACGTGCGCAACGGCGTGCCGACGGAGCGGCTCAAGGCGGCCGCCGTGGTGCACGGCATGGGGTGGACCGCGCTGCTGACCGACGCGGCGTTTGCCGCCCGCTTTGGCGGCGCCCGCAACCCCAGCCGCGCGCTCACGCAGGAGCTGCTGGCCGCCGGGGCGCAGTTGGTGCTGTGCGGGCAGACGGCGGGGTCGCGCGGCATTCGCCGTGACGAGCTGCTGCCGGGGGTGCAGGTGGCCACGTCCGCGATGACGGCGCTGAGCGTGCTGGAGGCCGACGGCTACCGGCTGATTCCGTGGTGAGCGGGCCATGGCGTGAGGGGGCGGGGCACACCGCCCCCCCGCGCCACGGCGTCCCTACAGCTGCCGCAGCCAGCTGAGCTTGACGATCAGCGACCGGGCGGCGGGGGCGAGCGCACCCGCCACCGGGTGGCGGTCGTTGTACACCACGTACAGGAACGACAGCGGCGAGAACTCCCAGCTGAAGCGCGCGTTCAGGAAGCCGCGCGCCTGCGCGGTGTTGTACTGGTAGAAGGCGCTCCACTGCACGCGCGGCGAGGCGAACAGCCGCAGTTCGGGGCCCGCCAGCTGCGTCACGAAGCTGCTGTCGCGGCTCCCCAGCGACTGGAGCCGGTTCACCTCGTAGTTGAGCCGCAGCGACAGGTAGGGATTGGGCGACCACCGCCCCGTGAGCGCCGCCCGGTCCAGCCACCCGTCGAAGAACGAGCCCGTGGACAGGTTGGCGGTGGCGGCCAGCGCCGCGCTCTGGTCGCTCTGCGTCTCCACCCCCGCGCGCCAGTAGTCATGCTCCCCCGGGGCGATGGCCACGCCGGGGAAGAGCCGCACCGGCGCGTCGGGGCGCTGGAGGTTCCACTCGGCGAAGGGGCGGATCTGCCCCCCCGTGCGGAACAGCACCTCGGTGTTGACGTTGACGATCCCCTCCTGCAGCCGGCGCGTGGAGGGATCCTGGAAGAAGGTCGTGGTGACGCCGGGGCGGAACCAGATGATGTTCCGCGGCCGCCACTGCGGCTGCAGGGTGAGCAACGCCATGGGGCTGGTCATCAGCACCCCGGAGCGGGACACGAAGCCCGTGCGCGGCGCGTAGGCGCGCTGCACCAGCGCCCCCTGGAGCGCCACCGCCACGAAGGGGGTGGAGCGCGACAGCGAGTAGGACGCCGCCACCCCGGTGGTGTCGCCGACCGTGGAGGTGGAGACCATCCCGTTCAGCTGCACCTGCTCGCCGATGCGCGTGAAGGCGTCCACCGCCGTCACCACATTCTGCTGGCCGGGGCGCCCGGGCGCCCCGTCGTCGTCCCGGTAGGCCACGGTGGCCCCCAGCCGGGTGGCGCGCCCCATGAACTGGCTCCCGCGCGCCACGCCGAAGGTGGTGCCCCCGCCGGGGCCCGCGCCGTCCTGCCGCATCAGCAGCGCCCCCGCCGAGGTGTGCCCCGACCGGTAGGCGTACCGCGCGCCCCCCAGGATCGGGATCGGCGCCCCCTCGGCGTCCAGCCCGATCTGCCGCGAGAAGAAGGGTTGCAGCACGTACCGCTGGGAGTTCTGCCCCCCGCTGTTGTTGAAGCCGAAGCCGCTGGGCAGCCCGCCGGTGAGCCCGCCGGCCGACAGCAGGTCGGCGTTCTCCAGGAAGAACTGCCGCTGCTCGGGGAAGAACACCGAGAAGCGCGTGAGGTTCACCACCTGCCGGTCCACCTCGGCCTGCGCGAAGTCGGTGTTGACCGTGGCCTCCACGAGGCTGCTGGCGGTGGGGGCCCAGATCACCTCGCCCCCCAGGTCGCCGGTGGTGCCGTTGAAGGCGCGCGGCGCCCCGTCGCGAGTGGACTGCGTCAGGGCGTAGGGGCGCACCCGCACGTTGAGCCGCGGCGGCGGCGGGGCGATGGAGTCCAACCGCCCCGCGTAGGTGATGCGCCAGGAGGAGAACTGCCGCGGGAAGGGGGCCCACGCGCTCCACTGCAGCGCCCGCCTGGTGTTCCGCGTGAAGTTCACGTCCCACGACGTGAGATCCGTCCGGTAGCGGAGCGACGCCCACGGGATGGCCATCTCCACCGTCCACCCACTGTCGGCGCGCGTGGTGCGCACCCGCCAGAGGGCGTCCCAGGCGAAGTTGGCCACGTCGCCGCCGTCGAAGGTCTGCACGTCGCTCTGCGACCCCAGCGGGGTGACCTGGAAGTTGAGTCCCGTGCGCCGGTCCCCCAGCGGCCCGAGCACCACCTGGAAGACGTCGTTGTCGGGGGGGGAGAAGTCCCGGCGCAGGTCGGGCATCCGCAGCGTCCCCAGCCCCGCGCTGTCGCGGTTGAGCGCCCCGACGTACAGGTACTGGTCGTCGAAGAGCACCCGCGCCTCGGTGGGGTAGCGGGTGGTGGGGACGTAGTCGTTGCGCACCTGGCTGAAGTCGCGCGCCACCGGGGCGGTGCGCCACGCCGGCTCGTCCAGCCGCCCGTCCAGGGTGATCCGCCCGGTGACGCGGTGCGCGACCAGCACCCGCCGCGTGGAGTCGGTGGGTTCGGGCACCGTCGCCGGCTGCGCCGGCAGCGCCCCCCCCACCAGGGTCCCGACCAGACTCCCCGCCACCATCCCCCATCGGCGCCCTGCGCCCCGCCTCACGGCGTCCCGTCCGTCAGCACCATCCGCAACCGCTCCTCGAACCGCCGGTCCTGGGCCTCAAACCACTCCCGGGCCCGCGCGCCCAGCGCCGCCCGTTCGTCCACCCTCATGGCGAACACGCGCGTAAGCTGCGTCTCCAGCGCCGGAATGTCGACCTCGTGGCGGAAACTCCGCCGCAGAGGCTCCGATCGGGCCACCGGCACCAGTACCCCGCGCTCCGGGGTCACCAGCTCGTGCATGGGCGGGGCGTCGGTGGTCACCACCACCGCCCCGCAGCTCATCCCCTCGGCGATGATGTGCCCGTACCCCTCCGCCTCCGACGGAATGAGATGCACCGCGCACTCCCGCTGCAGCGCGCGCAGCGCCGCCTCCGGCAGGTGTCCCGACTCCACGCGCACGTTGGGCGCCTCGGCCAGCGGCGGGCGCGCGCCCCCGCCGTAGTCGCGCGCGTGGCGCACGATGGTGAGCGGCGGCCACTCGGGGTGCTTCATCCAAGCCGCATGCACGGCGTCGGTCCCCTTGAGCAGGCTGGCCCCCGCAATGTGCAGGCAGGCCACCGGCGCCCGCGCGGCAGCCAGCGTGCCGTCTCCCCGGTCGGGGCTGGTCCAGGCAAAGGGGCGCACGGGCGCGCCCAGGCCGGCCAGGAACCCCTCGGCGCTGGGCGTCTTGCACAGGATCGCGTCCAGCCGCGGCAGCGAGGGGAGGTTCTCGTCGCGGAACCACTCGGGGTGCGGCAGCAGGTAGTTCCGCCGCGCCAGCGTGAGGTACTCCGGAAACACCGTCTCGATGAAGAAGGTCACGTCGAAGGGGCGCCAGCCGGTGCGCGCGGTCACCTGCCGCAGGGCCCACACGCCGGCGGTGAGCGCCTTGCTGTGCCACCGGTGGCGCGGGCGGCGCACGGGATGCCCCTTGTACGCCACCGTGCACCCCAATCGGGTCAGGGCGTCCGCCAGGATGTCGATGTCCGTGCCCAACCCACCGCCGTCCCACGACACGATGTTGGCCCGGATCGGAACCCCAGTGCCCATGCCCGCCCTCCCTCCCCGCAAATGGAACCCGGTATATTCCGGAATGGCCTCTCACTCCGACGACATAATCTATCCGTCCACCGTCCCCTTCCTCCTGGTCCATCTCGGCTGTGGGGGGGGGGTCTGGTCCGGCGGGCCCCCGGGGGCGCTGGGG
>JBILED010000115.1:0-8484 GCA_044352305.1 Gemmatimonas sp.
GTCGGTCCTCAAGTCCCTGCATGAGCGCGGCCTGATCGACATCGTGGGGCGCAGCGAGGGGATCGGGCGTCCGCTCCTGTACGGCACCACCCCGCAATTCCTGGAGCAGTTCGCCCTGCGTCACCTGGAAGAGCTGCCACGCGCCGACGAGCTGGCCATCGCCCTGCGCGGCGTCGGGCAGGCCGCGGTCGTGGCGGAGTGACCCCGCCCCGCCCCGCCGGGCGCCCCGATCGCCGCCGCCGCCCCGATGCGGGGCCGGCCAGCCCCGCATCGCGCACCGGCGCATCGCGCGACCCTGGAGCCGGGCGCGGTCCGGCCCGTGGCGGTGCCTCGGCGCGCGGCGGCACCGGCGCCGCGCCCGCGGGGCGCGGGACCGGCCCCGGCGGCGCGCGCCGGAAGCCCCGGCCGCAACCGGCCACCCTGACGGTGCGTGCCGAGGCCGAAGGGCCCATGCGCGTGCAGCGGGCGCTGGCGCGGGCAGGTGGCATGTCCCGCCGCGAGGCGGACCGGGCCGTGGCCGAAGGGCGGGTGACCATCAACGGCGCCCGTGCCGTCATCGGGCAGTTGGTCGATTCCGCGCAGGATGTGGTGGCCGTCGACGGGACCCCCGTGGTCATCCAGGTCCCCGCGCACCATTGGGTGGTGTTGCACAAGCCGGCAGGGACCATGACCACCCGGCGCGATCCGGCGGGGCGTCCCACGGTGTTCGACCTGGTGCCCCAGGTACCGGGGCTCGTCTACGTGGGACGCCTGGACTACATGACGGAGGGCGTGATGCTCCTCACCACCGACGGCGAGGCCGCCCACGCCCTCACGCACCCCAGCCGCGGGGTCGAGCGCACGTACGTGGCCACCGTGCAGGGAGACGCCGTGAGCGCGGCCCGCGAGGCGCGTCGCGGCGTGGAACTGGAGGACGGCATGGTGTACCCGGTCGATGTCCAGGTGCGCGCGTTGGGACAACGCCGCTGGGCGCTGGAGCTCACCCTGGCCGAAGGGCGCAACCGGGAGGTGCGACGGCTGTGCGAACTGCTGGGGCTGCAGGTGGACCGGCTGGTGCGCACCCGCTTCGGTCCGGTGCGCCTGGGGGAACTGCCCGTGGGGACCACCCGCCCGCTCACCGCCAAGGAGCGGGACGTGATCGCCGCGCTCGTGGAGACCGGCGCCGTGCCGGACGAGGCGTGAACCCCCTGGCACGGAGCACACCGTGACCGGTCGACCGCCAGGCGCCACGGCGGCGGACGCCGCGCTGGTCCAGGGGGTCCTCCGCGAGGTGGCACGCCGCATCGTCGGGCAGGAGCCGCTGGTGGAGCGGCTGCTCATCTGTCTCCTCACCGGCGGGCACGTGCTCCTCGAAGGGGTGCCGGGGCTGGCCAAGACGCTCACCGTCCGCACCCTCGCCGAAACGGTGCGCAGCACCTTCCAGCGCATCCAGTTCACCCCCGACCTGCTCCCGGCCGATGTGGTGGGCACGCAGCTCTACGACCAGGCCAGCGGCAGCTTCCGCATCAAGCACGGTCCGGTGTTTGCCAACATTCTGTTGGCCGACGAGATCAACCGCGCCCCGGCCAAGGTGCAGGCGGCGCTGCTCGAGGCGATGCAGGAGCATCAGGTTACCATCGGCGGCACCACCTTCCTGCTCCCCGAGCCGTTCCTCGTCCTGGCGACCCAGAACCCGATCGAGCAGGAGGGGACCTATCCGCTCCCTGAGGCGCAGGTCGACCGGTTCATGATGAAGTTGCGCGTGGGGTACCCCTCGCGGGCGGAGGAGCAGGAGATCCTGCGCCGCATGGCGGGCGGCGAGGCCATCCCCGTGGCGGCGGTGGCCACCCCCGACGCGCTCCTCGACGCGCGTCGCCGCATCGCCGAGGTGTACCTCGACGAGCGGGTGGTGTCGTACATCGTCGACCTGGTCCACGCCACCCGGGCCCCGGGAGAGGCCGGCGCCCCGGCGCTGGCCCCCATGGTCGAGTTCGGGGCCAGCCCGCGTGCCACCATTGCGCTGGGGCAGGCGGCCCGGGCCCACGCGTTCCTCCGCGGGCGCGCCTTCGTCACCCCGGACGACGTCAAGCAGATCGCACCCGACGTGCTGCGCCATCGGGTGCTGACGTCGTTCGAGGCGGACGCCGAGGGGATCACCAGCGACGCCATCATTAGCACGCTCCTGGGCACCGTCCCGGCCCCGTGACCGCGCGGGTGCCCCTCGCCGCGGCGGAGGTGCTGCGTCAGGTGCGACGGCTCGAGCTGCGCACGCGCCGCGTGGTGGACACCCGGTTCGCCGGGGAGTACCGGTCGGTGTTCAAGGGGCAGGGGCTCGAGTTCGCCGAGGTGCGCGAGTACCAGCCCGGTGACGAGGTGCGGGCCATCGACTGGCATGTCACCGCGCGCATGGGACGGCCGTTCGTCAAGCGCTTCGAGGAGGAGCGTGAACTCACGGTGCTGTTCGTGGTGGACGTGTCCGCCTCCACCGGGTTCGGCACCGGCGCACTCACCAAGCTGGACGTCGCGCGCGACCTGGTGGCCGTCCTCGCCCTCACCGCCGCGCGCCACAACGACCGGGTCGGCCTGCTGCTGTGCACCGACCGCGTGGAGCGCGTGGTGCCCCCGCGCAAGGGACGCAGGCAGGCGCTGCGGGTGATGCGCGAGTTGCTGTTGGCCACGCCGCTCCCGCGCGGGACGGCGCTGGCGCCGGTGGCCGACACCCTCGCCCGCTTGCTCCCCCATCGCGCCGTGCTGTTCCTGGTGGGCGACGGAATTGAGCCCTCGGAGGAGCGGGCGTTGGCGCGGCTCGCGCAGCGTCACGATGTGGTGGCCGTCACGGTGCAGGATCCGGCGGAGCGGGAGCTCCCCGACGTGGGGCCGGCCCTCCTGCGGGACCCCGAAACCGGGGCCACTGTGTTGGTGGACACCTCACACCCGTCCGTACGGGCACAGTTTGCCCGCCAGCGTGCGGCCAGCGACGCGGGGCGGGAACGCCTGCTGGCGCGGCTGGGGGTCGATGAGGTGCGGCTGGACGTGGGCCATGGGATCCTGTCGGCACTCCAAGGGCTCTTTCGGTCGCGCCTGCGGCGTCGTCGCGGGGCGGTGCGAGTGGCCTCCCGGGCGGCGGCGGACGCCGTGGGAACCGCGAGGGCGCGTACGCTGGGGCTCCCCCTGCTGCTGGTGGCCGCCCTTTCGTGGCCCGCGGGGGGCGCCCGCGCGGCCGGGGAGCCCGTGGCGTCGCCCGAACGCGCCACGCAGCCGGCAGCCCCGCCCGCTGCCGCACCCGGCGGCACCGCCGGTGCGCTGCGTCCCAGCGTGCGGGTCCGTCCGGACACCGTGACGGTGGGCGATCCCTTCACGGTGGACATCACGGTGCCCCTCGCCGCCGGTCGGGTGGTCCGGTGGCCGTCGGCGGGGGACTCCATGGCCGTGGTGGCGCCTCGCGGTCCGCTCGCGGCGGTGGTGCGCCCGCGCGCCTTTGGGGGACGCGTGGAGGTGGCACAGCTGCCCATGGCGGCGTGGGACACGGGCACGGTCCCCATTCTGCTGGGCGCTGTTGAGGTGGAGGTGGCGGGGAAACGCCTCATGGTGCCGCTCCCCCCCTCCGCCGTCAGGGTGCGATCAGTGCTGCCGCTGGATACGGCCCAACATCGCCCGACCCGCCCGCGCGCGCCCTTCCCCCGCCTGCTCCCCTGGTGGGAGCGCTGGGGGTGGGCCATCGCCGTCGTGGGGGGGCTGGCGCTTCTGGCGTGGTGGGTGCGGCAGCACCGCCGTCCTGCACCCCGCTCGGCCTCCCCGGACGCGTCGCCGCTGGAGACCGCCCGGGCGGCCTTTCGCCAACTGGACGCCTGGGCCCTGGCCGATTCGGGGGAGGGCGCGCAACATGCGGCGGCGGCGCTGGACATTGTCCGTTGCTACCTCGCGGCCACCGTGGCGGGCGTCTCCACCGCGCAAACCAGTGCCGAACTACTGGCGGCCGTGGCTGGTGCCCCCCATGTGCCCGCCGGTCGGCTGGTCTCGCTGCTGGCGGAGGGCGATCGGGCACGTTTTGCGCCTCAGGCCGTGGCACCGGCCCAGGCGCGCGCGGTGGCGCAGGAGGCCC
Source organism: Gemmatimonas sp. (assembly GCA_044352305.1). Classification (GTDB taxonomy): domain Bacteria; phylum Gemmatimonadota; class Gemmatimonadetes; order Gemmatimonadales; family Gemmatimonadaceae; genus Gemmatimonas. The sequence continues at coordinate 4,082 of JBILED010000115.1, forward strand.
GGGCGGTGGTGGAGGCGGTGGACGAGGCGGTGCATCGTCGGGCGGGCGTCGGCGATGCGCCCGCGCGCGGCGCTGACGGGCATCGCCGCACCACAGCGGACGGTCGGTGACGGCAACCCTGCTTGATCTGACCGATGCCGTGGCCTCGCTCGGCGCCTGGGCGTCCGGCACGGCCATCGCGGGCGTGTCGTTCGGGGCACCGGCCGCATTGCTGCTGCTGGCGCTCCTCCCTGCCCTCTCCTGGTGGCGCAGGCGGGCCCCCCAATCCCCGGCGGCGCTGGCGTATCCCCGCCTGGCGTTTCTGGCCGTCCCGGAGGCGCGGCCACGCGCATGGGGGCTGGCGTGGCCGGGAGCGCACGGCTGGCGGCACGTGGCGGTGGTCGCGTTCATCGCGGCGGCGGCGCTGCCGCGCACGGGCGCGCGCGTGGCCCGGTCTGAAAGCGAGGGGATCGACATCGCGCTGGCGGTGGACATCTCCAGCTCCATGCTGGCCGAGGACTTCCAGCCGCAGAACCGCCTGGAGGTGGCCAAGGAGCAGGTGCGACGGTTCGTGCTGGGGCGGCAGAGCGACCGGGTGAGCCTGGTGGCCTTCTCCGGTGAGGCCCTCACCCAAGTGCCCCTGACCACCGACTATCCGGTCGTCCTGTCCGCCATCGAGAACCTGCAGGCGGGTCAGTTGCTGGTCGATGGCACCGCGATCGGCACGGCCATCGCCACCGCGGCCAATCGCCTGCGGTCGGCACCCGGACGGTCGCGGGTGATGGTGCTGCTGACGGATGGGGAAAACAATCGGGGGACCATCGATCCCCGCACCGCCGCCCAGGCGGCCGCGGCCTTTGGCATCCGCATCTACACCATCGGCGTGGGCAGCGAAGGGATGGCCCCGGTGCCGGTGTCGCGCGGGCTGTTCGGGCTGCGCTATGAGAACCGGCCGGTGAAGATCGACGAGGCGCTCCTCACGGAGATCGCCGGGACCACGGGCGGGCGCTACTTCCGGGCGCGCGACGCGCAGGCGCTGCAGGCCATCTACGCACAGATCGATCGGTTGGAGCGGTCCACGGTGGCGACGACGGTCCGGGTGCGCTACACCGAGCAGTACCGGTGGCCGCTGGCGGCAGGCATGCTGGCCCTGTTCTTCGAGCTGCTGGCGCGACGCCGGCGCGGGGCGCTCCCCGCGTGAGCGCGCTGGCGACCTGGTCGCTTCCGCCGATGGCGCTGGACCGCCCCTGGATGCTGGCCGTGGCGGTGGCGGCGGCCGGGGGATGGCTGCTCGGGTGGCGGGCCATGGATCAGCACCGTCGTGCCCGTTTGCGGCGCTTTGCCGTGCCCGTCGCGTGGGAGCGGCTCGGGGTGGCCGTCTCGGCGGGACGCGGGACGGCCTGGCGCGTGGGCGCGGTGCTGCTGCTGGGGGGCATGGCGCTGGCCGGTCCGCGCTGGGGGCTCGCGCGCACGACCTCGTCATCGGTCGGCATCGACATGGCCATTGCCTTGGATGTCTCGCAGTCCATGCTTGCGCGGGACGAGCGTCCCAGCCGACTGGAGCGCATGAAGCAGGAGGTGCGTCGGATGCGGGCGATGGCCCCCTCGGACCGTGTGGCGCTGGTGGCCTTTGCCGGACGGAGCTACATCCTCACGCCGTTGACGTCGGATGACGGCGCCCTGGAGCTGTTTCTCGACAATCTTGATCCGTCCCTGGTGGGGGAAGGGGGGAGCAGCCTGGCGCGCGCCATGGCCCAGGGGGCGGAGGTGCTCATGGCGAGCGACGGGGCGGCCGACCGCGCGCTGGTCGTCCTGACCGATGGGGAGACCTTTGATCCGCCCGACGAGGTGGAGCGCGCAGCGCGCGCCCTCGGCGCGCAGGGCATTCACCTGGTCACGGTCGGCTTCGGCACGCGGGAGGGGAGCACGATTCCCGTCGAGGAGGAGGGGCGTGTGGCGCCCAAGCGCGACGTCGATGGGCAGGTGGTCACCACCCGCCACGATCCGGCGCCCCTGGCGGCGGCGGCGCGAGCGGCCGGCGGGGCGTTCATCCCGGCCGAGGCGGGAGACAAGGCGTCGCGTGTGCGTCGCGCGGTGCGCGACCTGCGCACCGCGCGACGGGCGAACGCCGTGCGCGAGGACCTGGTGCTGCGCGTGGGATGGTTGTTGGTGCCGGCGGTGTTGCTGTTGCTGTGGGACACTGGGCGCGGGGCTTGGCCCGGTGGGAGCACCCGTGGGAGGCGGGTGCAGGGCGGGCGCGTCCTGCCCGGCGCGCGCGCGGCCACCGCACTGCTGACGATCTTGACAGGGGCATCGCCGGGGTGTTCGCGGGGGGCCGATCCCGCCGCGCTCTTTCAGGCCGGCGATGTGCAGCGTGCGCTGGCCGACTATCGGGCGCAGGCAACCGCCGGGGACTCCACGCCGCGCACCCGATTCAACCTGGGCACGGCCTTGCTGGCCAATGATTCGTTGGCGGAGGCCTCGCTCCTCCTGGAAGCGGCGCGTCGCGAGACTGAGGGCGAGGTGCGCCAGCGCGCGCGCTTCAACGCCGCCGTGGCGGCGCTGCGGCAGGCACGGGCCTCCGGAGCCCGTGATGGCGACCGGTGGCGCGCCGAAGCGCGCGACGCGCTGCGGGCGCTCCTTCGGGAGCGCCCCGGCGACCTGGAGGCGAAGTGGAACTACGAACTGGCGCTCCGGACGCCGCCGGGGGGCGGCGGTGGCGGGGGCGGGGCAGGGGGAGGGGAGGGCGCGGGGCCTACCCCGGAGGCGGGGGATCCCCCGCCGCCCCCGAGCGGGTCGCTGGATGCCCGGCAAGCGGAATCGCTGCTCAACAGTGCGGCGCGGGACGAGCGTGAAGTGCAGGGGCGCCGCAAGCCGGCGGGGCGCACCCCGCCTCGTGGGAAGGACTGGTGACGCGCGGCACCTCCTTCCGCCCGAGCTGGCGCTTCGCCGTCCTGCTGGCGGGGGGGCTGCTCGCCGCGCCGCTGCGGGGGCAGCCTGACCCGGCCGCCATCCTGCAAGGGCTGCGCGTGGATCGCGCCCGCGCCATCGACTTTCATGCGGCCCGGTATCCTGACACCGTGTACGTGGGTGAGCAGGTGACGTACCAGGTCGCGGTCCTGCTGAGCGAGTCCGCGCGGGCCCGCTTGCGTCGCAATCCCGAGTTCGTCCCCCCGGAGTTTCGCGGGATGCTGGCCTTCGAACTGGGGCGTCCCGTGCGACGCACCGCCTCGGCGGACGGCACGCCGTACGAAGCCTTCGTCTTCCAGCGGGCGCTGTTTCCGGTGACGGCCGGTCGCCTGACCATCCCGGCCCCGTCGCTGACCTATGCGCTGCCGCAATCGGCCAGCTATTTCAGCCGCGAGACGCGCGAGTCGGTCCGTGCGGAGAGCCTGGAGGTGGTGGTGCGCCCACTCCCCGAGGCGGGACGGCCGGCGCGATACACCGGCGCCGTCGGGCACCTGGTGGTGGCCGCGCGCCTCGACACGACGGAACTGCGCGTGGGCTCGCCTGCGGTGCTGACGGTGCGGGTCGAGGGCCGCGGCAACATCCGCCTGCTCCCGAGGCCGGAGCTCGAGCTGCCCTGGGGCGATGCCGTGGCGGGCTCCGAACGCGTGGTCGTTGACACGGCGGGGCCGTGGGTGCGGGGACACAAGGAGTTCGACTGGATCCTCACGCCCGCCGCCAGCGGCGAGCAACAGCTGCCCGCGATTCGGTACCCGGTGTTCGATCCATCGGTCGGGGCGTACCAGGTGATGGCGACCGAGGCGCTGTCGGTCACCGTGGCACCGGGCCCGGTGGTGCCGGGCGCTCGGGACACCGACGCCGTGGCGCCCGTGGAGCCTCTGCGTCCGTGGAACGCCTCAACGCCGGCGCCGTTGCTCCAGGGCCTGCTGCGCGCGTGGCGCGGATGGCTGGCGGGCCTGTTGGTGCTCCCCGTGATCGCGGCGTTGGCGTGGCAGCGGCGTCCGGGAACGCGCCCGACGCGGCGGCAACGCGAGAGGGCAATCGTGGAGCCCAGCGCATCGGTCCCGCCAGGTGAGCCCCCCACCGCGGCGGCACTGGCACGCCGGCGCCGCCGTCGGCTGTTGGACGGGGTGGCCGCCCGCCTGCGTGTCCCGCACGAGGCGCTGGTCGGACGCGAGGCGTTCGCCCGGACCCTGCGGCATCACGGCGTGTCGCGTGAGGTCACGGCATTGGCGCTTGCGCTGCGCGACCAGCTCGAGGCGGAGGGTTTCGGCGACGGGTGGGGTGCTGGCGCCGATGCGCTGGTCGGGCGCGCGGCCGATGATGCCGTGGCGGCCGTCCTGACGCAGCTGGATGCCGAGGCGGTGGCCCCGCCCGCCGCCGCGGCTCCGCACCCAGGCAGGGCGGCGTCCTGGCGTCCGCGTCGGGGAGTCGTGGCGGTCGGCACACTCGCGGTC
>JBILED010000098.1:0-9307 GCA_044352305.1 Gemmatimonas sp.
GATGTGCCCGCCCGTGCGGGAGCAGACGTCGATGAGACGGTCCCGGACCTCCTGCGCCAGCACGCGCAGCTCGGCGCGCGAGAGGCGCTTCAGGTCGGCGGGAGAGGCGAGGCCTTCGAGCAGGGACATGGCGAATCCGGGTGGGCGCTGCGGAGGAGCCCCGCAACGACGGGCGACAGGGTGGCGTGGATCAGGAGCGACGCGTGACGATGTAGCGGGCGAGCTGTTCGAGCGCGGGGGTCAGCAACCCCTCGCCGGACAGCGCGTCGCACGCCTCGTCGACCAGGGCGGAGGCGCGCGCCGTGGCGCCCTCGATCCCCAGCAGCGCCGGGTACGTGCTCTTGTGCAGCGCGAGGTCTCGACCAGCCGTCTTGCCCAGCTGGTCGGTGGTGGCGGTGATGTCCAGCACGTCATCGGCAATCTGGAACGCCAGCCCGATGGCCTCGCCGTAGCGCGCCAGGGCCAGCCGCCGGGGCTCGGGGGCCAGCGCCGCCCGGGCGCCCAGCGAGACCGACGCGGTGATGAGCGCCCCGGTCTTGAGCCGGTGCACCCGCTCCAGCGAGGCCACCCCGACGTGCTCCCCCTCGGCCTCGAGGTCCAGGAGCTGGCCGCCAATCATGCCGCCCGCGCCGGACGCCTCCATGAGCTCGCGCACGATGGCCGCGCCGACCGCGCCCGGAAGCCCCAGCGCACACGCGGCGTGCCACGCGCTGCGGGCGGCCAGCGGCACCATGGCGAGCCCCGCCGCCGTGGCCACGGGCACCCCGTACACCCGGTGCACCGTGGGACGCCCGCGACGGACGTCGTCGTCATCCATGCACGGGAGGTCATCGTGCACCAGCGAATACGCGTGCACCACCTCGACCGAGGCGGCCAGCGCGCTCGCGTCTCCGGCGCCGCCGCACGCGCGATACGCCTCCAAGAGCAGGATGGCGCGGAGGCGCTTCCCCTCGCCCAGCAGCGCGTACCGGATGGCCTCGCCGGTGGCCGGGACCATCGTTCCCAGCCACCGGGCGCAGAACGCATCCAGCGCCTGCTGCACCACCTGCCGGTCGTGGGCGTGGTGCTGGCCGGCCGCCACGGCCGGGCTCCCAAGGGCGGGCGTTTCCACGGGCATGGCGGTCACGCGTCCAGGTCGACCGTGGTGAGCGCCCCGTCGGCCGCCTCGACCAGCTGCTGCACCCGGGCCTCCGCCTGCGCCAGGGCGCTCCCCGCCGTACGCAGGTGCGCGATCCCTTCCTCGAACAGGCGGAGCGCCTCCTCGAGCGGAAGGTCACGCCCCTCCAGCTCGCGCACGATGGCTTCCAGGCGGGTCAGCGACTGCTCGAAGGTCATCCAGGCACCTCGGGGGGCGAACCGGAGGGAAACGGCGGCGGGAACACGGGCGACAGCTGGTCCGGCCGCTCACGCGTGCCGGTGACCACGGCGTCGATGATGCCATCGTGGAGCCAGAGTTCGAACGGCGCGCCGGACGAGAACTGACCCCGCCCCTTCAAAGTAGCGCCCTCTGGCGTTCTCGCCACCGAAAAGCCGCGCTGGAGGGTGGCCAGCGGCGAAAGCGCCTCCAGCTGACCGGCGACGGCGCCCAACCGGGCCTCCCGTCGTTCCACCACCCGCACGGCCTGCCGCACGAGCGCGCGACGGACCTGCCCCAGCGCCGCCCCGCCCCGGTCGTGATGGCGACGCGCCGCCCCGGCCAGCCGCGAGGCCAGCGCCGCCACCCGCGCGGCCACCTCCCGGCGGGACGGGACGGCCAGCTCTGCCGCCGCCGACGGGGTGGCGGCGCGCACATCGGCCACCAGGTCGCAGATGGTGACGTCCACCTCATGCCCCACCGCCGAGACGGTGGGGATGGGGGCGGCCGCCAGCAGGCGCGCCAGCCGTTCGTCGTTGAACGCCCACAGGTCCTCGCGCGCGCCGCCACCGCGCCCGATGATGAGGGCGTCCGCCCCGCCCCACCGATACACGCGCTCCAGCGCGGCCATCAGCGACTCCGCCGCCCCCTCCCCCTGCACCCGGGCCGGGACGATGACCAGCCGGACCTCCGGGCTTCGCGCGCGGGCGACGGTAATGACATCGTGCATGGCCGCCCCGTCGGGGCTCGTGACCACCGCCAGGCACCGGGGGTGCCGCGGCAACGGGCGCTTGCGGGCCGGGTCCAGCAGGCCGTCGGCCTCCAGCCGCTGCCGCGTCAGCTCGAGGGCCTTGCGCCACAGCCCGTCCCCAGCCGCCTCCAGCTGGCGGACGCTGAACTGCAGGTCGCCACGCACCGGCCACACCGTCATCTGCCCCAGCGCGACCACCTGCATGCCGTCGTCGGGCGGCGCGGGGATGCGCCGCGTGGCGCTGCTCCACACCACGCACCGCACCTGCGCGTCGGCATCGCGCAGGGCGAAATACCAATGGCCGTTGCGATGGGCCTTGAAGTCGGTGACCTCGCCCCGCACCCAGAGAGGGGGGAACGCGCCCTCCACCAACTCCTTGGCGGCGGTGGTCAGCGCGTGAACCGGGAGCGCGGCCTCGGGGGTGGTCCCCGGGGAGGCTGCCACCGCCGCCCCCGGGGCCCCCGGACGCCCCGGCACCGGCTCAGCCTCCCTGCGGGGACCGGCGGGCGGCGGCCCGCTCCGCGGCCCGCACGGTGTTGGTGAGCAGCATCGCGATGGTCATCGGCCCCACCCCGCCCGGGACGGGGGTGATGCGCGACGCCACCTCCGCCGCGCTGGCGAAGTGCACATCCCCGCACAGGCGCCGCCCGCGCGGGTGCGAGGCGTCCGGCACGCTGTTCATGCCCACGTCGATGACCACCGCCCCGGGCTTCAGCATCGGGCCGGTGATCAGCTCGGCGCGCCCGACGGCGGCGATGAGGATGTCCGCCCGCCCCACGTGCGCCGCCAGGTCGCGGCTGCGGCTGTGGCACACCGTCACGGTGGCATCGGTGCCGGGCTGCACCAGCAGCGCGGCCATCGGCTTCCCCACGATGTTGCTGCGCCCGACCACCACCGCCTCGGCCCCGCGCAGCGGCACCCCGGAACGCCGCAGCAGCTCCATCACGCCAGCCGGCGTGCAGGACACGAACCCGTCGCCGTGCCCGATGAGCAGCTTCCCCACATTCACGGGGTGAAAGCCGTCCACGTCCTTGTCCGGATCGATCCGGCGAATGACCGCGTCGGCGTCGAGCTGCGGGGGGAGCGGCATCTGCACGAGGATGCCGTGCACCGCGGGATCGGCGTTGAGCCGGTCGACCACGGCCAGCAGCTCCGCCTGCGTGGTGGACACGGGGAGGCGCCAGGTGGTCCCGGCCATCCCGACCTCCTGCGACGCCTTCTCCTTGGCCCCCACATAGGTCGCACTGGCGGGGTCGTCCCCCACCAGCACCACCGCCAGCCCCGGCACCGTCCCCCGCTCGCGCAGCTGCGCCACCTCCCCGGCCACCTCGGCGCGGATCGCCGCCGCGATCCCCTTCCCGTCGATCAGCTCAGCGCGCAAAGTCCACCGCCCGACTCTCACGGATGACCACGACCTTGATCTGCCCCGGATACTGCAGCTCGGACTCGATGCGCCGCGCGATCTCGTCCGACAGCGCCGTCATGCGCCCGTCGTCCACCAGGTCGGGGGCGACGATCACGCGCACCTCGCGCCCCGCCTGGATGGCGAACACCCGGTCGACGCCCCGGTAGCTCGCGGCGATGCGCTCGAGCCCTTCCAGGCGCTTGACATAGGTCTCGAAGGCCTCGCGCCGCGCCCCCGGACGCGACCCCGAGATCCCGTCGGCCGCCTGCACCAGCACCGACACCTCGCTCTCGTGCGGGACGTCGTCGTGGTGCGCCGCGATGCAGTTGACCACCAGCGGGTGCTCGCCGTACTTGGTGGCCACCTCGACCCCCAGCTGCACATGCGTCCCCTCGTGCTCATGCGTGAGCACCTTGCCCACGTCGTGCAGCAGGGCGCCCCGTCGGGCCAGCGCCACGTCCAGCCCCAGCTCGGCCGCCATCATCCCCGCCAGCCACGCCACTTCCTTCGAGTGCGCCAGGATGTTCTGCCCGTAGCTGGTGCGCCAGCGCATGCGCCCCACCAGGCGGATGAGCTCGGGGTGCAACCCCGTCACCCCCACCTCGTACGCCGCCTGCTCGCCGGTCTCCACGATGGCCGCCTCGACCTCGAGGCGCGCCTTGGCCACGACCTCGTCGATGCGCCCGGGGTGGATGCGCCCGTCGGCCACCAGCTTCTCGAGCGCCAGCCGCGCGGTTTCCCGGCGCACCGGATCAAAGCAGGAGACCACGACGGTGTCGGGGGTGTCGTCGATGATGACGTCCACCCCGGTGGCCAGCTCGAACGCCCGGATGTTCCGCCCTTCGCGCCCGATGATGCGCCCCTTCATCTCATCGTTGGGGAGCGCCACGGCCGACACCGTCGCTTCCGCCGTGGTCTCGGCCGCCACCCGCTGCACCGCGAGCGCCACGATCTTGCGCGCCTCCCGATCGGCATTGCGCTTGGCCGATTCGCGGATCTCGCGCAGCCGACTGGCCGCCGCCGCCAGCGCTTCATCCTCCATGCGCCGCATCAGCTCGGCCCGGGCCTCCTCCGCGGTCAGCCCGGCCACCTGCTCCACCCGGCGCCGCTCCTCGGCCACCAGGCGGTCCAGCTCCGCCTGCCGTCCCCCCAGCGCCGCCTCCCGCACGCCCACGTCGGCCGCCCGCTTCTGCAGCTCCTGCTCCCGCGCGGCCACGGCGTCGCGCCCGCGGTCGGCCGCGGCCTCGCGCTCCTGCACCCGCTTCTCCTCGCGCTCCACGTCCACCCGACGGCGGCGCAGCTCCTGCTCCTGCACCTCCCGCTGACGCAGCACCTCCTCCTTGCCGGACACCACGGCGTCCTTGCGCAGCGTCTCCGCCTCGCGCCGCGCCTCGTCCAGCAGGCGCCCCGCCGTCTCCTCCGCACTGGCGCGCGCACGGCGCTGCTCCGCGAGTTCCTGCGCCCGCCCCGAGCGCCGTCCCGCCACGAATGCCGCGACGGCCGCCACCAGTCCCACGGCGCCGGACAGCGCCAACAGGGCCAAGTCTCCCATGGGATCTATGCTCCACCGCGCCATCGGCGCGAACCCGTGTTGAATGCACGCCCTTCCGCGACACGTCCGGTGCGAATGACCGCCGACGAGCCCCGTCCCACCACCGCTCCATCCCGCAAACACGCACGGCAGGCCGAGCGACCCGCGCACGCCCGGATGTCTGCATCCGGTCGCGCCAGCAGCGACGCCCGCCCCCCTCTCAAGCCGGAACGTACGGGCGTCCGCGGATGCCCGCAACCAGCCCCGGTTTGGCCACGTCCTGCCCTAGCCGAGGTCCGTCTCGTCCCCGCGCTTGGCCGGTGGCAGCAGCGGCCGGACCTCCGACGCAAGGCGACGGAGGTCGCCGGCCAGCTGCTCGGCGCCTCCCCGCTCCCGGAACAGCTCGTCGGTGATTTGCAGCGCGGCCAGGATCGCCGCCTTGTGCGGCTCGACGGACGAGCCCGCCGCCATGATGGCTCGGATCGTCCGGTCCAGATGGTCGGCGACCGCCCGGGTGTGATCGACCGAGGCATCGGTACGCAGGGTGTACTCCTCCCCCACGATGCGTACCCGCACCACCGTACGGGGATCGGTCACCGCTCTCCTCCCTGCGCCGCCGATTGCCGCACGAAGCGGATGCGTTCCACCAGCACCCCGGTGCGCTCCCGGGCCTCCGCCAACCGCTGCCGGAGCTGCCGGTTCTCCGCCTCCAAACGCGCCTCCAGGCGCGCGTCTCCCGCCGACGGTAGGACGATCGGCACCGGCGCCGGCGGCACCGCCCGCGCCTCGGTCAGGGCCCCCTCAAGGGCCTGGGTGCGCTGTTCCAGCTCGCGCACGCGCGCCTCCGCCCCAAGCGCCCGCCGGCGGTACCCCGCCAGCTGGTCGCTCAGGTGGCGGACCAGCAGCTCCAGCTCGCGAAATGCCGCGACGTCAGGACGCACGCACCGAAATCCCCAACTCCTGGTGGAGGACCTGCAACAGCCGGGCCCGGCGGCCCTCGATTTCCTTCTCCCTGAGCGTGCGCTCGGGGTGTCGGAACGTCAACCGCCACGCCAGGCTCCGGTGGCCGGCCGGAATGGTCCCGCCGCGGAACTCGTCAAAAAGGGCCGCCCGTTCCAGCAGCTCCCCGGCGGCACCCCGCAGGACCGCCTCCACCTGGGCGGCCGGGAGCGCGTCGGGGACCACCAGCGCCAGATCGAACTCCGCCGCCGGCGTCACGGGGAGCGGGGTGAACTGGATCCGGCGCGGCACCAGCGCCGTCGTCGGTCCGTCATGGGCATGCTCGCCCGGCGGCGCCACATCCTCCGAGCTGATCACCCCCACGGTGAGCTCCACCGCCAACGGCTCGCTGGCCCACGCCGGCAGGTCCAGCGCCAGTCGGACCACGCGACCCACCGGCCCACGCGTCGGGTGCTCCACCGACCACAACGTGTCCCCGATGCCTGGACGCAGCACCACCGGCTCCCCCGGCCACACCACCCGGGCCAACCGCTCCGCCAGCGCCTTGGCGTCCCACCGATCAAAGGGCGGCGGGGTGGGTTCGGAGAAGTGCGGCGGTCGCCGCATTCCCATGAGCAGGGCCCCCACCCGCAGCTCCTCGCGCGGGAGACGGCCGCCCGTCGGGACGAACACCTGGCCAATCTCGAACAGCCGCAGGTTGCCCTGCATCCGCGCCAGGTTGTACTCGGCGCGCTGGGCCAGCGTGACCAGCAGGTCACCTCGCAGGTACGGCTCGTCCTCGGCCAGGGGGTTGAGCACCCGTGGCGTCGTGGCGTCGCCCACCGCCGTGAACGGCATGGGGCGGATCTCGGCCAGCCCCTCGCCCACCAGCACCGTCCGAACCGCCCGCCCCAGCTCGTGCAGCGGATGGTCGGCCTGACGGCCGGGGCGGAAGGGGCGCAGGTCGTCGGGGAGCGCATCGTACCCCACCAATCGCCCCACCTCCTCGATCAGATCCACCTCCAGGTGGAGGTCCACGCGCCAGCTGGGTGGCTGCACCATCCACCCGCCCGCGTCTGGCGTGGCCACACACCCCAAGGCTTCCAAGTGCTGACCAACCAGCGTGTCCGGGACCGACATCCCCAGCACCCGTGCCAGCCGGGCCGTGCGCAGCATCACCGGGGGGCGCGGGGCGGGCGGCGCGCCCACCTCGAGCACCTCAACCACCTGACCGCCTGCCACCTGCACGATGAGATCCCCCACCAGCGCCGCCATCTCGGCCAGCGCGCCGCCGTCGATGCCGCGCTCGTACCGATAGCTCGCGTCGGTGCTCAGCCCCACGGCGCGGCGCACCCGCCGCACGAACCGCGGATCGAAGCGGGCCACCTCCACCAGCAGCTCGGTGGTGGCCTCGGTCACCTCGGTGGCGTCCCCTCCCATGATGCCGGCCAGCGCCACCGGTCGCTCGGCGTCGCAGATGGCCACCGTGCCAGCGGCCAGCGGGCGTGCCACCCCGTCCAGCGTGGTGATCGTCTCGCCCTCACGGGTGGGGCGCACCACGATGCGGGCCCCGGCCAGCGTGCCCAGGTCGAAGGCGTGCACCGGCTGCCCCAGGCCATGCACCAGGTAGTTGGTGGCATCGACCACGTTGGAGCGGCTGCGCTGCCCCACGCTCTCCAGGCGCTCGCGCAGCCACGCGGGGCTCTCGCCCACGCGCACGCCGCGGATGACGACCGCGAGGTAGTGCGGGCACTCCTCGCGGGCGACCACTTCGACGGCGGCGTGGGTGCCGGCCACGGCCCACGGGCCCTGCCGCCACCCCTCGGTCGGCGGCTGCGGGGGCCCGGTGAGGTCGGCCGGGCGCGCCTGCAGCGGCGCCCCGAGAATGGCCGCCACTTCGCGCGCGACCCCGCGATGGCTCAGGAGGTCGGGCCGGTTGGGGAGGACATCCAGGGTGAGCCGCGCGTCGGTGGCCGGGAGCACGGCCAGCAGCGGCGTCCCGGGCGGGACGTCGGTCTCGAGGGTGAGGATGCCGTCGTGCTCATCGCCCAGCCCGAGCTCACGCGCCGAGCAGAGCATGCCGTTGGAGGTCTCGCCGCGGATGCGGCGGCGCTCGATGCGCAGCCCGCCCGGCATGACGGTCCCGGTGCGCGCGAACGGATATTTGTGGCCGGCCACCACGTTGGGGGCGCCGCACACCACCTCCAGCAGCGCGCCGCTGCCGTCGTCCACCTTGGTGACCCAGAGGTGGTCGGAGTTGGGGTGCCGGCCGGCCTCGACCACCTGGGCCACCACGAAGGGGGCGAGCGCGGCATCCAGCCGCTCGAGCGCGTCCAGCGTGACGCAATGGCGGCTGAGCGCCTCGCCGATCTCGCCGGGCGCGTGCGCGGTGGGCGCGAACTGCGCCAGCCAGGAGTGGGAGACGATCATGGGGCGAACTGCTCCAGGAAGCGGACGTCCGAATCGTACAGGACACGGATGTCGGTGATGCCGTAGCGCGACATGGCGATGCGGGCGGGCCCCATGCCGAAGGCCCAGCCGGTGTAGCGCTCACTGTCGACGCCGGCCGCCTCGAGGACATTGGGGTGGACCATGCCGCACCCCAGGATCTCGACCCAGCGGAGTCCCTTGCCATCCCGCAGGTCGACCTCGACGTCCATCTGCGCGCCGGGCTCGACGAAGGGGAAGTAGGAGGGGCCGAAGCGGACGCGGCGCGACGCGCCGTAGAAGCGGCGGGCGAACTCGGCGAGGGTGGCCTTGAGGTCGACGAAGCCGATGCCCTCGTCCACGGCCAGCCCCTCGAGCTGCAGGAAGGCGGGGGCGTGCGTGGCGTCGAAGAAGTCGCGGCGGTAGACCTGCCCGGGGGCGAGGACACGCACCGGGGGGGCGCAGCGCTGCAGGGTGCGCACCTGCACCGGCGAGGTGTGCGTGCGGAGGAGCGCCCCCTCGCCGAGATAGAGGGTGTCGTGCAGCTCCATCGCGGGGTGGTCGGGGGGGAAGTTGAGCGCCCCGAAGTTGTACCACTCCGTCTCGGCCTCGGGGCCGAGCGCGATGGTGAAGCCCAGTTCGCGGAAGATGGCGCAGATCTCGTCGACCACGAGGGTGACGGGATGGAGGGAGCCCGTCCAGCGGTGGCGCGCGGGGAGGGTGCCGTCCCACGGGGCGTCCGCGGTGCGGGCGCCCTGTCGCGCGGCGAAGTCGGCGAGGGCGGCGTCGAGGGCGCCCTTGAGCTCGTTGAACAGCTTGCCCGCGCCCCGCTTGTCGAGCGGGGTGGCCATGGTGGGCACCTCGCGCTGGAGGCGGGCGAGGCGCTCGTCCTTGAGGGCG